>DASWEU010000074.1:0-22630 GCA_036394595.1 Burkholderiales bacterium | reverse complement strand
GCTGCTGGGTGAGGTTGAAGGGGAAGGAGAAGGGCGTCCAGTCGATCCAGCGGTTGTGCAGCATGGCGTCGGCGGCCTTCTTCTCGGCGTCGAAGGCCGGAATCGCGAGCGTCGGCGTGACGAGCAAGTCCCAATCCCGGTGGAACAGGTTCATGCGGGCGCCGAGCGCGCCGCGCTGCATTTGCGCGTCGAGGAGCTCGTGGGCGGTGATTTTTTCCCCTTCTGCGGCCACCGCAAGCAGGCCTGGATCGACCAGTTTCTTCTGTTTTACGGTTTTCATCAGGAAAGCCGCCCCGGAAAACCAATGCGTCCGGAAGATCGGCTCCGGGTTCTCGAAGCCTGGGTCTTTTTGTTCGACCTTCGCCCCGAGGTCTTCAAATACTTTCATTGAACTGCGTACAAGGTCGGCAACTTCCCGATCGACCTTCGCATAACCCAGATCCGGCGAGTAGGCGATGCGCAGGTCCTTGACGCCGAGGTCGAGGCCGGTACGCCAGTCGCGCGATTCGCGCGGCAGCGCGTGCCAGTCGCGCGCATCCGGCAGCGAGAGCACATTGAGCATCAGCGCCGCGTCGGCGACGCTGCGCGTGATCGGCCCGACGTGGGCCACCGTGCCGAAAGGCGAGAGCGGCCAGGCCGGCACGCGACCAAACGAGGGCTTGAGGCCGAACAGGCCGGTGAAGCCGCAGGGAATGCGGATCGAACCGCCGCCGTCGGTGCCCACGGCGAGCGGGCCCATGCCCGCGGCAACCGCGGCCGCGGCGCCGCCGGAGGAGCCGCCGGGCGTCTTTTGCGGGTTCCACGGGTTGCGCGTGATGCCGGTGAGCGCGCTGTCGGTGATGCCCTTCCAGCCGAATTCCGGCGTGGTGGTCTTGCCGAGGATCACTGCGCCGTGCTCGCGCAGGCGCGCGGTGGCGGGCGCGTCGTCCTCCCAGGGGCCCGTAGGGGCTACGGTCATGGAGCCGCGGAGGGTGGGCCAGCCCTTGGTGAGGATGATGTCCTTGATGGACACCGGCACGCCGTCGAGCAAGCCTTGCGGCTGGCCCGCCGACCAGCGGGCTTCGCTCGCTTTCGCGTCTTCAAGGGTCTTTTCTTCTTCCAGGAAGCAAAAAGCATTGAAGCGCGGATTCAACGTCTCGATCCGCTTCAGCACCGCTTGCGCGACCTCGACCGGGGAGAGCTCCCGCTTCCGGTAGCCCTCCAGAAGCTCCGTCGCCGTAAGCGCGCAAAGATCGGCGCTCACAGATCCTTCAGCGCCTTCTCGCGCCACAGCGGCCACGCGCGCTTGTAGTCCTGCACGGGGTTCGACGCCCGGACTTCTGCAGCATCGAGATAAGTTATTTTCGGCGAGAGTAGCCGTGCCTGCATCTGCAGCTTGGCGCTCAGCTCGAGGTAGATGCTGCGGCCCACCGCTCGCGGCAGGTTCTCGCCCACCACCACCGATCCATGACCGCGCATCAGTGCTGCAGGTTTTTTACCTAATGTTTTTGCCAACGCGGCACCAAGCTTCGGCGTCTTTACCAGCAAATCCGTTCCTTTTTCCACCTTGCGGATCTCAAAGTTCGGGATGCCCTCGCCAACGAAAGCCGCCATGTGGAAGATCGCCCGCATCGGCACGTTGGTGACGCTGAAGGGCACCACCGAAGGCGAGTGGTTGTGCACCACCGCCATCACCTCCGGGCGGGTCTTGAAAATCTCGCCGTGGATGAAGCGCTCGCGCACCGATTCGCGCCCATTGTCATCGAGGGGTTTGCTGTCAAGGTCGTATTCGATCAGGTCCTCGGGCCGCACCTTTTCCGGTGCGATGGATTTCGCGAGGTAATAGCGCTTCGGGTTTTTCGGCGAGCGCAGGCTCACGTGCCCGTAGGCGTCGATCACGCCGTGCGCCGCGAGGATGCGGTAGGCCGCCACCAGGTCTTCGAGTTCGGTCATTCAGTCTGCCTTGATGCCGGCGGCGGTAACGACGCGCGACCAGCGGGCAAGCTCGCGCCCGAGCATGGCCGCGAGCTCGGCGGAGCTGCCGCCGCGCGCATAGAGACCCTGCTTCGCCAGCAGTTCGCGGGTCTCCGCGTCTTTCAGGGAATGATTTACCTCTGAATTCAATTTAGCAATGAGTTGGGTCGGCGTGCCCGCCGGCGCGAACAGGGCGTACCAGGTGTCGACCTCGAGATTGCGGTAGCCCAGCTCGCGCAGCGTCGGTACGCCGGGGAAGGCGCTCTGGCGCTCGGCGCTCATCAGCACCAGCATGCGGAGCTTCCCCGAATGGAAATGCGGCGACACCGATTGCGTCGCCGAGATCATCGCCGGGATATGGCCGGCAATGACATCCGACATTGCGCCGCCGAGGCCCTTGTAGGGCACGTGCACCATGTCCATGCCGGTCTCGAGCTTGAGGAGCTCCATGGCGAGGTGCTGGATGCCGCCGTTGCCCGGCGAGCCGTAGTAGAGCTTGCCCGGCTCGCGCTTCACCAGCTCGAGGAACTCGGCGAAGGTCTTCGCCGGCAGCTCCGGGTTGACCACCAGGGCGAGCGTGCTCGTCGCCACCAGCACGATCGGCGCGAAGCTCTTCACCGGGTCGTAGGGCAGGGGTGCGGTGAGCGACGGATTGGTGGAGAACGAGGTCGCCGCGAGGAGCAGCGTGTAGCCGTCGGGGGCGCTCTTCGCCACGAAATCGGTGCCGATATTTCCCGTGGCGCCGGGCCGGTTGTCGACCACCACCGGCTCCTTCCAGCGCTCGCCGAGCTTCACGCCGACGACGCGCGCCAGGATGTCGGCGCCGGTGCCCGGCGTGTAGGGCACGATGATGCGCACCGGCCGCGACGGGAATTCTTCAGCCTGCGCCGCTGCGGCAAGCGCCAATGCCGCGACGATGACGAGCAGTCTTTTCAGCACGGCGCACATACTACTTCGCCATCGCCCTGGCCTTCCAGCCTTCCCAGGCGCGCGCCAGGCCGTGGCCTTCGCGCTCCTCGATCAGGCGCGTCTCCTCGGGGTCCATGTACGTGATCGGTGCGCCCAGCGCCATGGCCTGCTGCTGCAGCGTGGCATTCAGCGCGAGGAAAATGCTGCGCGACACGACGCGCGGAATCGACTGACCGACCACGGTCACGCCGTGGCCCCGCATGAGGATCGCGGGCTTGTCGGCGAGCTTCGCCGCCAGGCCGGCGCCCAGTTTCGCATTGCGGATCAGCATGTCGGTCATGCCGAAGGACTCGCGGATCTCGAACACCGGCACGCCCAGCCCGATGAAGGAAGAGCGGTGGTACATCGGCCGCAGCGGCACGCCGGTGACGCCGAACGGAATGAGCGCCGGCGCATGGTTGTGGACCACGGCCATGACGTCGGGGCGCACGCGGTAGATCTCGGCGTGGATGTAGCGCTCGCTGTACATGTCGCGCGGCTTGCCGCCGACGGGCTTCGCCTCGAGATCCCACACGTACAGGTCCTTCGCCGTGACCTGGCCGGGCGCCACCGCCTGCGACATCAGGAAGCGGTCGGGCCCGAGGCGCACGCTGACGTGGCCCCAGCCGTCGAGGATGCCGTCCTGGGCGAGGATGCGGTTGGCGGCGACCAGGTCTTCCACCAGCCGCGCATCGGGCTGCGCGAATGCCGGCAACGCTGCGAAACAGAACAGGCAAAGAAGCACTCTCATGACGCCTCCTCGAACGATCGCCTATTATCATGCAGCCCTTGATCGACACCGAAGTCCTCATCGTCGGCGCCGGGCCGGTCGGCCTGGTGCTCGCCATCGCGCTCGGACAGGCCGGCGTGCGCTGCACGCTCATCGAGCGCAAGGACGCGCCGCAGTTCCTGCCGAAGATGGAGCGCTGCAATGCGCGCACCATGGAAATCTTCCGGCGCATGGGCATCGTCGGCAAAGTGCGCGCCGCCGGCCTGCGCGCCGACGTGCCGATGGACGTCTACATCGTCAAGGCGCTCAACCAGCCGCCGCTGCTGCACCATGAATACCCCTCGGTCGACGCGGCGCGTCGCGAGATCGACAAGTGCACCGACGGCACGCTGCCGCTCGAGCCCTACCAGCTCATCTCGCAGTACACCCTCGAGCCGCTCCTGAAGTCCATCGCCGAGACACTGCCTTCAGTGACTGTTCGTTATGGCTGCGAGTTTTTGTCTTTTCAGCAGGACGATGTTTCCGTCTCCACAAAAATAAAGACCAGCGGAAAAATCCAAACCCTCATCTCCCGATATCTGGTCGGTTGTGACGGCGGCGGCAGCCTGGTGCGCCAGCAGCTCGGCATCAAGCTGAGCGGCGACGGCAACTTGCTGCGCTTCCGCCAGGCGCTTTACCGCTGCGATGAATTGTTCGATCGCATCCCGATCAGCGGTGGCCCGGGGCACGGGCGCCACTATCACGTGGCCGACGACAAGGCGACCTTCCTCATCATGCAGGACTCGACGAAGCATTGGACCTTGCACGCGACGCTGGAGCGCGACGAGGACATGCGGGGGCAGTTCGAGAAGACCATCGGCGTCCCAGTGAAGTACGAGATGCTCTACGTCGGCGAGTGGAAGCAGAATCTGCTGCTCGCCGACCACTTTAGCAAAGGGCGCGTGTTCCTCGCCGGTGACGCGGTGCACCTCGTCATCCCCACCGGCGGCCTCGGCATGAACGGCGGCGTCGGCGACGCCATCGACCTCGCCTGGAAGCTCGCCGGCACTCTCCAGGGCTGGGGCGGGCCGCAGCTCCTCGCCTCCTACGAGATCGAGCGCCGCCAGGTCGGCGGCCGCAACGTCGCCGCCTCGACCTACGCCTCGCAGGGCCGGCGCAAGTGGCGCGGCCTGTGGGCGAACCTGGACGAGCTCGTCAGGGTCGCCGAAGTCGAGCAGCGTAAATCCAACGAAATGATCGGCGCCGAGCTCGGCTACCGCTACGAAGGCTCGCCGCTCATCGCCGGGGAGCTCGGCGGCCCCGCGCACGAATTCCGCGAATATGTCCCCACCACCTGGCCCGGCGCCCGCCTGCCGCACGTCTGGCTCGACGGCCACAAGGCCATTCAGGACCGCATCGGCAGCGGCTATACGCTGCTACGGATTGCCGGTACGAAAGAAGACGCTTCTGGTCTTCAAAAAGAAATGATTTCTCTAAAGGCACCCTTCCAAGTGCTCGACATCCCGGAAGCCGCCGCGCGGGACCTCTACGGCTTCGACCTCATCCTTCTGCGCCCGGATCTGCACGTCGTCTGGCGCGGCAACAAGGCGCACGCGTCGCCGCGCGAGCTCGCGGCGCTCGCCACCGGGCATGCTTCCCCGCCATGAGCACCAAAGACCTTTACCTCGACCTGCTGAAGCTGTGCCTGACCAACCTGGTCTACGGCGACCTGAACATGCTGCACGGCAAGATCGCGGCCTACGACCCGGACCTGCGTGTCGAGGGCCGCGACTGGCCGTCCTGCGCGCACACCATGGTGGGCCTCAAGCGACTCGAGAACCTGCAGTTCTGCGTCGAGGACGTGATCGCGAAGGACGTGCCGGGCGACCTGATCGAAACCGGGGTGTGGCGCGGCGGCTCGGTGATCCTGATGCGTGCCATCCTGAAAGCCCACGGCGTGACCGACCGCCGCGTCTGGGCGGCTGATTCCTTCGAAGGCCTGCCGGCGCCCGACGCGGCGAAGTATCCACTGGACGCAAAGCTGGAGTTCAACCGCTTCAAGGAACTCGCGGTATCGCTCGAGGACGTGCAGGACAATTTCCGCATCTACAGCCTGCTCGACGAGCAGGTGCTCTTCCTCAAGGGCTGGTTCCGGGACACGCTGCCGACGGCCCCGATCGAGCGCCTGGCCGTGCTGCGCCTTGACGGTGATCTCTACGAATCCACCATTGATGCGCTGGAGAGCCTCTACTCGAAGCTCCAGCCCGGCGGCTACTGCATCATCGACGACTACAACGACATCAGCGCCTGCCGCCAGGCGGTCACTGACTACCGTGAGCGCCACGGCATCACCGAGGAAATCGTCAAGGTGGACTGGACCGCCGTCTACTGGCAGAGGCTACGCTAACTCGCCAGGCGCTCGGGGTCGTCGTATCAGACAACCTTCCATTTGAGCAGGAAGGCTACGGCTGCCGGTACGCCGAAGATGAGCAGAAATATCGGCAGCTCATCGGCAACCGAATAACCAGCCTTCGCGACGCCGACCCACATGTTGACGCCGGCGACAATCAGCCAGAGGCCGACATACGCGACGGTTGCCGCGAACGTGGCGCTGGGATAGTGGGAGGAAAAAAGCTTTCCCAACAGAAGAGCTGCACCTAGCAGCAACAATCCTGCGGCGAGAAAGAGAGCGGTTCGCACAAGCGCTACCTAACGTTCGCAATGACGCGCACGCGCGAGCGCCGACGGCGCTTGCCAAGTGTCGCTGTCGATTGCGGGGTTAGGCATCTTCATTTTGTGCCCGTTGCTACAACTGCCTGCAGCAACTCGGTTGCTTGCTGAATAATAGGTCCGGCCATGGCATCGCGCTGCATCACTGACATTGGGCCTTCACCAAAGTACAAGCCATCCGAAACCAAGAAAGTTAGGCGCACATTGCTTTGCGTGGGTGGAGCTAGTCGTGGTTTGTCGGACGGTCCAATCCGGGACACCACTAGCTCTGAGGCGGCGAACAAGCGCTTGACCATCGGTAGAAAACTTGCAACCCCTTCAACGACGACGAGCTTTCCTGACTGGTTGACATAGCGTACGCCACCCTCCGAGAACGCGGCCAGTGCGTCGAGGCCGCCTGCGAGAGGTACCTCAACGATGACGCCTAGTAACTTCTTGGCTGGGACCGGCCTACCAAGCTCGCGGAGCTTTGAGAAGGCCAGGTACCGAATTCGTCCCTCTTGGGAGGCATCGGACGCCAGGGTCTCTACGGCCGGCACATTGGCCGGAACGGAGAAGAGAGCTGCTTGCCAAGGGGTGGGGCTCTCCCCCCGCTTCGCCTTGAAAGCGGCGGAGTCATCGCAGAACAGCAAGTTGTAGATCGCGTTGGCGGCTTCGCTTGTGTAAGGCGAATACGGCGGACTTGCCGTTGCCCCGGAGACAGCGCTAACACCAAGACCAATGGCGGCAAGTAGTTTGCGGAACATAAGACGCCTAACGTTCAATCAAAAGAAGTATTGCGGCCTATCTTAGACCCGAATTCCGGCAACCCCTGTCGATGCCATCTCGAATCAGAGCGTTACGCAATTCGATGGGTAATCGGCGGTCAGGATAGGCCGCAGGAAAAGGACAAGCGCAGATTCGTCTCCCGATGCCGGACAACGGGCTAAAGCGCATGAATGGAAACCGGGCTCTGGCCCCGGTTTGCTACTGCGCGACGACGAGGCTCGCGAGGCGGTCGGGGTCGGCGAGGAGGGCGGCGCTGGGGCCGCGGTGGATGACGCGGCCGCGGGACATGACGAGAGCGTCCTGGGTGACCTGAAGCGCGAGCTTGGCGTGCTGCTCGACCAGGATCACGGCGAGGGAGTCTTCCGCGATCAGGCGCTTGAGGGCCTTGAGGAGCGATTCGATGATGATGGGCGCGAGGCCTTCGAGCGGCTCGTCCATCAGCAGCAGGGTGGGGTTGCCCATCAGCGCGCGGCCGATGGCGAGCATCTGCTGCTCGCCGCCGGAGATCTGGTTGCCACGGTGGTGCTTGCGCTCGGAGAGGCGCGGGAAGAGGTCGTAGACGCGCTCAAGGGTCCAGCGGCCAGGACGGCTGGCCACCATGAGGTTCTCCTCGACGCTGAGCGAAGGAAAGATCAGCCGCTCTTGCGGTACGTATCCGATTCCAAGGCGGCAACGTTCGTAGACGGGGAGGGCTTCTACCGATTGCTCATGAAAAAGCATTTTTCCGGAGTGAAAAGTCGTGTGCCCCATCACGGTAGCCAGGAGCGTCGATTTGCCGACGCCGTTTCGCCCCAGAACGGCGAGCGAGCCGCGCTCGGGGAGCTCGAAGGCCACGTCCTCAAGGATCACCGTCTCCCCGTAGCCCGCGCGGACACCTGAAACCCTCAGCGCGTCAGCCATGCGTTGCCTCGCCGAGGTAGACGTCGCGCACGCGCTTGTCGGCGGCGATGTCGGCAGGCGCGCCCTCGACCAGTACCTGGCCCTGCACCATGACCGTGATGCGCTGGGCGAAGCGGAACACCAGGTCCATGTCGTGCTCGATGATGAGAACGGCGATTTCAGATGGCAATTTTTCTAATATTTCTAAAAATCTTTTGGAGTCCGCGGAAGGCACCCCTGCGGCCGGCTCGTCGAGCAGCAGGACCTTGGGCCTCAGGCCGAGCGCGATGGCGATCTCCACCAGGCGCTGCTTGCCGTAGGGCAGCTCCTGGGCGGTCGTCGCCGCCTCGTCGGCCAGCCCCAGCTTCGCCAGCAGCTCCCGGCTTTCTTCGATGATTTCCCTGTGGGAGGAAGCGGGGCGCCACATACGAAGCGCATCGCCGCGCCGCTCCGCCACCGCCAGGGCCACGTTGTCGAGCACCGGCAGGTTGCGGAACAGCGTAGTGATCTGGAAGGTGCGGCCGAGGCCGCGGCCGACGCGCGCCGCCTGGTTCTTATTGGTTATTTCTTCGTCATTCAAAAAAATCCTGCCGGACGTCGGCGCGAGGGCTCCCGTCAGCATGTTGACGAACGTCGTCTTTCCCGCCCCGTTCGGTCCGATCAAGGCGTGACGCGCCCCCGGCTCGAGCCGGAAGTCGAGGTTGTCGGCAACCGTCAGGGCGCCGAAGCTTTTGCAGAGCTTTTGTGTTTCGAGAACAGCCATTTGTCCATGATCCCGAGAATTCCTCCTCGGGCAAAAAGCACGACGAAGATGAGAAGTGCGCCGATGCCGAGGTACCAGTATTCGGGGTACTGCTTGGCGAGGTAGTCCTGCGCGACGAGGTAGACCACCGGCCCGATGAAGGCGCCGTAGAGGCGGCCGACGCCGCCGAGGATCAGCATCACCAGGATGTCGCCGGAAGGCTCGAGGCCGAGCACGTTCAGGCCGACGAACTGGTTGGTCTGGGTGAGGAGCGCCCCGGCGACGCCCGCCATGGTGGCGGAGATGGTGTAGACGAGAACCAGCCGCCAGTACACCGGCGAGCCGACGGCGTGCATGCGCGCGCGGTTCTCGCGGATGCCGGTGAGCATGGCGCCGAAGGGCGAGTAGATGATCCTGCGCACCGCCCACCAGCCGAGCAGCAGCGCGACCAGGCAGTAGAGGAAAGCCGTCTTGCCGTAGAGGTCGAAGCGGAACAGTCCGAGGATCGGCGCCACCTGCACGCCCGACAGGCCGTCGGCGCCGCCGGTGAGGTTGGTCGCCTTGTTGGCGATCTCGAGCAGGATGGCGGTGATGGCGAGCGTGAGCATGAGCAGCGTCAGCGCCCGCGTGCGCAGGATCACCGCGCCGGTGGCGAGCCCGAGAAGAGCGGCGGCACCGCCGGCGAAAAACAGTTGAATGAACGGATCCGTAATACCGGCTTTCGCGCCCAGGATGCCGGCGGTATACGCGCCCAGCCCGAAGAACGCGCTGTGGCCCAGCGTGATGATGCCGGCGTAGCCCAGGATCAGGTCGAGCGACAGTGCGAACAGGATGAACACCAGCACGCGCGCGCCGAGCGACAGGTACTCGGGCAATGCGAAGAAGAAGCCAATGGCGAGTACCCACGGGATCCACTCCGTCCAGCGGATCCGGGGATCAGCGCTATAGCCACTCACGCGCGGACTCCAAACAAGCCCTGCGGCCGCCACAGCAAGATGGCGATGGTTGCGGCGTAGACGAGGAACGCACCGAAGGCCGGAATCCAGTACTTGCAGGCGGTATCGGCGACGCCGATCAGCAGCGCCGCGACGAAAGGCCCGCGCAGGCTGCCGAGGCCGCCGACGGCGACCACGATCAGGAAGTAGACCAGGTGCTCGAAGGGATAGCCCCACTGCACCGGCAGGATGTCGGCGCCGAGCGCACCGCCGAGGCCGGCGAGGCCGCTGCCGAGCGCGAAGGTGAGCATGAACAGGCGGCGCGTGTTGATGCCGACCGACTGCGCCATGGCGCGGTTATCGACCGCCGCGCGGACCATCGCGCCCCAGCGCGTGCGCTCCACGCCGAACCACAATGAAAAAATTATTACGGTACTGAAGCCGATGAGAAAGACCCGGTAGGTCGGGAAATCGCGCCCCATCACCTGCACCTGCCCGCGCAGATAATCGGGCAGGAAGATGGGCGCGGCGAGGTTGCCGTAGATGATCCGCGCCACCGCCATGCACACCAGGATCAGGCCGATGCAGAACAGCACCTGCGAGAGCTCGCCTGCCGCGTAGAGGCGCGAGTAGAGCAGCCTTTCAAAGACGACGCTCAGCAGTGCGACCGCGAAAAAGCAGAAAACGATCGCCAGCGGAAAAGGAATGCCGAAACGCGACATGGCGGTGGAGAGCAGGAAGCCGCCCGCCATGGCGAATACGCCGTGCGCCAGGTTGACGAAGCCCATCAGGCCCATCGTCACCGACAGGCCGACGGAAATGACGTACAGGATCATGCCGTAAGCGACGCCGTGGAAGGCGACGCTTACGACTGAAGAGAGGAACTCCCCCAGGATCTGGGCTGCTTTATTTCTTGAGCTGCTTCCAGGGATCCTTCACCGCGGTGCCCACCGTCTCGATTTCGACGTTGGCCACGTTGGCGCCGACGCGGCGCACCTCGCGCAGGTACTCGTTCTGCACGATGTCGCGCGTTTCCGGGTCGATCGAAATCGGCCCGCGCGGGCTGTTGGCGTTCTGGTACGCCTTGAAGATCTCCATGGTCTTGTCCGGATTCAGCTTGCCCTTCTGCGCCTTGATCGCCTGGAAGATCATGTCGGTGCCGTCCCAGGAGGCCGCGGAGAGGAAGTTCGGCGTCTCGCTGGCGCCGTATTCCTTCTTCCAGGCGGCGACGAAGGCCTTGTTGGCCGGGCGATCGGCGGCGGCCGAGTAATGGTGCACGGTCAGCACGCCGAGCGCGACGTCGCCCATGTTGGGCAACTCCTCGTCGGTGGTGATGTCCCCCGGGCCGATCAGCTTGATGCCGGCCTGGGCGAGGCCGAGGTCGGAGAAGTTCTTCATCACCGCGGTCGCCGTCTTGCCGGCCGGGATGAACACCATGAGGGCATCGGGCTTGGCGTCCTTGACGCGCTGCATGTAGGCCGCCCAGTCCGGGTTCTGCAGCGGCACGCGCACGTTGCCGAGCATCTTGCCACCGCCCTCGGTGAAGCTCTTGATGAAGGCCTCCTCCGAATCATGGCCCGGGCCGAAGTCGCTCACCAGCGAATACGCGGTCTTGAATTTCTTGGCGGCCCACTGGCCGAGCGGGTAGCTCGACTGCCACAGCGTGAACGAGACGCGCGCGATATACGGCGAGCGCGTGGTGATGACCGAAGTGCCGGCGTTCATGATGACGAAAGGCACCTTGGCTTCGGTGGCGATCGGCGCCATGGCCATGGCGTTGGGCGTGAAGATCACGCCGGCGAGCAGGTCCACCTTCTCGCGCACCACCAGCTCCTGCGCGAGTTGGCGCGCCTTGTCCGGGTTGGGGCCGGTATCGTCGCGGATGAGCAGCTCGATCTTGACGCCGGCCGGCAGATCCTTCTGGTGCTCCTTGATGTACAGGCGCACCGCGCGCTCCATGTAGGGCCCGAGGTTGCCGTTCAGGCCGGAGTAGCTGGTGATGAAGCCGATCTTGATGGTCTGCGACAGCGCGGCGGTGGAAAACAGCGCCAGCGCGGCCAGACCAACGATTCTTGAAAGTCTCATATCCCCCTCCTGAGGTGGTGGGCGATTCTAACCGAACACCAATGCGCCGCCGAGCGCCGCGGGCAGAATGCCGACGTAGCGGGAGCCGAACTTGTTCACTTCGATGCCCGCCTTCCGGCAACGCGCGGCGAGCGCCTGCGGATGACTGCAGCCGAGCTGATAGCCGGCGAGCGCGCTGACCGCAGAGCCGGCGTGCGCTTGCGCGGCCGGCGTCTTCCAGGGAAAGCGGCGGGCAACGAGAACCCATCCGCGCGCCGTCTCGAGGCGTATGCCGTTTTCGGTGCGCTCCGGAATCAATCCGGCAAAGCGTGCCCAGCGTGCCGCGGCCTTCGCCGGGTTCTTCGCCACGACGAACAGCCCTTCAAGCCGGAGTGCGTTGACATACCGCTTCTGCCAGAGAAGCTGCGGCGTCAGGTGCTCGACGTACTGCACCCTTCCTTCGGGCATCTTTTGCGTGATTGAGACATTGAATCGGACGGTCTTATTGCCGAAAATCTTCCGGCTCAGATCGATCATGGGCGGCGGTTCGAATCCGTGGTCCCGCAGGCGGCGATGCTCGGCCGCGGCATCCGGCGTACCGAAGCAGGCGAGGCGCAGGCCGTGCTTCGGCTGCGGCGCGACGATCTCGATATAGCCGCGCTCGAGCATCACGCAGCGGTTCGCCGTGCCGGAGAGCCTGCCGCGGATGCGATGCGCCGAGCGCGGCGTGACCACCAGGCCCAGCGCCTCCATGACGCGCGCCGCCGCGTCGAGGTCCGCGACGTAATGCGCGACGTGATCGAGGGCGAGCTCGCCCGGGGGAGGTACCTGTCGCTCGGCGACGCTCATGGCGCGCTAATATAACCGGCGTGAACAAGGCGGTGGAACTCGCGACGCTGTCCGGTGCCGAGGCGGCCGTCGAGATGCTCAAGGCGCATGGGGTCGAGGTGATCTTCGGCCTGTGCGGCGATACCAGCTTGCCGCTCTACGACGCATTGTCAAAAAATACCATCAGGCATGTCCTGACGCGCGACGAGCGGCATGCGGCCTACATGGCCGATGGCTACGCGCGGGTCACCGGAAAAGTCGGCGTTTGCGAGGGTCCCTCCGGCGGCGGCGCGACCTACCTCCTGCCGGGCCTGGTCGAGGCCAACGAATCCTCGATTCCGGTGCTCGGGATCAACACGGATATTTCGGTTTCTTCAAGAAATCGTTTTACCTTGACCGAACTTGACCAGAAGAACCTGATGAAGCCGGTCACCAAGTGGAACGCGGTGATCGACCGCCCGGCCGACATCCCGCGCAGCTTCCGCGCCGCTTTCGAGGCCATGACCACCGGCCGCCCCGGCGCCGCGCACCTCGCGCTGCCGTTCGACGTGCAGAACAGCCCGGTGGACCGCTCCGACGTCTGGGCCGATCCGACGCTGGGAAGCTATCCGTCCCGCCGCGTAGGGCCGGATTCCTCCTTTGTTGATCTTGCGGTTCGTCTTTTGAGGAAATCCAAAAATCCGCTTTTCATCTGCGGAGGCGGAGTCATTCTTTCCCACGCAGAAGAAGAGCTTTGTGCGCTGGCGGAGAAAATCGGCGCGCCCGTCGCCACGACCATCAGCGGCAAGGGCTCGGTGGACGAGCGCTGCGCACACTCGGTGGGCGTGGTGGGCTCGAACGGCGGCACGCCCGAAACGCGCGCCATTGTCGACGGCGCCGACCTGGTGATCTTCGCCGGCTGCCGCGCGGGATCCGTCACCACCGAACGCTGGCGCCACCCGGCCCCCGGCGCCGCGCGCATCATCCACATCGATGTCGACCCTGCCGTGCCGGGAAAGAACTACCCGGTCGACGTGCCGCTGATCGGGGATGCGAAGCTCTGCCTCGCTGCATTGACGGAAGGTGTTGCTGAATCCCTGAAGGATTTGTCCTTCGTCGAAAAGGCGAAACAGGACAAATTCCAGAAATTCGAAACCCTTGCGCTGGCGTCCGGCACGCCGATCAACCCGGAGCGTGTCGTCTACGAGCTGCAGAAGGTGCTGGACAAGGACGCCATCGTGGTGGCGGATCCGGGCACGCCGTGCCCGTACCTGTCCGCGTACTACACGGTGAAGGGCACAGGCCGGCGGTATTTCTCGAACCGCGCCCACGGCGCGCTCGGCTATGCGCTTGCCGCCGCGGTCGGTGCGCACGTCGGCCGCCCGTCGGTGAAGACGGTGGCGGTGATGGGCGACGGCAGCTTCGGCATGTGCGTGGGCGAGCTCGAAACTGTCGTGCGCTACAAGATGCCGATCACTTTCATCGTCATCGCGAACGCCGTCTACGGCTGGATCAAGGCCGGGCAGAAAACGGGCTACGGCGGGCGCTACTTCTCGGTGGACTTCGGCGTGACGGATCACGCCAAGGTCGCAGAGGCTTTTGGGGTCAGGGGTTTTACCGTTAAAACGCCTTCAGAACTAAAGGATGCTTTGAAAAAAGCGATTGAACATCCAGGGCCGACCCTGGTGGACATCATTTGCCAGCCCCTGCACGAGGCAAACGCCCCCGTATCGGAGTGGGTGGCATGATCGAGCGCAGCCATCACGACATGGGCGGGCTGCCGGCCGGCAAGGTCGAGCCGGTCGAGCACGACTATGCCGAGTGGGAGCGGCGCGTGGATGCGATGACCTGGCTGATGCGCGCGCACGGCATTACCGTCGACGAGCGGCGCCGGCACATCGAGCAGCTGCCGCCCGACGCCTACGACCGCATGACTTACTACGAGCGCTGGATCGTTTCGCTGGCGCAGGCGGCGCTGCAGCGCGGGCTGATCACCAGCGCGGAGCTGGCGCGCAAGATGCTGGAAGTGGAGCAGCGTGGTTCCCGCTAGGTTCAAGGCCGGTGACCGCGTCAAGGTGCTGAAGGCTTTCCCGATCGGCCATATCCGCACCCCTTTCTACATCCGCGGCCAGGTCGGCGAGGTCGAGCGGCTGTGCGGCGCGTTTCCCAACCCCGAGGAGCTGGCGCAGATGCGCGACGGACTTCCCGCGCAGCCCTTGTACCGCGTGCGTTTCCTGCAGCGGGAGGTGTGGCCGGACTATCAGGGCAGCCCGCGGGACGTGGTCGAAATCGAGATCTTCCAGCATTGGCTGGAAGCCGCATGAAGGACCAGGGCAAGTACCGGCCGCTGTCCTACTACCAGCTGATGGAAGTTACGCTGCGCGAGCTGCTGGTGGAGAAGGGCCTGCTCACCGAAGAAGAGCTGCGGCGCGAGGTGGCGGAGATGACCGCGCGCACGCCCGAGCGCGGGGCCCGGGTGGTCTCGCGGGCCTGGGTTGACCCGTCTTTTAAAAAAAATCTTCTCCAGGATGGAACAAAAGCTTGTGAACAGCTGGGCCTGGAAATTCCCGCGCTCAAGTTGGTGGTCGTCGAGAACACGCCGCAGGTGCATAACGCCATCGTCTGCACGCTGTGCTCCTGCTATCCGCGCGTGCTCCTCGGCCTGCCGCCCGAGTGGTACAAGTCGCGCAATTACCGCTCGCGGATGGTGAGAGAGCCGCGGGCGGTTCTCGCAGAGTTCGGATTGAACGTCGATCAAGGAATTCAAATTCGAGTTCATGACTCGACCGCTGACATGCGCTACCTGGTGCTGCCGATGCGTCCCGCGGGCACAGAGGGCTGGAGCGAGGAGCGGCTCGCCGCGCTCGTCAGCCGCGACTGCATGATCGGCGTCGCCGTGCCGAGGGCGCCACGGCCATAAAGCCCCTGCAGGTCGTCGCGCTCGGCGACCTCGCCGCCTACGTCGAGTTTTCCCGCACGCTGGACCTGGAAGTGAACGCCATGGTGCAGCGGCTGGCGACTGCGGTGCACGCTCTCGGGCGGCCGGA
This sequence comes from Burkholderiales bacterium, assembly GCA_036394595.1. Classification (GTDB taxonomy): domain Bacteria; phylum Pseudomonadota; class Gammaproteobacteria; order Burkholderiales; family SG8-39; genus SCGC-AG-212-J23. Next base: position 7,048 of record DASWEU010000074.1, on the reverse strand, counting down.
GGTGCGCGACATCGTGCCCGCGCTCGGCGGCCTGGCGCTGCATTTCGATCCTGCCTTCGAGGGCAATGCGCAGGAGCTTGCCGCGGCGCTGGTCGGCGCCTGCCTCGAGGCCGGGCTGCCCAAAGGAACCGACGTCCTGCGCACGGTCGAGGTGCCGGTGTGCTACGCCCCGGAATTCGGCATGGACCTGAACGAAGTTTCTGAAAAAACAAAGCTCCCGATCCAGGAGATCGTGGATCGCCACGCCGCCGGCACCTACCGCGTGCTGATGATCGGCTTCGCGCCGGGCCACGCCTACATGGGCGGCCTCGACCCCGCGCTCGCGGTGCCGCGCCGGGCGACGCCGCGCATCGTGGTGCCGGCCGGCTCGGTGGCCATCGCCGGCGAGCAGGCCGTGGTCTATCCCTACGCCATCTCGGGCGGCTGGAACGTGATCGGCCGCACGCCGCTCACCGTATTCGACGCCGGGCGCCAGGAGCCGAGCCTGTTCGCCACCGGCGACCGCGTGAAGTTCCGGCCGGTGGAGCGCGACGAGTTCCTGCGCCTGGAGAAGCGATGAGCCTGCGCGTGATGCGTCCGGGCCTGCTCACCACGGTGCAGGATCTCGGCCGCCACGGCTTGCAGAGCGTCGGTCTCTGCCCGGGCGGCGCGATGGACCCGGTGGCGCTGACGATCGCCAACGCGCTGGTGGGCAATCCGCCGGGCGAAGCGGCGCTCGAAATCACGGTGATCGGTCCCGAGATCGAGTTCTCGGCGCCCTGCCTGGTCGCGCTCTGCGGCGCGGAGTTCGACGGCGAGCTGCCGCACAACCGCCCGCTGCGGGTCGACTCCGGCGAGCGGCTGCGTGTCGGCCGCGTGGTGCGCGGCGCGCGCGCCTACCTCGCCGTCGCCGGCGGCCTCGCGCTCGAGCCGGTGCTCGGCAGCCGCAGCACCTTCCTGCCGGGGCGTTTCGGCGGCTTCAAGGGCAGGGCGCTCAAGGCAGGGGATGTATTGGAGTTGCGCAATCAGGAGTCTTTCCAGATGTTTGATCTTTTGAAACAGACAAAAGACAACAGTGTCCGATGGTCCGCTCCTCCGCTGACCCTCGCCGACCGGGAGCCGATCCTGCTGCACGTCGTCGACGGCCAGCATGCCGAGAGCTTCGATGCGGCGAACCGGCGCGCGTTCCTGGAGACGGAGTGGCGCATCGCGCCCGAATCGAACCGCATGGGCTTTCGCCTGGTCGGGCCGGCGCTCGTGCGGGCCGAGACCGATGAGATACTATCCGGGCCGACCTGCCTGGGCTCGGTGCAGGTGCCGGCGAGCGGCGCGCCGATCGCGCTGATGGCCGATCACCAGACTACCGGCGGCTACCCGCGCATCGCCGAGATCGCCTCGGCGGACGTGCCGCGGCTCGCGCAGCTCGCGCCGGGCGGCCGCCTGCGCTTCGCGCGCTGCTCGATCGACACCGCGAGCGACCTGCGGCGGCACGGCAGGAAGAGGCTGGAGGCGGCGCTGCGCGGAATTGCGATGCAGTATGGCAAATGAGCGGACGATGAAGAAAATCGATCTCAACTGCGACATGGGCGAAAGCTACGGCGCCTGGAAAATGGGCGACGACGCCGGCGTCATGCCGCATATCAGCTCCGCGAACATCGCCTGCGGCTTCCACGGCGGCGATCCGGCGACTATCCGCAAAACCGTGCGCCTGGCAGTGGACCATGGCGTGGCGATCGGCGCGCATCCGTCGTTGCCGGACATCCAGGGCTTTGGCCGGCGCGTGATGAAGATCTCGCCGCAGGACATGTACGACCTCGTGGTCTACCAGGCCGGCGCAGTGGAAGCCTTCGCGCGCGCCGCCGGCAGCCGGCTGCACCACATCAAGTGCCACGGCGCCCTCTACAACATGGCCGCGGTGGACGAGGGCCTGTCGGAAGCGATGGTGAAGGCGGGGAAGGATCTGGGTGCAATGTTGTATGTTCTTTCCAATAGTAAAAATTTTGAAATTGCGAAAAAGGCAGGAATCCCGGTTGCCGGTGAAGTGTTCGGCGACCGCGGCTATTCGGACGACGGCACGCTCGCGCCGCGCGACCAGCCGGGCGGCATGATCGAGGACGCGCGCCAGTCGGTGAAGCAGGTGCTGGCGATGGTCGAGGAGGGCTACGTCACCAGCCTGTCGGGCAAGCGCGTGCCGGTGTCGGCCGATACGCTCTGCCTGCACGGCGACCAGCCAGGGGCGGTGGCGTTCGCAAAAGAGATCCGCAAAGTGCTCGCCGAGAAAGGCATCGCGGTCGCGGCGCCTTAGCGGCGTTCCCAGATCAGCGTGTCCTGCTCCCCCCGCGTTTCGAAGCTCAACGCCAGCTTTCCATCCTCGATGCGAAAGCGCCGCGTGAGGCGCTTGCCGATCCAATCCGGGAACAACGCCACTTCCACGTCGTGGTGTATGCGCCCGCCGTCCACCGTGTAGCGGCCGGCATAGGCGTTGAACCGTAGCGCGGCCTGCAGCAGACGGTTCCGGATCTCGCCTTCGCGGGGCGGTACGTCGCGCTGCAGGCCCTGCCAATAGCGCCTGCACGCGGCGAGCTCATCCATGGTTGTCTCCAGCGGGGTGCGCTCCGCATGCATGAATGCCGAGCACATCGTGCCATCGGCCGAGTACACGAGCACGCCCCGGGGATGCTCGCCGAAGGGCAAGCCGCTGCCGCCGCCCGACAGACGGGCCGACCAGCTCAGGAGCCGCCAGGCTCCGGTCAATGCCGCGCTCATGAAACTATACTAACGGCATGTCAAAACTGTTCTCGCCCATTTCGCTCGGCGGCGTGACGCTACCCAACCGCATCGTCATCTCGCCGATGTGCCAGTACTCGGCCGACGACGGCAGCATGACCGACTGGCATCTGGCGCACCTGGGCACGATGGCCTGCTCGGCCGCCGGCCTTTTCGTGGTCGAGAAGACGAACGTCACCCGCGAGGGCCGCATCACGCACGGCTGCACCGGCCTCTACAGCGATCACAACGAGGCCGCCATGGCGCGCGCCGTGCAGATCTACCGCGGGATCACGAAACACCCGATCGGCATCCAGATCGGCCACGCCGGCCGCAAAGCGTCTGCGCACGTGCCCTGGCGGGGCGGCAAGGCGCTGGGGCGCGACGAATCGCCATGGCAGACCGTGGCGCCGTCGGCGATTCCGTTCGGAGAAGGTTGGCATTTGCCAACAGAACTCTCACCCGGGGAAATGCATAAATTGGTAGAGGCCTATGTTGCTGCGGCGCTGCGTGCCAAGCGCATCGGCTTCGACCTGCTCGAGCTGCACTCCGCGCACGGCTACCTGCTGCACCAATTCCTGTCGCCGCTCGCGAACCGGCGCACGGACGAGTACGGCAGGAACCGGATGAAATTTCCGCTTGAGGTGGCGCATGCGGTGCGCGAGACCTGGCCCAAGGATCGGGGCCTGGGAATCCGCATCAACGCGACGGACTGGGTGGAGGGGGGATGGGCGCCGGATGACGCGGTGGCTTACGCCCGCGAGCTACAGCGCGCGGGGTTCGATTTCATCTGCGTTTCCAGCGGCGCGACCGTGCCTCACGCGAGGATCCCCGTGACGCCGGGCTACCAGGTCGCTTTTGCCGAAAAAATAAAGAAGGCGGTCGACATCAAGGTACGCGCCGTGGGAATGATCGCCGATCCCGAGCAGGCCGAGGAAATCGTTGCCTCCGGAAAGGCCGACATGGTCGCGATGGCGCGCGCCTTCCTCGATAACCCGCGCTGGGTCTGGCATGCCGCCGAGCGCTTCGGCGTTACCGTCGACTACCCGCCACAGTACGCGCGCAGCCGCTCGGATAGCTGGCCGGGCGCGGCGCTGGCGCGCCGGCGCGCCGAGGCCAAGGACTAAGAACCCCCCGGAAAAGGATTAAGAGCCTCGTATTACCGTCAGCCGGTTGTTGACGGACTTCACGCCGGCAACACCGACAGCGAGCCTGGTCGCGCGGCCCTTGTCGTCCTCGGTCGCCGCGGTCCCCCACAGCGTCACCAGGCCGTCGGCCGCCGTGACATCGATGCCGGCGGCCTCGATCTTGCCGTCGTTCTCGAGCGTGCGCTTGACGCGCTGGGCGAGCTCCCTGTTCGGGTCGGGCTTGGGCGCCTCGACCTTGGGCGCTTCCGGCGCCGCGACCTCGACCCGCGGCTCAACCGCCTTGTTCACGACCTTGGATTCCGGGGGCTTGGTGCATGCAGCGACTGCAATTGAAAGAAGAATTATCTGAAAGACCTTCATCGAGGCCTCCTTAGGCAAACAGGCGGGCGATGGCCGGCGCGTCGAAGCGGTATTCGTGGTTGCAAATCTCGTTGCGGATCACGACCTCGCCCTGCTCGGCGAGGATCGATTCGACCTCGCGGCGGCCGAGGCCGAGCAGCATGTCCTTCACCTTGCCCTCGTCGTAGGGGCAGTGGTACTCGACCGGGTAGAGCCGGAAGACACGCATCAGCTCCTCGGGAAAGACGCGCGTCAGCAGGTCATAGGGCTGCGCGTCGCGCGTCTCGTCCAGCGCGAGGGTGGCGGCAAGGTGCCTGACGCGATCCCAGCCGTCGGGATCGCGCGACTCCGCGCCGGGCAGCTTTTCGAGCAGCAGGCCGCACAGGGCGCCGTCGTCGGCTTGCAGGCGCAGGAACGCCTCGACCTGCTCGGACTGCGACAGGTAGTGCTCGAAGATCGCCTCCAGCGTCTCGCCCTCGAGCGGCACCAGGCTCTGGTAGAACTGGCCGCTCTTGCGATCCTCGAGCGTGACGGAGAGCCGGCCGTTTCCCAGCAGCTGCCTTTGTTTCTCTGCACTCAATTCAGAATTTTCAAAATGCGCCATGCCGCGGATCCTCAACTCCGCCGAGCAATCGGCCACCAGCAGCTTGACCGGGCCCGACCCCTGCACCTGGATCGTCAGGCGGCCGGCGTCCTTCTGGCTGGCGCCGAGGAGCACGTTGAGGGCGGTGGTGTGGCCGAGCAGGGTTGTGATCTCCGGCGGATAGGCGCGGCCGTCGAGCATGTGGCGCCAGGCACCGGTCAGGCAGACCAGGCGCCCCCGGATGTCGAGTTCCTCGAACAGGAAGCGCTGCACGTAGTCGGTGCGCATGAGTAAAGTGTATCCCTTGAGCCAGGGCCATCCACCGTTCCGCGCCGAGCACATCGGTAGCCTGCTGCGACCGGCGGCGCTGCTCGAGGATGCGTCGCTGATTGACGACAGCATCGCCGACGTCATCCGCTGGCAGGAAAGCCTCGGATTGGACGTCGTGACCGACGGCGAGTTCCGCCGCGAGTCCTGGCGCCTCGGCTTCGTCTCCAAGGTGCGGGGTTTCTCGCGTGCCGACGCCATCGGCGACGTCGACCTGCAGCGCGACGATGCCGGCAACGTGGCCCGCATCGGCTCGGCGCCGATTGCGGTGGAAAAAGTGAGACGGCAGGGCCCGATCGTGGCCGATGAAGTGGCTTTTAGCCTGTCAAAGACGAATAAGTCGGTAAAAGCCACCCTGCCGGCGCCGTCCTACCTTCACTATCCGCGCGGCGACGCCTGCGTCGATCCCAAGGTCTATCCGGATATCGAGGAGTTTTTCTCCGATGTCGTGGGAATCTACCAGTCGGAAATCAAAGCGCTGCACGCGGCCGGCGGGCGATACCTGCAGATCGACGAGGTGGCGCAGCCGCTTCTATGCGACGAGAACCTGCGCGCGGCGGTGCGCGCGCGCGGCGACGACCCGGACCGGCTGATCGACCGCTACATCGACCTCATCAACCGCGCCATCCGCGACCGGCCTGCCGGCATGACGGTGGGCGTGCACATGTGCCGCGGCAATGCCTTCGGCAAGTGGATGGCCGCCGGAAGCTACGAACGCATCGCTGAAAAATGTTTTTCCTTGATTGAAACAGATATTTTTTTTCTAGAATTCGACACGGAGCGCGCCGGAGGCTTTGAACCACTTCGCTTTGTTCCCGAGGGAAAGAAGGTGGTGTTGGGACTGGTATCGACGAAAACCCCGGTTCTTGAGGAGAAAAATTCATTGACCGGAAAAATAAAGCAGGCATCGAAATACATCCCTCTCGAAAACCTCTGCATTTCCCCCCAGTGCGGCTTCGCCAGCCACCAGAAGGGCACCGGCCTGACCTTCGCGCAGCAGGAAGCAAAGCTCCGCCTGGTGGTGGAGACCGCACGAGAAGTTTGGAGATCTACTTGATCTGGTATCTCGTCAGCTCGAGGTCAAAATTGCCAGTGACGCCGCCGCCGGTTGTGACTCTCTCCCGGTTCGCAAATTTCAGTGCACGCCTCGTTTGCGAGGAATACCAGACCGTCAACACCCTACCGCCGATCTCGGTATTCCGACCGTCTGAGCTAGCCCAGTTCTGGCGGATCTCGATTTTGACTGCATCGAACGTTCCGGCGGGTACCTTTACACACTCGTTGCCCACTACACGGGCCTCGAGAAAACAGCTCCAGCCGATCATGCAAGTCGATTTGTCGTGATTGTTGATCGGCGCGAGTACCTTGCCTCGGGAGATCGTTTCAAATGAGGCCAGGTAGGGCGAGAATACTGACGCGCCGAGGTTGACGACATAATTGCCTTTTACATGTCCCCATTGGACTCGCGCGCTTTCTGTGACAACGTCCTCCAGAATCACGTCGGCCGTCGCGCTCGTTACTGTGGCTCCAACGGCCAAATTGGGCAGATCGCGGCGATCCAGGTTAACAAATTGGTAGGTGAAGTTGTCGCCCGCTTTCGGGAAAATCTTCTGCGACGACCCGCCCGGGTCCGATGCGCCCGCGAGCCTGCACTGCTCGACCCTAGCCTGTTCGGCCTTATCCTGCTCAGTCTTGACCGCCTGCTCAGCTTTGATTTTCTCAGCCGCAGTGCGCGCAGCAACCGCGGACGGGTCGGTATTTGCCTTTTCCGCCAGTTCCGTCTCGCGCAGCTTCTCGGCATCGGCTCGTTTTTTCTGCTCGGCCTGAAGCTTGGCGAGCTCCGCTTCGAACTGCTTGATCAGTTTGTTCTGATTTAGCGCCTCGGCTTCGCGTTGCTTGGTCTGTT
>DASWEU010000073.1:0-5354 GCA_036394595.1 Burkholderiales bacterium | reverse complement strand
CCGAGATGGTGATGCCCGGGGACAACGTGAAGATGGTGGTGACGCTGATTACGCCGGTGGCGATGGAGCAGGGCTTGCGCTTTGCCATCCGCGAGGGCGGCAAGACGGTGGGCGCCGGCGTCGTCGCCAAGATCATCGAGTAGTCGGAATAAACGGCAAAGGATCATGGAGAACCAGCGCATCCGCATCAGGCTCAAGGCCTACGACTACCGGCTGATCGATCAGTCGGCGCTCGAAATCGTCGACACGGCCAAGCGCACGGGCGCGGTGGTGCGGGGCCCGGTGCCCCTGCCGACGCGCCGGCAGCGCTTCGACCTGCTGCGCTCGCCGCATATCGACAAGGCGTCGCGCGACCAGCTCGAAATCCGCACGCACCTGCGCCTGATGGACATCATCGACCCGACGGACAAGACCGTTGATGCCCTGATGAAGCTGGATTTGCCCGCTGGCGTCGACGTGGAGATCAAGGTTCAGTAATAAGGCGGCACGAGAGATTTGCCGGCCAATTGAAGCCGGCACCTGGAGCAGAGCATCGCTTCAGGTCACTAACAGAGGAAGTTATGGCAATCGGACTGGTCGGCCGCAAGGTCGGCATGACGCGAATCTTCACCGACGACGGCAATATGCAGCCGGTGACGGTGCTCGACGTGTCGGACAACCGCATCACCCAGATCAAGACCGCGGAAAAGGATGGCTATGCCGCGGTGCAGGTCGCTTTCGGCAAGCGCCGCGCCAGCCGCGTCAAGAAGCCGCTCGCCGGCCATCTCGCCAAGGCCGCGGTCGAGGCCGGCCGCACGCTGCGGGAATTCCGCGCCAAGCCGGACCAGGTCGCGAGCCTCAAGCTCGGCGGCAAGCTCGGCGTCGAACTCTTCAAGGTGGGCCAGAAGGTCGACGTGCAGGGCGTGACCATCGGCAAGGGCTTCGCCGGGGTGATCAAGCGGCACCACTTTGGCGGGCAGAACGCTTCGCACGGCAACTCGGTTTCGCACCGCGTGCCCGGCTCGACCGGCCAGAACCAAAGCCCGGCGCACGTGTTCAAGGGCAAGCGCATGCCAGGCCATATGGGCGACGAGCGTCGCACCATCTCCAACCTGGAGATCGTGCGGATCGACGAGGCGCGCCAGCTGTTGCTGGTCAAGGGCTCGGTGCCGGGCTCGAAAGGGCGCGACGTACTGGTGCGCCCGGCGGTCAAGATCCAGAAGCCCGCGGGGCCGGGGCCGAAAGTCGCTGCACCCAAGGGCGGCGCGCCCAAGGCCGCTGAAGCCAAGCCGGCGGCAGCCAAGCCCGCCGCGGCCAAAACGCCCGACGCCAAGCCGGCGCCGAAAGCCTGATCATGGAACTTAAAAAAGTCGGATCGGGCACGCACAGCGCTGCGGATGCCATTTTCGCCCGGGAGTTCAACGAGGCGCTGGTGCACCAGCTGGTGACCGCCTACCAGGCGAACGCCCGCATCGGCTCGCGCGCCCAGAAGGACCGTGGCGACGTGAACCACTCGACCAAGAAGCCGTGGCGCCAGAAAGGCACCGGCCGCGCGCGCGCCGGCATGACCTCGAGTCCCCTGTGGCGCGGCGGCGGCAAGATCTTTCCCAATTCGCCCGACGAGAATTTCACGCAGAAGATCAACCGCAAGATGTACCGCGCCGGCCTGTGCTCGATCCTGTCGCAGCTCGCGCGCGAGGACCGCTTGCACGTGGTCGACGAATTCCGCCTCGAGCAGCCCAAGACCAAGCTCCTGGCGCAGAAGGTCAAGGCGATGGGCTTTGATGCGGTTCTGGTGCTGACCGACGAGGTCGACGAGAACCTGCAGCTGTCGTCGCGCAACCTGCCCAATGTCGAAGTGATGGCGGTGCGCCTGGCGAATCCCGTGGCGCTGGTGCGCTCGTCGCACGTGGTGCTGACCAAGGCCGCGGTGGTCAAGCTCGAGGAGATGCTCAAATGACGGCGACGCGCAAATACGCGGCCGACCGCCTGATGACCGTGGTGCTCGCGCCGGTGGTATCCGAGAAGAGCACGCGGGTCGCCGACAAGAACCGGCAGTACGTGTTCCGCGTCGCCGACGGCGCGACCAAGCCCGAGATCAAAGCGGCGATCGAGCTGATGTTCAAGACCAAGGTCGATTCGGTCACCGTGCTCAATGTGCACGGCAAGGAACGGCGTTTCGGCCGCAGCATCGGCCGCAAGCGCAGCTGGAAGAAGGCCTATGTGCGCCTCGTCGCAGGCCAGGAAATCAACTTTGCGGCAACGGAATAACGAGGAAGACGCGCGATGCCCCTGATCAAGGTCAAACCCACCTCGCCCGGCCGCCGCGCGCTTGTCAAGGTCGTCACGCCCGAGTTGCACAAAGGCGAACCGCACTGGCCCCTCACCGCCAAGAAGTCGAAGGTCAGTGGGCGCAACAATCACGGCCGCATCACCATGCGGCACCAGGGCGGCGGCCACAAGCAGCACTACCGCATGGTCGATTTCCGACGCAACAAGGACGGCATCACCGCGACCGTGGAGCACCTGGAGTACGACCCGAACCGCAGCGCGCACCTCGCGTTGCTGCTGTACGCCGACGGCGAGCGCCGCTACGTCATCGCGCCCAAGGGCCTGCAGGTCGGCGCGCAGGTCGTGTCCGGCGGCGAGGCGCCGATCAAGTCCGGCAACGCGCTGCCGCTGCGCCACATCCCGGTCGGCACCATCGTGCATTGCGTCGAGATGATGCCCGGCAAGGGCGCGCAGCTGGCGCGCTCGGCGGGTGCCGGCGTGCAGGTGCTGGCGCGCGAAGGCTCCTATGCGCAATTGCGGCTGCGCTCGGGCGAGATCCGCAAGGTGCATATCGACTGCCGTGCCACCATCGGCGAAGTCGGCAACGCCGAGCACAACCTCGAGTCGATCGGCAAGGCCGGGCGCAAGCGCTGGCGCGGCATCCGCCCGACGGTGCGCGGCGTCGCCATGAATCCGATCGACCACCCGCACGGCGGCGGCGAGGGCCGCACCGCGGCGGCGCAGCCCCCGGTCTCGCCCTGGGGCGTGCAGAGCAAGGGCTTCAAGACCCGGCGCAACAAGCGCACGCAGGTGATGATCGTGCGCGACCGGCGGGTGAAATAAGGGACGGCCATGTCACGCTCAATCAAGAAAGGCCCGTTCGTCGACCTTCACCTGCTGAAAAAGGTGGAAGGCGCGCGCGGCAGCAACGACAAGCGCCCGATCAAGACCTGGTCGCGCCGCTCCACCATCGTGCCCGACTTTGTCGGCCTGACCATTGCCGTGCATAACGGCCGCCAGCACGTGCCGGTGTACATCACCGAGAACATGGTGGGTCACAAGCTGGGCGAATTCGCCCTCACGCGAATTTTCAAGAGCCACTCCGCGGTGGGCAAGCGCACCGAGGAAGCGGTCGGCGGCGAGCGCCGCGGACCGCCGGGGGCGCCCGGCGCGGCTGTGCCGGCTGCTGCCGCCGGGGCTTCCGCAGCGGCGGCGCCAGCGGCGCCGGCGAAGAAGTAAGGGGCAAGCACCATGGAAACCAAGGCGATCCTGCGCGGTGTGCGGCTGTCGGCCCAGAAGGGCCGGCTGGTCGCCGACCTCATCCGCGGCAAGCCCGTGGACCAGGCGATCAACATCCTGTCCTTCAACCCCAAGCGGGGCGCAACCATCATTCGCAAGGTGCTCGAGTCGGCGATCGCCAACGCCGAGCACAACGACGGCGCCGACATCGACGTGCTGAAGGTGAAGACCATTTACGTCGAGCGCGGCATGTTCCTCAAGCGCTTCCAGGCGCGCGCCAAGGGGCGCGGCAACCGGGTGCTGAAGCACACGTGCCACATCTATATAACGGTGGGTGACTGATGGGCCAAAAAATCAATCCGATCGGCTTTCGCCTGGCGGTCAACCGCAACTGGAGCTCGCGCTGGTACGCCAGCAGCCGCAATTTCGGCCCGATGCTGGCCGAGGACATCAAGGTGCGCGAGTTCCTGAAGAAGAAGCTGGCGCATGCCTCGGTCGGCCGGGTGCTGATCGAGCGCCCCGCCAAGGACGCGCGCATCACCATCTTCTCGGCGCGGCCAGGCGTGGTCATCGGCAAGAAGGGCGAGGAGATCGAGGCGCTCAAGGCCGAGTTGCGCCGCATCATGGGCGTGCAGCAGGTGCACGTGAATATCGAGGAGATCCGCAAGCCCGAGATCGACGCCCAGCTGATCGCCGATTCGATCGCGCAGCAGCTGGAGAAACGCATCATGTTCCGCCGCGCCATGAAGCGCGCGATGCAGAACGCCATGCGCCTGGGCGCGCAGGGCATCAAGATCATGAGCGCCGGGCGGCTGAACGGCATCGAGATCGCGCGCACCGAGTGGTATCGCGAAGGCCGCGTGCCCCTGCACACGCTGCGCGCCGACATCGACTACGGCCTGGGCGAGGCGAAGACCAGCTACGGCGTAATCGGCATCAAGGTCTGGGTCTACAAGGGCGAGATCGTGCCCAAGGGCGAGGCGGCTGCGCTGGCGGCCGCCCTGACCGCGACGCCGGCGGTGGCGCAACCCGAAGCGCCGCAGGAGCCCAAGCGCGCGAAGAAGCCGGCGCCCCGTGCCGGCGCAAGGCGACCGGCGGCGAGAGTGCGTCCCGAAAGCGAGAAAAAAGCAGTGAAGAAGGAAGCCGCGCCGGCGCCGAAAACCGTGGTGAAGAAGGCGAAGAAGATCATCAAGCCGGACGCGGACAAGAAGGGATAGCCGATGCTGCAACCAGCCCGAACCAAGTATCGCAAGCAACAGAAAGGCCGCAACACCGGCATGGCGACGCGCGGCAACAAGGTCGCGTTCGGCGAGTACGGTCTCAAGGCCACCACTCGCGGGCGACTGACCGCGCGCCAACTCGAGGCGGCGCGGCGCGCCATGTCGCGCCACATCAAGCGCGGCGGGCGCATCTGGATCCGGGTGTTTCCGGACAAGCCCATCTCCTCCAAGCCGGCGGAAGTGCGCATGGGTAACGGCAAGGGCAATCCGGAGTATTTCGTCTCCGAGATCCAGCCCGGCAAGATCATTTTCGAGATGGATGGCGTGACCGAGGCAGTGGTCAAGGAGGCATTCGCGCTCGCCTCGGCCAAGCTGCCTTTCCGCACCATCCTTGCGCAACGCATGCTGGGATAGGCCATGAAAGCAAGCGAAATCCGAGGCAAGAGCGGCGACGAGCTGCAGAAGGAGCTGGAGGCGCTGCTGCGCGCCCAGTTCGGCCTGCGCATGCAGGTCGCCACCCAGCAGCTCGCCAATATCAGCCAGCTGAAGAAGGTGCGGCGCGACATCGCGCGCGTGCGCACCGTGATGAAAGAGAAGGCGGCGAAATGACCGAAGCGACCAAGAACCCGCGCCAGCTGGTCGGCC
>DASWEU010000072.1:0-4724 GCA_036394595.1 Burkholderiales bacterium | reverse complement strand
CTTCAATCCGAAGTTCGCCTACGTCCGGAAATGCGTTCGCGACGCGACCATCGGCCGCGGCGTGCCGGCCGGGAACAGCACGCCCCACCAGTTCACCGCGACGAGGCCCGGCACGCTGCCGTTGGCCGCGCACGTCGGCAGCTCCGGCAGGAGCGCGTACTTCGCGGCGCCGGTCACGCACAGCGCGCGCAGCTTGCCCGAGCGGATGTGCGCCATCGCGGGCAGCGAGTCGGAGAAGATGAAGTTGATCTGGCCGCCGAGCAGGTCCTGCACCGCGAGCACCCCGCCTTTGTAGGGCACCTCAACCGCCTGCACCTTGACGATGTCCTTCAGCATCTCGCTCGACAGGTGCGAGATGCTGCCCGGGCCGCTGGTGCCGTAATTGAGCTTGCCGGGGTTTTGTCTTGCAAAAGAAATGATTTCATCGAGATTCTTGAAGGACGCATCGGCCTGCACCACCAGCACATTCGGTCCCTGCGAGATGAGCGAGACCGGGATGAAGTCCTTGTCGACGTTGTAGAGCACCGGCGAGAGCAGCGGGTTGATCGCCACCGGGCCGCTGTTGCCGAGCATGAAGGTATAGCCGTCGGCCGGCTGCCGCGCCGCGTACTCGGTGCCGATGGCGCCGGCGGCGCCGGGCTTGGACTCGACGATCACCTGCTGCCCCCAGAGCTCGGTCAGCTTGGCGCCGAACACGCGCGCCATCAGGTCCGAGCTGCCGCCCGGCGGGTAGGAAACGATCAGCCTCACCGGCTTGCCCGGATAGCTCTGCGCAAATGCCGTGCTGCAGGCGAGCAGGAAAATGAACAGGAGATTCTTCATGTCAGTTCTCTATCCTCATTTCACGGATGATCGGCCGGAATTGCGCCACCTGGCGCTTCAGGATCGCTTCCTGCTCAGCCGGGGTCGAGCCGACCGGTTCGGCGCCGATCTCCTGCAGCCGCCTCGCCACCTCCGGGTGCCGCACGGCGGCTACCGCCTCGCGGTGGAGACGGTCAATCACCTCCCGCGGCGTTTTCGCCGGGGCAAAGAAGCCGTTCCAGCCGTCGGCCTCGACGGCGGCGAAGCCGAGCTCGCGCACGGTGGGTACATCGGGCAGCTCGGCGATGCGCCGCGAGGCGTTGGTGGCGAGCGCATTGATCTTGCCCGCCTTGATGTCCGCGAGCGACGAGGACAGCTGGTCGCCGCCAAGCTGGATGCGGCCGGCGATCAGCTCCTGCTTGAGCGGCGCCGCGCCCTTGAACGGCACGTGCACCATCTCGAAGCCTTCCTGGCGCTGCAGCGCTTCGCCCACTACGTGCATGAAGGACCCCGGCCCGGTGGACCCGTAGCTGTATTTAAGCGTTTTGTCGTTTTTCAGCAGGTTCACGTAGTCCCGCAGGTTCTTCGCCGGCACGCTCGGGTGCGCCGTGATCACCAGCGGCACGAAAACGGCGATCGACACGCCGGCAAAATCGGTATCGATGTTGTAAGGCAGACGGTTGGCGAAGCCCAGCGCCACCGAGGCCATCGGGAAGGTGACGTTGTGAATCAGCAGCGTGTAGCCGTCGGGCGCAGCTTTCGCCACCGCGTCCGCGCCGATGGTGCCGCCGGCGCCGCCGCGGTTCTCGACCAGGATCGGCTGGCCGAGCGTTTCGCTCATGCGCTGCCCGACCAGGCGCGCGACGATATCGGTGGTGCCGCCGGCCGGAAACGGCACGACGACGCGAATCGGCTTGGAAGGGAACGGCTGCGCCGAAGCAGCGCTCGCGGCGAGCAGCAACAGGACGGCGAGGGTCTGCCGGGACATGCGACCTCCTCCGGTGAACATGTTCACAGTCTAGCGTAGGGACACATCAGTTCGTGATGCGCGCTTTCTTGATCAATTCCGCGTTCTCGGCGAGCTCTCTCTGGATCAGGGCCTCGAACTCGCGCACCGACATCGGCAGCGGGTCGCAGCCGAGCTTGCGGATCTGCTCGACGATCTCGGCGGACTCCACCAGCCCGGTGATGTCGGCGTGCAGCTTGTCGACCACCTCGCGCGGCGTCTTCGACGGCACCAGCGCCCCGACCCAGAAGTTGTAGTCCGAATTCGCGTAACCGAGCTCGAGGGTCGTGGGCACCTCGGGCATCAGCGAACTGCGCTTCGGCGAGCCCGCAGCGAGCGCCACCACCTTGCCGGCGTCAGCCATGCGCTTCGCCTGGAACACGAGGGCGAAATAACAGTCGGCGCGGCCGCTGATGACTTCGGTGAGCGCCTCCGACACGCCCTTGGTGGGGATGCTGACGACCTCGATGCCCGCCGAGAAGCGGAAGCGCTCCAGGTTCATGTGCGTGGCGCTGCCGATGCCGGCATTCGAGCAGACCAGGCCGCCGGGCGTCTTCTTCGCCGCCGCGACCAGGTCCGCCACGTTTTTGTAGCCCTTCTCCGGCGGCGCCACCAGGATGGTCGGGATGGTGGCCACCATCGCCACCGCCTGCAGCTCCTTCGGGTTCATCACCTCCGGCGAAAGCAGCGTCGATACGGTGAAGGCCGACGCATACATCATGATGGTGTGGCCGTCGGGCTCCGACTGCGCCACGTACTTGGCGCCCACCAGCCCGCCCGCGCCGAGCTTGTTCTCGACGATCACCGGCTGGCCCCATTTCGCCTGCAGCTTGTCGGCCAGGATGCGCGCCATGGTGTCCGAGGCGCTGCCGGGCGTGACTCCGGAAACGAAGGTCACTCGCCTGGACGGGAAGGGTTGCGCCAGCACGCCGGCGGACAGCAGCAGCAGCACGACGAACAGTGTTTTTTTCATCACATCCTCTTTTATAGTCTTGGCAGCCCGAACTGCCCGGCGAGCCAGTCCGCCGTGCGGCTGCGGTAGCGGTAGGGACGGTTGTTGGCATTGTGCCCGCCGTCCTCGACGATCATCAGCTCGACCGGCCCCGAAACGCTCTTCGCCAGCTGCTCGGCATGCGAGGCCGGCACCAACCGGTCCTGGCGCCCAGTCACCACGAAAATCGGACACGTTATGCGCGGCGCTGCCTCCACCATAGTCAGTGCCTTGGACTTTTCATACGCCTCTTCCAGGGTCTTAGAGTGGCTCCTGACCCGGAACGTATCGCGCGTCAGCTCTGGCAACCCGTCCCAGATCTTGTCCCACTCATAGGGGCCCGAGAGAGCGATGCAGGCACGGATGCGCTTCTCGTAGGCCGTCGCCCGCGGGGCGTAATAGCCGCCGAGGCTCACGCCCCACATGCCGATCCGGCTGGCATCGAGATCCGGGCGCTTCTCGATCCAATCGACGACCGCGTGAGCCGCCTTCTCGTAGTCTCCGCAGATCGGAATGTCATATTCCGCTTCCCCCTGCCCCGGACCGTCGATCGCGAGTACCGCGATGCCGCGCGCGAGAAACGGCTCTTCGTAGGCGTGGATTTCCTCTTTGGTCGAATCAAGTCCTGGCGCCATGATCAGCACCGGGGGACGCTTCGTTCCCGGCGATCGCAGGATTGCCTTGAAGGAGTTGTCGCCGTAAGGAATGCTGACGTGAACGCCCGGTGGCCGGGCGAAACCGACACCATCCCGGTAGCACTCGACGGCCTTCATATGCGCGGCCTTCATCTGCTTCGCGTCCTGCACGAAAACGAACTTGGCGAAGTGGTAGTAGATGCCGGCGCGGATCAGGTGCTCGCCAGCGGTCAGCTTGAATCCATTCTTCAACTCTTGCTTGCCCAGCTCTTCATGAATCTTTGCGCGGGCAGACCAGGCGACGCACCAATCTTCCCAGCGCTCGAGCGAGCCGGTGACGTCCTCGAAATCGGCGAGCAGCACGCCGTTGGAGACGAAGCGCGGCGCCCAATGCGAAATCGCCGACGTGACGCGGGGATCCTTGGCCATCAGACTTTCCTCAGCGCCTTGAGGATGCGCTCCGGGGTGAAGGGCATGGCGGTGACGCGCGCGCCGAGGGGCAGGAGCGCGTCGTTGACGGCGTTCATCACTGCGCCGGGCGCGCCGGCGGTGCCGGCCTCGCCCACGCCTTTCGCGCCGAGCTGCGACTGCTTGGTGGGCGTCTCGATGTGGGCGCAGACGATGTCGGGCATCTCGCCGGACATCGGCACGAGGTAGTCGGCCATGTTGCCGTTGAGAAGCTGGCCGTCGGGGCTGTAGAGACACTCCTCGAACAATGCAGCGCCGATGCCCTGCACCACGCCGCCGCGGATCTGCTCGTCCACCAGCATCGGGTTGATCACGGTGCCGGAATCCTCGACGCACCAGTGCTTGAGGAGCTTGACGAAGCCGGTGTCCGTGTCGACCTCGACGTAGGACGCCTGGATGCCGTTGGTGAAGGTAAAGCCGTACTGGCGCGGCGTGTAATGGCGCGTCACGGTGAGCTCGGATTGGAAATCCATCGGCAGCGTATCGGGACGAAAGTAAGCGACACGGCCGAGTTCCGCGAGGGGCATTTTCGCTTCACCCGTCAAAAGATGGACCACATTATTTTCCCGAATATCCAATTCCGCTTTGTCCATTTTCAGGATCACCGCCGCGATGTCCAGGATGTTCGAGCGCAGCGCCCGCCCGGAGAGAAGGACCGCCTCGCCGCCGATGCCTGCGCCGCGCGAGGCCCAGGTGCCGCCGCCATAAGGCGTGATCCCGGTATCGCCGGTGATGACCTTTACTTTTTCGAGAGAAACCCCGACAGCACTTGCTGCAATCTGCGCGAAGATAGCTTCGGTACCCTGCCCCTGCTCGGTCACGC
>DASWEU010000071.1:0-1834 GCA_036394595.1 Burkholderiales bacterium | reverse complement strand
CTTGAGCCAGTCGGTGAGGCCGTTGCCCGAGCACTCGTGGAAATGGAAGCGCGATACCGACGGGTAGCGCACCAGGTCGTCCATGCTGAATTCCAGCGGCTGCTTCACCATGCCGTGGATCACCAGGCGGTGCGTCTTCGGGTCGATGTCCGGCGTGCCGGCGTGATGGCGCTCGAACACCAGCCCGTTCGGCGTGATGATGCCGGGCTGGTACTGCAGCGGCGTCATGCTCCAGTCCGACAGGTTCTGCCGGTTCTTGAGCACATCGGTGCGCCGGCGTTTTACATGGGCTTCGAATTTCGACGGCGCGCCGTAAGCGCTCTCGTCGATGATGCGACCGGGCTCCTGGTTGGTCGGTGGTACCGGCAACGGCGCCGCGCGCGCCGCGCCTCCCGTAGCCAGTACGCCTCCGGTGAGCGCTGCGGTGCGACGAAGAAAATCCCTGCGATCATTTTTCGCCATGGGCCTCCTCCTGTGCGCATGATGCGCCGTGCAATTCCGGGCAGGCAAGACGTTTATCGCCGTTTCCTGGGGAAACAATTTGTGCGCCGCACTCATGGCACTTAAGATCGCCGCGTGAAGCTCTGCATCGTCTCCGACAGCCACGACCGCGCCGACCCGCTGGCGCAGGCGGTGGCGAAGGCGAAGGAGCAGGGCGCCGAGGTGGTGATCCACTGCGGCGATGTCATCGGTACCCAGACCCTGCGCGCGGCGATGGCCGTCGGCCTGCCGATGCACGTGATCCACGGCAACAACATCGGCGATCAGGTGTCGCTTTCCCGCTGGGCGCGGGAGAGCAACGGGAAGTTGCACTATCACGGCCCGGACGCGCGGCTCGAGCTCGGCGGCAAGCGCATCTTCGTCGTGCATTACCCCGAGTACGGCTATGCCATGGCCTGCACCGGCGACTGGGACCTCGTGTGCTGCGGCCACTCGCACGAGGCGGGCGTCTCGAGCGTCGCGAACGTCAAAGGCGGCACCACGTGGCTCGTCAATCCGGGGACCATCGCCGGCCTCTCCGCGCCCGCCACCTGGATGCTCGCCGATCTCGCGGCGATGCGCTTCGATTCGCGGTTTCTATAGCCGCATAGTCCCTTTTTGGGCGGCGGGTCCGAGGCGCGCTTTTAGAATGCGCCGCGAGGAGGGGTAAGCGATGTTCACCAGCAATCCGTTCGCCGAGCTGTCGGCGTTCATAGCGCCTGCCGTCATGCAGACCTACGTCGTCCTCATGATCGTGCTGGTTGCGGCGGGGACGCTGTTCGACATCGTACACAAGGGCAGCGCCAAATATTTTTTCGCTAACTGGCGCAAGTCGAGGAGTAAGGGAACACCGCAGGTCGAATTGGCGTCGATAGCCCTTCAGACCGCCGTCGTCGATGTCCTGGCATCCGGCGAATTCTGCAACGCGCGCCGCCGCGTCGCCCACCTGCTGACCATGTACGGGTTCGTGCTCTACGTCGTCACCACCGCCGTCATGGTGTTCCGCTATGCCACGCCTGCAACGCCGGGGCCGGACGTCTGGCCAGTGCTTTGGTGGATCGGCGGCCTGATGATTCTCGCCGGCGGATACTGGTTCTGGTTCTTCATCCGGGCGGATGTTGCTGCCGAGGGCAATTCACCGTTCCGCGTGATGCGCGCGGATCTGTTCATCCTCTCCCTTCTCGCGAGCGTGACGCTGGCCCTGATCTGGGCCTATGCCCAGACGCGCGGCAGCTCGTGGACGCACGCGTGGTTCGCGCTGTACGTGATAGCGACGACGGTGCTGTTCGGCTCGGTGCCCTGGTCCAAGTTCGCCCACATGTTCTTCAAGCCCGCCGCGGCGTTCGAAAAAAGG
>DASWEU010000070.1:0-1531 GCA_036394595.1 Burkholderiales bacterium | reverse complement strand
ACTGCCGACGCAGCCCGAGCTGCTCGCATTGGCGAACGCCGCAGCTCAAGCCTCACCGCTGCATACGCCTTCCGTTGTTCCAAGCAATGATTTCCAAACCGCGGCTGCTCGCGGCCCGCCCGTGTCTCCCGTTGTCATTTCGATTTCCGACAACTCTGGGAGACAAGATGAACAGGCTTCTTGCATTCGGCGCGCTGGCATTGGCGCCGCTCATGGCGGGCGCTTCGTGCGGCTCGGCCTTCTGCACGATCAACACTAGCTGGGACGCGCACGGCGCGTGGCTCGAGCCCGGCGCGCGCTTCGATCTGCGCTACGAGTCGATCCGCCAGGATCAGCCGCGCACCGGCACGCGCAACGTCGGGGTGGGCGAGATTCCGCACCATCACGATGAAGTGCTCACGGTCAACCGCAACCTGCTCGGCTCGGTCGACTACACCTTCAACCAGGACTGGGGCGTCAACGTGCTGGTGCCGATGGTGGATCGCCATCACGACCATATCCACAACCACCAGGGCGAGGCGATCCCCGAATCGTGGGATTTCACCGAGCTGGGCGACGTTCGCGTGATGGCGCGACGGCGGCTATCCACGACCGAGAACCGCGACGCACCGGCGATCGCCACCTCGGGCATCAACTTCGGCCTCAAGCTGCCGACGGGAAAAACCAATGTGCAGAATGCCGACGGCGATCTCGCCGAGCGCACCTTGCAGCCGGGAAGCGGCACGACCGACGCGCTCCTGGGCGCGTACTACTCGACGCACCTGCCGACGCGCAACCTGTCGTGGTTCGTGCAGGCACTGGCGCAGCTGCCGCTCAATGCGTACCAGGAATACCGCCCCGGCAACCGCCTGACGCTCGACCTCGGTGGACGCTACGAGATGGGCGAGAAGGTCGGCCTGCTGCTGCAACTCAATGCGCTCTACAAGGCGCGCGATCGTGGCGACCAGGCCGAGCCCGACGATACCGGCGGCAAGTTCCTGTTCCTGAGCCCCGGCCTAAGCTATGCGTTGAGCCGCCAGTTCCAGGCGTACGGCTTCGTCCAGCTTCCCCTTTACCAGAACGTCAACGGCGTGCAGCTCGTCGCGCGCAATGCCGTAGCGGTCGGATTGAGCATGCGCTTCTAAATTCGTAGAAGGAGAGAGAAGCGGAGCGTCCTCGGCTCCATCGGATGGAAGTGCTTGTCCGCCACGCCCGTTGCCGGCTCGCCCGGCAGCCGCGAGGCGTAGAAGTACGTGATGTCGTCCGCTGCGCGGTTGAAGAGGTTCAGCACTTCCAGCCGGAACTTGATGCGCTCGGCCGCCGCGTAGGCGAGCAGCGCATTCACCAGCGTCGAGGATCCGGAGCGCTGCGAGTTGTCTTCGGTCAGCGGCCGCGGCCCGAAATGGCGCAGGCGCAGGCTGCCGCTCAACCGTCCCTGCTCATACGTGGTGCCGGCGGAGAAGGTGCTGCTGGGCGCACCAGGGATGTATTGACCACCGGTAAAGCGGGCGCGCGCCAGGGTCAGGTCCGCATCGGCCGTGAGTTGGCGTGA
>DASWEU010000069.1:0-23917 GCA_036394595.1 Burkholderiales bacterium | reverse complement strand
GCCGCTCGGGCGCGGGCCCTTGAGCACCACGAAGGCGCAGACCGCCTCGCCGGTCAGCTCATCGGGCCGGCCGACCACCGCCGCCTCGGCCACCAGCTTGCTGTTGGCCACCAGCGCCGACTCGATTTCCATCGTGCCGAGCCGGTGCCCCGAGACGTTGAGCACGTCGTCGATGCGGCCGACGATGCGGAAGTAGCCCTCCTCGTCCGTGCTCGCGCCGTCGCCGGCTAGATAGAGCTTTCCCTTGAAATCATCCGGCCAGTAAGTCTTTTTGTACCTCTCCGGGTCACCCCAAATGGTGCGCAGCATGGCCGGCCAGGGACGCGTGATGACAAGGATGCCGCCCTTGCCACGGCCCACCGGATGTCCGGTCTCGTCGACGATGTCGGCGAAGATGCCCGGCAGCGGAAACGTGGCGGACCCGGGCTTGGTGGGCGTCGCTCCCGGCAGCGGCGAGATGAGGTGCCCGCCGGTTTCGGTCTGCCACCAGGTGTCGACGATCGGGCAGCGTCCGCCGCCGACCATCTCGTGATACCACATCCAGGCTTCGGGATTGATCGGCTCGCCCACCGTGCCGAGGATGCGCAGCGAGGACAGGTTGTATTTTTTCGGCTGGTCGCCGCCCGCCTTGATCAGCGAGCGGATCGCGGTGGGCGCCGTGTAGAACACGTTGACCTTGTGGTCCTGGATGATCTTCCAGAAGCGCCCGGCATCCGGAAAAGTCGGCACGCCCTCGAACATCACTTCCGTCGAGCCGACGGCAAGCGGCCCGTAGGCGATGTAGGTGTGGCCGGTGACCCAGCCGACATCCGCCGTGCACCAGAAGACGTCGCTCGGCTTGTTGTCGAAAGTCCACTTCATCGTCAGCGCCGCCCACAGCAGGTAGCCGCCGGTGGAATGCTGGATGCCCTTCGGCTTGCCGGTGGAGCCCGAGGTGTAGAGGATGAACAGCGGGTGCTCGGCATTGACGAAGGTCGGTTCGCAGTCGTCCGCCTGCCCCTTCACGGCGTCGTCCCACCAGATGTCGCGTCCGGGCGTCATCGGCACGCCGCTGCCGGAGCGCTTATAGACAAACACGTTCCTGATCGCCTCGCAGCCGCCCATGCCGAGCGCCTCGTCGACCACCGGCTTGAGGGGAATCTCCTTGCCGCCGCGGAACTGACCGTCTGCAGTGATGACCGCGACCGCCCCGGCGTCGATGATGCGCTCCTGCACGCTCTTCGCCGAGAAGCCGCCGAATACCACCGAGTGCGTCGCCGCGATGCGCGCGCAGGCCTGCATCGCCACCACCGCCTGGATCGACATCGGCATGTAGACCAGCACGCGATCGCCGCTCTTGACGCCCTTGGCCTTGAGCGCGTTGGCGAAGCGGCAGACTTCGCGATACAGCTGCCGGTAGGTGATCTTGGTCACCTTGCCGTCGTCGGCCTCGAAGATGATCGCGATCTTGTCCGGCTGCGACTGGAGATGCCGGTCGAGGCAGTTATAGGAGGCGTTCAGCTCGCCGTCGTAGAACCAGCGGAAGAATGGCGCCTTCGATTGGTCCAGCACCTTGGTGAAGGGCTTGGACCACAGCAGGGTCGCGCGCGCCAGGCGGCCCCAGAAGCCCTCGAAATCGCGTTCGGCTTCCGCCACCATCTTGCGGTAGGCGTCCATCCCCGCGATGTTGGCCTGCTTGACGAAGGCCGCCGCCGGCGGGAACACGCGCTTTTCCTTCAATACCGTTTCGATGTTGGACATCGCCTGTGCTCCTCCTTGACGCCATACAATCACCAAAACCCCGGAGTGTAAAGGCGAGCGGGCATGACCCCCATCAAGCGGACCGACCTGGTGCAGAGCGTGGCCGACGCGCTGCAATTCATTTCCTACTTCCATCCCGCCGACTACATCCGCGCGCTCGGGCGTGCCTACGAGCGCGAGCAGTCGCCTGCCGCGAAGGACGCGATCGCGCAGATTCTGACCAACTCGCGCATGTGCGCCGAGGGCCGCCGGCCGATCTGCCAGGACACCGGCATCGTCAACGTGTTCCTGAAAATCGGCATGGGAGTGCGCTTCGATTTCGATGCTTCCCTCGAAGACGCGATCAACGAGGGCGTGCGCCGCGCCTACCTCGACCCGGACAACAAGCTGCGCGCCTCGGTGCTGGACGAGTCCGACTTCGGCCGCCGGAACACCAGGGACAACACGCCGGCGGTGATCAACGTGCAAATGGTCCCGGGGAACAAGCTCGCCATCGACGTCGCCGCCAAGGGCGGCGGCTCGGAGGCGAAATCGAAATTCGCCATGCTCAACCCGTCCGATTCGATCGCCGACTGGGTGCTGAAGACCGTGCCGACGATGGGCGCAGGCTGGTGTCCGCCCGGCATGCTCGGCATCGGCATCGGCGGCACCGCCGAGAAGGCGATGCTGATGGCCAAGGAGTCGTTGATGGAGTCCATCGACATGGCCGAGCTCAAGGCGCGCGGTCCGCAGAACAAAGTCGAGGAGCTGCGTATCGAGCTCTACGACAAGGTCAACGCGCTCGGCATCGGCGCGCAGGGGCTGGGCGGCCTGTCGACCGTGCTCGACGTCAAGATCCACACCTACCCGGTGCACGCGGCGAACCGGCCGGTGGCGATGATTCCCAATTGCGCGGCGACGCGTCACGCGCATTTCGTCCTCGACGGCAGCGGCCCGGCGGAATTCGAGGCGCCCAGGCTCTCCGACTGGCCGCAGGTGACGTGGACGCCCGACGCGAGTTCGTTGCGGGTGAATCTGGATACCCTGACGAAGAAGGAAGTCGCCTCCTGGAAACCCGGCCAGCGGCTCCTGCTGTCCGGAAGAATGCTGACGGGTCGCGATGCCGCCCATAAACGGATCCAGGAATTCCTGGAACAGAAAAAAACCCTTCCCGTTGACTTCAGGAATCGCGTTATCTATTACGTCGGGCCGGTGGACCCGGTGCGCGACGAAGTGGTCGGACCCGCCGGCCCCACCACCTCGACGCGCATGGACAAGTTCACCGAGATGATGCTGGCGCAGACGGGCCTGATCGGCATGATCGGCAAGGCCGAGCGCGGGCCGGTGGCGATCGAGGCGATCCGCAAGCACCAGGCCGCCTACCTGATGGCGGTCGGCGGCGCCGCCTACCTGGTGGCGAAAGCCATCCGCAAATCGCACGTGGTGGCGTTTGCAGACCTCGGCATGGAGGCGATCTACGAATTCGAGGTCACCGACATGCCGGTCACGGTCGCGGTCGATGCCAACGGCACCTCGGTACACAACACCGGGCCGGCCGAGTGGTCGAAAAAGATCATTGAACTGAAAATTCCAGTTACTGCAGCGTGACGAATTGGCCTGCCGTCTGGGCCGTCTTCGCGGCCGGGCTGGCCGCGGGCGCCTACATGACCAAGGTGCCGCCGGCGCTGCCGGCGATGCGCCTCGAGCTCGGCTTGTCGCTGGTGGAATCGGGCCTGGTCGCCACCACCTTCAACCTGATGGGCATGCTGGTCGGCATTCTCGCCGGCGTCCTCTGCGACCGCCTGGGGCACAAGCGGATGGCGCTCGTCGGGCTGGCGGTGATGGCCGCAAGCGGGGTCCTCGGCGCCGCGTCGCACGGTTTTGCCATGCTCCTCGCCTCGCGCTTCCTCGAAGGCGTCGGTTTCATCCTGCTTTCGGTTTCCGCGGTGGCGCTGATGAACGCCGCCGCTGCCTCGCCGGGCGACCGCGCCAAGGCGCTGGGACTATGGAGCGCCTACATGCCGACCGGCGGCAGCATCGCGTTGCTGTCGGCGCCGGTGCTGATCGACGCCTGGGGCTGGCGCGGCTTGTGGCTGGCGCTCGCGCTCGCCGCCGCGCTGTGCGCCGTGGCGCTGGCGCGCCTGGTCCCTGCATCGCAGCGGCACGGCGAGGTCGATTTCATCCGCTTGATCGTCGAGTCCTTGTCGCAGAAAGGCGCGATGGTGCTCGCCCTGCTCTTCGCGTTCTACGTTGGACAGTGGACCTCGGTGATGGTCTGGTTGCCGACCTTCCTCGTCGAGAACCGGGTCTCGACGGGCAGTGCCGCGGTCGCCACCGCGATGATGGTCGTGGCGAACATTCCCGGCAATCTGCTGGGCGGTTGGTTGCTTTCGCGTGGCGTGCTGCGCGGCCCGCTGGTCATCGGCGCGACGGCCGTCGCCGCACTATGCGAAGTCGGCATGTTCGCCGACGCTCTGCCGGGCCCGCTGCGCTACGCGCTGGTGCTCGCCTTCTCGACCAGCGCGGGGATCATTCCGGCCTCGATCTTCGCCGGCATGCCGGTGCACGCACGCACGCCGCAGCACATCGGCACTTCGAACGGCATCGTCATGCAAGCCTCGCAATGCGGGCAGTTCCTCGGGCCGATGGCCATCGCCTGGATGGCGTCGCGCTCCGGCAGCTGGCAGGCCGCGCTCTGGGTGCTGCTGGCGTTTGCCGTCGGCGCCGCGGCCTGCGGATTGGCCATCGGCCGGATCGAGAAGCGCATGGGGCCAGGCGCTAGAATCCCGTCATGAGCCAGGTGCACATCTGCGAGGTCGGGCCGCGCGACGGGCTGCAGAACGCGCACCACCTGATGCCGACCGAGGCCAAGAAGGCCTGGATCTCGGCGCTCGCCGCAGCGGGACTCCAGGAGATTGAAGTCGGCTCCTTCGTGCCGCCGAAGCTCATCCCGGCGATGGCAGACACCGCTGAAATTGTTAAACATGCGTTAACGATCAAGAATCTGAAAGTCGTCGCGCTCGCGCCCAACATGAAAGGCTTCCAACGCGCGCTGGAGGCCGGTTCTCACAAGATCACCTTCCCCGTTTCCGCCAGCCGCAAGCACAGCGAATCGAACGTACGCATGACGCCCGAGCAGATGATCGAGGAAGTGCGCCGCTGCGCCGCGCTGCCGCACCCGGGCGTGGAAATCGAGGGCGCGGTCTCGACTGCCTTCGGCTGCACCATGCAAGGCGACGTCCCCGAGGACGACGTGGTGCGCATCGCCGCCGCGCTCGCCGAATTCTGCGACTGCGTGGCACTCGCCGACACGGTCGGCTACGCGAATCCGGCGCAAATAAAGCGGATCTTTTCCCGGGTGAAAAGGGAAATCGGCAAGAAACTCGAGGCGGCCCACCTGCACGACACGCGCGGCCTTGGCCTCGCCAACGCGCTCGCCGCTTATGAAGAAGGCGTGCGCCATTTCGACAGTTCGCTGGGCGGCCTCGGCGGCTGCCCGTTCGCGCCCGGCGCGAGCGGCAACGTGATCACCGAGGACCTGGTGTTCATGTTCGAAAGCATGGGCGTCTCGACCGGGATCGACCTCCAGAAACTGCTCGCCGCACGGGAGTTGATGGTGAAAGCCATCCCCGAAGAACCGGTCTACGGTCATATGGCCCTGGCGGGCTTGCCTAAAGGATTCCGTGCTGCCGCTTGAAGGGGTGCGCGTGGTGGAGTTCGCGCACATGGTGATGGGCCCGTCCTGCGGCCTGGTACTCGCCGACCTCGGCGCCGAAGTGATCAAGGTCGAGCCGCCCGCCGGCGACAACACGCGGCGCCTGGAGGCCGCGGGCGCCGGCTTCTTCCCGGTGTTCAACCGCAACAAGAAAAGCCTGGCGATCGATCTGCAGAAAACCGAAGGCCGCGACCTCGTCCTGAAATTGATCGGGCAGAGCGATGTCCTGACCGAGAATTTTCGCCCGGGCGCCCTCGACAAGCTTGGTTTTTCATTCGACGCGCTTGAAAAGCAAAACCCCAGGCTGATCTGTTGCTCGCTGAAAGGTTTCCTCAAGGGCCCCTACGAGCATCGGCCGTCGCTCGACGAGGTAACGCAGATGATGGGCGGGCTCGCCTACATGACCGGCCTGCCCGACCGGCCGCTGCGCGCCGGTTCCTCGGTGATCGACATCATGGGCGGCACTTTCGCGGCGCTCGGCATTCTCGCCGCGCTGCGCGAGCGGGAATCAAGCGGGCGCGGCCAGCGCGCCACCAGCGCCCTGTTCGAGAGTACCGCCTATCTCGTCGCCCAGCACATGGCGCAGTACGAGCTTACCGGCGAGGCGCCGCCGCCGATGTCGGTGAAGCGGCCGGCTTGGGGCGTCTACGACATCTTCGAGACGGCCGGCGGCGGCCAGCTGTTCGTCGGCGTCGTCACCGATACGCAATGGGAAGTGTTCTGCCGGGAATTCGCGCAGGATGATCTGGCGGGGGACTCTCGGTTGAAAAAGAATGGCGACCGGGTCAAGGAACGCGCCTGGCTCATACCAAGAATCAATGAACTTACAAAGAAAATTCCTCAGGCCGAGCTTGCCGCCAAGCTGGAGGCCATCGGCATGCCCTTCGCGCCGATCGCCAAGCCCTGGGACCTGCTCGACGATCCGCACCTCAAGGCCTCCGGCGGCCTGCTCGATACACTAATCGCCGGAAGGCGTATCCATGTCCCCGCCCTGCCGATCGAGCTTGGCGGCCAGCGCCTGGCAAAACGCCTCGATCCGCCCGGGGTCGGCGAGCACGGCGCGGAGTTGCTGGCCGCGCTCGGCTGCTCGCCCGCGGAGATCGCGGGACTGGTCGAGCGCCGCGTCGTCCGCCTCGCGGAAAACGCGGCCGCCCGCTAGAGGCTTACCGCGCCGCGGCCGGAAAGGCGGGCAGCTTGCCGATGTCGCGCGGGTCGTGCTGGATGATGACCGTGGCTTTCAGGTTCCTCGCGATGTCCTTGATGCGATCCAGCGACGCGATGGTCTGCGCGCGGTCGAAGTTGAAGCCAGGCACGCCGTTCTTCTCGTAGTTCTCGTGGAAGTGCGCCGCGTCGCCGACCAGGATGACCGGCCCCTTCTCCTTCAGACGCACCAGCAGCGCCTGATGTCCCGGCGTATGTCCCGGCGTGCGCAGGATCATCACGCTACCGTCGCCGAACACGTCCTTGTCCGCAGGCTGGGGCTCCACCTTGCCGCCCCCGCTGATCCAGTGCTTGAACGCCGCCACGTTGGCGCCCGCCATGGGCTGCGGCGCCGTGAGGGCCTCCCATTCACGCTGGCCGATCAGCAGTGTCGCGCCCGGCAGCGAGGGCAGCTGGCCGGTGTGATCGCCGTGGAAGTGGCTGATGCCGACGTACTTCACCTGCTCCGGCGTGACCTTGAGCTGCGCAAGCTGTTCGGTGAGGCTCACCTTCGGCGCGTTGGGATTCGAGCCGGGCACGAACCCCGTGTCCCAGACCAGGTAGTCGTCGCCGTGCTTGATCACGTAGCAGCTGAAGGTGAATGGCACCTTCGGATCAGAGTAAGCGAACGTGTCGCTGAAGCGGCGGGAGTCGTTGAACCCGTTGCCGCAATCGAGGCGCGTCAGCGTGACTTCCTGCGCCTGGGCAAGGGCCCCGGCGGTCAAGGCGCCAATGGTCGAGGCGAGCAGGCAGAGTTTCTTGAGCATGGATTTCCCCTGGGCAATGAAGCGCGCATGTTGCCCGCACGGCACCGCCCTGGTCAATGCCGGAGTGTTCACCCCCCGGATGGCCCGGCGCCGGCCGCCCGGCGTATAGTCGCCCTGCCTTGCCTTTACCCCGATCAGAACTCTAAGAGGAGAGGAAAAATGAAATTGATGAGCATTGTGCTGGGCCTTGCATTGGCCTGCTTCGCCACGTTCGCTGCCGCGCAGCCGCGGCCGCCGTATGGCGGCGACGTCACGCTCGACCAGGCAAAGAAGATCGCCGCGGGTGCCGCCGCCGAATCGCAGAAGAACGGCTGGCGCATGGCCATCGCGGTCGTCGACAACCACGGCATGCTGGTTTATTTCGAGCGCATGGCGGACACGCAAACGGCGAGCGTACAGATTGCGCTCGACAAGGCGGTTGCGGCCGCGATGTTCCGCCGTCCGACCAAGGCCTTCGAGGACGGCATTGCCAAGGGCCGCACGGCGTTGCTCGGGCTGCGCGGCGCAACGCCCATCGAGGGCGGGCTGCCGATCATGGTCGGTGGCAAGGTCATCGGCGGCATCGGCGTCAGCGGCGCTAATTCTGACGAGGACGCCACGGCAGCCGCGGCCGGGCTAAAGCTGCTCCAGTAAAAAAAGCTACAGCTGCAAAAAGGGGCCTGACGGCCTCTTTTTATTTCATCTTGCAGTCCTGCACGTACGCGTCGCCGCGCTTGGTGAGCACGGTGCCGATGGTCTTGTGCATCAGGCGGCCGTCGGGCCCCTTGCCGACGAGCTGCAGGTAATAGTTCTGCACCGGGAACTGGTTGCGGTTGAACTTGAATTCGCCGCGCACGCTCTTGAAGTCGGCCGCCCTCAGTGCGGCGCGCAGCGCCTCCTTGTCCTCGATCTTTCCCTTGACCTTGCGCACGGCGGAGTCGATCAGCAGCGCCGTATCGTAGCCGGACGCCGCGTAGCCGGTCGGCAGGCGCTTGTATTCCTGCTCGAAGGCAGCGACGAATTTCTTGTTGGCCGGGTTGTCGAAGTCGATCGACCAGTGGCCGACGCTGAACAGGCCGAGCATCGGATCGCCCACGGCGCGGATGATGTCCTGGTCCGCGCCCCACAGCGGCACGATCAGCTGGATATCTTTCGACATGCCGGCGGCGACGAACTGCTTGATGAAATTCACGCCCATGCCGCCGGGCAGGAAAACGTACATCGCCTCGGGCTTGGCGGCGCGGATCTTGGAGAGCTCGGCGGCGTAATCGAGCTGCCCGAGCTGCGTGTAGATCTCGTCCACCAGCTTGCTCGTGTAATAGCGCTTGAAGCCGGTCGCGGCGTCCTTGCCGCCGACGTAGTTCGGCGCGAGGAACACCACGTTCTTGATCCCTTTCGAGGTCACGTACTGCCCGGCTGCCTCGCTGTAAGCCTCGCTCGGCCAGGAGGCGGCGAAGAAATACGGGCTGCACTGCGCGCCGGTGAACGGCGCCGGCCCGGCGTTGGGCGAAATGAAGAACACCTTGCTGGCGATAGCGTCGGGCGCGACCGCCATCACGACGTTGGAGAACACGATGCCCGTGATGAAGTCGACCTTGTCGCGCTGCAGGAAGCGCTCGGCGAGCTGCTTGGCATTCTCCGGCTTGAGCTGGTCGTCGCCGATCAGCACCTCGGCGGGCAGCCCGCCCAGCTTGCCGCCGTTCAGCTTGATCGCCAGGTTGAAGGCGTCGCGGATGTCGCCGCCGATGGCGGCGTTCGGCCCCGACAGCGTGCTGATGAAGCCGACTTTGACCTTGTCGGCGGCCGGCGCCGCCAGGGCAAATAGCAATGCCGTTAAAAGCAGTACGGTCCTCATGATCAGCGCGCCTCCTTCGTTACCTTCATTTTCGGATCGACGATTCTGCCGCGCTCGACCACCACTTTGCCGTCGAGCTCGATGCTGCAGTCGCGCATCGGCACGTCGTAGTGGCCGCGCGTATTGCGCCTGCCGCCGCCCTGGGTGTTGGGGCCGGTCGAAAACAGGAAATTGCCGGGAAAGGTGCGCGCCGCGGCGCGGTGGCGCTCGGGCACGTCGCCGTGCAGCGCGATGCCGTACCACAGCGCCTGCGGATTCATGCCCCAGCCGAGGTGCGAGACCGCGTAGGGGTCGCGATCCTTCTCGGAGCTCTTGCCATCCTCGAGCCAGTCGCGCATCAGCCGCGCGTCCATGCCGCCTTCGATAGCGACGATATGGCCTTCGCGGACCTGGATCCTCACCGCGTCGGCGACGTAGCGGCAGTACGGCAGGATGACGATGTCGCCCGGCTGCAGCACCACGCTGCCGTGCGAGCTGCCCTCGTTGGGGAAGGTATGGATGTGGCCGCCACCCCAGTGGTCGAAATGCCCGCGTTCGTCGGCGTAACCCCACTGCGTCATCACCGGGTATTCGCCGCACTGGTAAGTCAGGTCCGTCCCCGCTTCGCTGGTAACCCGCACGGTCCTGGTTTTCCGGTAGATCGCTTCGGCGTGCTTGCAGGCCTGTTTCAGCCCGGGCGGCGCCATCAGCTGCTCGAGGTCGTCGGGGGCGTCGATGATCATCAGCACGCGCGTGCCGCCGTCCATCACCTGCTTGAGCCACTGCGTGAAGAGCGGCACGTGGAACACCACCACCAGGTCCGCCGCGCGCACCGCCTCCAGCGTTCCCTTGCATTGCCCGATAGTCGGTACGCCGACCTTGGTCCATGACGGCAGCGCGTTGACGCACAGCTCGTAGATATCGGCGCCGATGTCGTCGGCGGCCGCAAACGCCGCCTGCACGTATTCGCGACGCGTGGCCAGGTCGCTCACCAGCGCAATGGTTTCGCCCTTCTTCGCCAGGCAAAGTTCCAGCTCGCGGCGGTAGAGCTGCACCAGCTTCGCCGGGTTGACTTCCTGCGACCGGAAACTCGCCTGGATCATCTGGACATTATGGCTTGCCAGACTCGGTGCGGCGTAGCGGGCATTTCGAGCTCCTTGACCCCGAGCGGCGCCAGGGCGTCGAGAATCGCGCTCATCACGGCTGCCGGCGCGCCGATGGCGCCGGATTCGCCGCAACCCTTGGCGCCCAGAGGATTGTGGGTGCAAGGCTGGCTCTCATCGAGTTCGGAGACGAATGCCGGCAGGTCGCCCGCCCGCGGAATGGCGTAGTCCATGAACGAAGCGGACAGCAGCTGGCCGCCGCGGTCGTAGGCCGTGTATTCGGCGAGCGCCTGGCCGATGCCTTGGGCGAGGCCGCCATGAATCTGTCCCTCGACGATCATCGGATTGATGACGCGGCCGATGTCATCCACTGCGACGTAGGAAAGGATGCGCGCCTCCCCCGTCTCTGCGTCGACCTCCACTTCGCAGACGTGCGCGCCGTTGGAGAAGGCGAAATTGGACGGGTCGTAGAACGCGTTTTCGTCGAGGCCTGGCTCGAGCACCTCGAGGGGATAGTTGTGCGGCACGTAGGCGGCGCCGGCAATCTGGGCAAAGGACAGCCGCCGGTCGGTCCCGCTCACTTCAAAAAATCCTTGGTTGAAACCGATATCGGCCGCGGCGGCCTCGAGCAGGTGTGCAGCGATACGCCTGCCCTTTTCGATGATCTTGCCGGCGGCATTGTGCAGCGCCGAGCCGCCGACCGCGATCGAGCGCGAGCCGAAGGTTCCGGTGCCGACTGGGACTACCCCGGTATCCCCTTCGACGATTTTGATGCTCTGCATCGAAATGCCAAAACGTTCGGCCAGAATCTGGGCGTAAGTCGTTTGATGCCCCTGGCCGTGGTTGTGGGTGCCGAGCAAGGCGGTGACGCTGCCATCGGGCGCCACCCGCACCTGGGCCGATTCGTAGAAGCCGCCGCGCGCGCCCATCATGCCGGCAAGCCGCGAAGGCGCAACGCCCGAGGATTCGACGAAGCAGGCCATTCCCAGGCCGTAGAGCTTTTCTTTCTTCCTGGCGGACTTCTTATCCCTGGAAAGATGCAATGCCCTTTCAAACACCTTCGGAAAATTCCCGCAGTCGTACGTCGGTCCGACCGGCGTCTTGTACGGCATCGCCGCGCTCGAGATGAGGTTGCGACGCCGGATCTCGGCGCGGTCGATGCCGAGCTCGCGCGCCGCCTTGTCGGCCAGGCGCTCGAGCACGTAGCAGGCCTCCGGGCGCCCCGCGCCGCGGTAGGCGTCGGTCGGCGTGGCGTTGCTGAATACGCCCTGGACTTCGACGAATACCGCCGGCGTGCGGTACACGCCCGCCAGCAGCGCCGTGTAGATCGGACCGGGAATCGCCGCGCCGAAGGTAGAGACATAGGCGCCGAGATCCGCGGTGGTATGGATTTTCAATGCCAGGAATTGACCTCGATCGTCGAGAGCCAATCTGGCCTTCGTCCGATGTCCCCGCCCTTGTGTGTCGGACAGGAAGGATTCGCTGCGCCCGGCGATCCATTTGACCGGCCGGCGCAGGCGCCGCGCCGCCCACACCACTAGGGTTTCCTCCGGGTAATGCTTGCCCTTGTAGCCGAAGCCGCCGCCGACGTCAGGCGACACCACGCGCAGCTTGCCCTCGTCGATGCCGAGCTCCTCGCAGACGAAGCGCCGGATGTGGTGCGGCGCCTGCGTGCCGACATAGAGGGTGTCGCCGGTGCAGATTGCGCCCCTCGTCTCGATCGCAGCGCCGCACAAGCGGTTGTTGGCGACTTCTATTTCCACGATTTTGAAGGCTTGTGAAAAAGCGGCGTCGACCGGAGCGCGTTCGCCGCGAGTCCACCGGAAGCATTGCTCGCTGACGGGAGGCAGCGCCTCGTAGTCCACCTCGATCGTTTCCGCGGCGTCCTCGGCAGCCGCGCGTGTTTCGGCGATCACCGCGGCGACCGGCTCGCCGACGTGGCGCACCAAGCCGCGGGCGAGCGCCCAGCGCTGCGGCTCGACCATGTCCTTCAGCACCCAGCCGCAGCGCATCGGCCCGACGCCATCGGACTCCATGTCTTTTCCGGTGAATACAACCACTGATTTTTTATCCGGAAAATTAATGGATCGAATTCGCGCGTGGGCGTGCGGAGATCGAACCAACACGCAATAAAGTTCGCCGGGGAACGACAAATCCGCGACGAAGCAGCCTTCGCCCGTGAGGAAACGCAGGTCCTCGACCCGGCGCACCGCCAGGCCGATCACTTCAACTCTTCGCGTAGCAGCTCGAGGCGCTCGAAGATGGCGCGGTCGGTGACGACGAACAGGTCGGCGGATCCGCTGGTCGCTTCGTGGCTCGCCCAGGTCCAGTGCGGCACGCTGAAGACGTCGTGGCGCGACCACTCGAACGTCTGGTCGCCGACCGCCGAGCGGCCTTCGCCCGAGACCACCAGGCAGACGGCGTTATAAGTCGCGCGATGCGCCCGGGTCGGCGAGGCAACTCTCTTGACGAACAAGTCCAGGGTGGGCATCACCGAGCCGCCGTTCTTCGTGTAGCGGTAGGTTTTCGATCCGTCTTCACTTTCCGGCATGGCCTCGAGGGCATTGCGTGTGTCCGCCCAGGGAAACCGGTATTCCGCCGAACCCTCGGCCGCGACTTCCCAGAAGCGCTCGTCCTGCCGGGTGCCGGGCTCGAAAAAGCTGGCGTCGAGGGCGCAGATCACCGGCATGTTGGCGGCGTCGAACCACACGGTGCGGCGGCTGCCCTGGTTGATGTGGCCATGCCAGCACATCGGCGGCGTCAGCACCAGGTCGCCTTCGTGCATCTCGCAGCGCCGGCCGTTGACGATGGTTACCGCGCCCTCGGCGCGCGTTGCGAAGCGGATCGCCGCGGCCGTATGCCGGTGCGGCACCGCCTTGTCGCCCGGCTCGAGCACGGTAAACGCGCCGATCAGGTTCTGCGTCGTCACCGTCTCCCCGCCGAAGGCCGGGTTGGCGAGGATCAGCGCGCGGCGCTCGATATCCTCGATGCCTACTTCCTTCGCCGCGCGGTCGGTGAACGGCTCGATATCGCGCCAGCGCCAGTGCATCGGCGCATCGCGCGCCTGCGGCGCGACCGGCGTGATGCGCTTGTAGCGATCCCACAGCGGATGCAGGTGGGAGCGCTCGAGCGCGCGAACCAGCTCCGCTGCCATCAACTCTTGTCGACGGCGATCCTGCCGGGACCGAAGCTGGCGACGAAGGCCAGGCCGCCGATGATCGCCATGTTCTTCAGGAAGTGGTTCATCTGGTTGGCCGCCTGCGCCGCGTCGAATTCCCAGAAGCGGTGCGCCATGAAGGTCGCCACCAGCACGAACAGCGCCAGCAGCCACGCCGCCCACTTGGTGCGCCAGCCCACCAGCAGCGCCAGGCCGGCGCCGAGCTCGATGACGACGGCGACCACGGTAAAGAACCCCGGCTCCGGAAAGCCGAGCTTGGTGAAATACGCCACTTGCGGCCCCCAGATCATGATCTTGCGCACGCCGGCGACCAGGAACACCGCCGACATCAGGGCCCGGCCCGCAACGAGAACCATCGGATTGTTCATCTTCCACCCCCCCTCTCAGATTGGCACGCTGGACGCATCGTAACGGAATAGCCATTCATAGCGCTCGGCGACGCGCGGACTTGCCCATTCGCGGTCGACATAGGCGCGCGCCGCCCCCGGGTCGGCAAGCACCGGGTTGTGGAAGCGCTGGATATTGGCCGCCGAGCCCTCGACCACCCGGCGGGTGCGTTCCCGCCGCGCCGCCTCGTAGCGGGCAAGCCCCTCCTCCGCCCCATGTTCCTTCAGGCAGCGACCCAGCACATAGCCGTCTTCGATCGCCATCACCGCGCCTTGCGCAAGGAAGGGCACCATCGAATGGCAGGCATCGCCCAGTAGGCTCACGCGCTTGACCGACCAGCGCTCGAGCGGCGCGCGCGTCATCAGCGCCCACTTGAACGGCGCCGGGATCGCCGCGATCATCGATTGCACGTCCGCGTGCCAGCCGGCGTAGTCAGCGGCCAGCTCCGCGGTGGTGCCCCGCGCGCTCCAGGACTCCACCTGCCAATCGGCACGCTCGAGCGCACCGACGAAGTTCATCAGCTTGCCGCCGCGCAGCGGGTATTGAATGACGTGCCCGCCCGGCCCGACCCAATTGGTGCCGACCATGCGCGCCATGTGCGAGGGCAGCCGCTGCATCGGGATGACGCCGCGCCAGGCGATGACTCCGGTGAACGTCGGGCGATCCACGCCGAACAGTCCCTGGCGGATGCGCGAGTGGACGCCGTCGGCGCCGATCAATGCATCTGCCTTTACAGAATTGTCTTTTCCAAAAAAAGCGGTGACGCCATGAGCAGATTGTTGAAAACCCGTGCACTTCATTCCAAGATGAATGGCGTCGGGCTTTTCGCGCCGCACCGCACGCGCCAGTACTTCGAGAAGGTCGGGCCGGTAAAGGGTGAAATACGGGTAGCCGAACTTCTCGACCGAAGCGCTGCCAAGGTCGAACAGTTTCCAGGTCTCCCCGGTGTTCCAGAGGCGGATTTCCTTGCCCGCTGCCTCGCAGGAGATCGCCTTCAGTTCCTCCGCGAGGCCGAGCTCGTAGAACACCCGCGAGCCGTTGGCGCTGAGCTGCAGCCCCGCGCCGACCTCGCGCAGCGCGGTCGCTTGCTCGTAGACGTCGACATCGATGCCGCGCCTGAGCAGCGCGAGCGCGGCGGTCAGGCCTCCGACCCCCGCGCCCGCGATGAGGACCTGCAAACGCCGCTACTTGATCGACGCGACGCCGGCCTGGGAGACGACGTCGTCTTGCGACCCGGTGCCGCCGGACACGCCGATCGCGCCGATGATCTTGCCGTTCACGACGATCGGGTTTCCGCCGCGCGAGCCGATGACGCCGTCGAGCGTCGCCAGGTAGCTGAAGAACGGGCCCTTGCCGAGCAGCCGCTCGAAGTTGACCGTCGGGCGACGGAAGGTGGCTGCCGCTTTTGCCTTGTGCTGCGCTATGGCGATCGAGGCGTACTGGCAGTCATCCATCTTGGCGAAAGCGACCAGGTCGCCGCTCGGGGTGACCACCGCAATGCACATGGGCCAGCCGCGCTTGGTGGCGTCCGCAAGCGCGGCGTCGACGGCCTTCCTTGCCTGGTCGAGCTTGATGGTCTCCCCGTAAGGCAGATAAGTCGCCTTCTCCGGCAGCGCCTCGTTGGGATTGGCGGGATCCGCCGGGACCTGCGCGACGGCGCCCAGGGCAAACATTGCGAACGAAGCTGCGGCTGCTACGCGAAACATCGGCTTGAAAGCCATTTCTCTCTCCTCAGGTTAATTAACTCAACGCCTTGATACCCGCGGCGACGATCTGCTCGTCCTCGTGGGATTGAACTCCGGATGCGCCGATGCCGCCGACGCAAACGCCTTCTACCACGATCGGCAGCCCGCCCTGCACCGGCGTGATGCCGGGCATGCCGAGCATGGAATTGCGGCCCTCCTTGATGCGCTGCTCCCAGACGCCGCTCGATCGCCGCGACTCGGCCGCGGTGCGGCCCTTGGCGACCGCGATGCGCGCGTTGGCCGGCGAGGCGCCATCCATGCGCACGAGGTGCAGCAGATGACCGCCATCGTCCAGGATGGCGATGCAGACGTTCCAGTTGTTCTTCTTCGCCTCGGCCTCGGCGGCGGCGGAAACCTTGCGGCAGTCGTCGAGGGTCAGCAGCGGTCGTGTTTTCATGGGTGCAGGGCCTGTTTGATCTGTTCCAATGCGTTGGGATCTTCAATGGTCGTGAGGTCGCCCGGGTCGCGCCCCTCGGCGAGCGCCTGGATCGAGCGGCGCAGCGTCTTGCCCGAGCGCGTCTTCGGTAGCAGCGTCACGAAATGCACGGCCTTCGGGCGGGCAATGGCGCCCAGATGCTTGTCTACGGTGTCCATGACTTCCTTCGACGAAGTCGTTTTCGAAGCATCCTTCAATACGGCAAATGCCAGAGGCATCTGGCCCTTGATCGGATCCGCCACGCCCACCACGGCGCATTCGGCGATGTTCGAGTGCATATTGACCGCTTCTTCGATCTCCCGCGTGCCAAGCCGGTGCCCGGCGACGTTGATGACGTCGTCGGTCCGGCCGAGGATGTAGTAATAGCCGTCCTTGTCGCGGATACCCCAGTCGAAAGTCGAGTAGATCAACTGATCCTTGAAGTCCTTGAAGTACGTCTTCACGAACCGCTCGTCGTCGCCCCAGATGGTGCTCATGCAGCCCGGCGGCAGCGGTGGTGCGATGGCGACCACGCCTTTTTCGCCGTCTTGAATGGGTTTTCCCGTGACTTCATGCAGCAGCCGCACGTCATAGCCGTACACCGGGAAGCTCGGCGAGCCCATCTTGAGCGGCGTATTCTCGACGCCCGGGTGCGCCGAGAGCAGCGGCCAGCCGGTTTCTGTCTGCCAGTAGTGGTCGATCACCGGCCGGCCGAGCGCCTCGGTGATCCAGCGGTGCGTCGGCTCGTCGAGCGGCTCGCCGGCGAGGAACAGGTGCTTAAGCGAGGAGACGTCGTATTTTTTCAGCCACGCCGGATCCTGTTTCTTCAGCACCCGGACGGCGGTGGGCGCGGAGAACATCACCGACACTTTGTAGTCCTGGACGATCTTCCACCACACGCCGGCGTCCGGCCGGATCGGCACGCCTTCGTACAGGATGGTCGTCATGCCCGCGATCAGCGGCGCGTAAATGATGTACGAGTGTCCGACCACCCAGCCAATGTCCGAGGTGGTGAACATCGTTTCTCCCGCCTCACCGCAGAAAATGCGCTGCATCGACGAGGCGAGCGCCACGGCATAGCCGCCGACGTCGCGCTGCACGCCTTTTGGCCGGCCGGTCGTGCCCGACGTATAAAGAATGTAGGAGGGCTCGGAAGCCTCGAGCCACGCGCAATCCACGGACGATTGAAGATGCTTTTTCTTTAACAACTCCCAGTCCACATCCCTGCCCGGCACCATCGTCATTCCCGCATCGAGGCCGCGCCGGAAAATCAGCACCTTCTTCGGTGGATGCTTCGCGAGCTTGAGCGACTCGTCGACCAGCGCTTTGTAGGTCACCACCTTGCCCATGCGGCTGCCGCCATCCGCGGTGATCATCAGCGCCGGCTTGGCGTCGTCGATGCGCGCGGCCAGGCTGGCGGCGGCGAAGCCGCCGAACACCACGGAATGAATCGCGCCGATGCGGGCGCACGCCAGCATGGCGAACGCCGCCTCGGGAATCATCGGCATGTAGATGATCACGCGATCGCCGCGCCGCACGCCCAGCGACTGCATCATGGCGGCGACGCGGTTGATCTCGAAATGCAGCTCCTGGTAGGTATAGCTGCGCGACTTGTCGACTTCGGTCGAGATCCACACCAGCGCCGCCTGCGCGCCGCGCGCCGCGAGATGGCGGTCGACCGCGTTGTGGCAAAGATTGGTTTCACCGCCGACGAACCAGCGGGCGAACGGCGGACGCGAATAGTCGAGCACCTGGCCGAACGGCCGCTGCCAGTGAATCAGCTTCGCTTCCTCCGCCCAGAAGGCATCGCGGTCAGCGAGCGAGCGGCGGTGGAAGTCCTGGTAGCTCACTCGTTGAGGTCCACGACCACGCGGCGGCTCACCTTGCCGCTGATGAAATCGTCGAAGGCACCGGGCAGATCGCGAAACGGGATGGTGCGCGCCATCTCCTTCAGGAGCGGCGGTTTCAGGTCGCTCGCCAGCCGCTGCCACACCTGCTCGCGGATGTCGTTGGAGCTGTCGCCCGAATTGATGCCGAGCAGGCTGGCGCCGCGCAGGATGAATGGCATGACCCAGGTGTGCAGCTCGGCGCTCTGCGCCAGCCCGACTGCGCCAATGACGCCGTTCTCCTTCATCGTGCTCGCCATCCAGGCCAGCACCGGCCCGCCGAGATTATCGACGGCGCCTGCCCAGGTGGCCTTGTCCAGTGGTTTGATCTTTTCGAGGTTTAAGGTTTTTCTCAACAAAATTTCTTTAGCACCGAGGCGCTTGAGCCAGTCGGATTCGCTTTCCTTGCCGGTGAGCGCGACCACCTCGTAGCCGAGACGCGCAAAAGCAGCGACGGCGACCGAGCCGACGCCGCCGGTGGCGCCGCTGATCACCACCGGGCCCTTCTTCGGCCTGAGCCCGTTGTGTTCCATACGCACCACGGCAATGCCGGCGGTATAGCCGGCGGTGCCAAACGCCATCGCCTCCCAGAGCGAAAGACCTTGCGGCACCCGGGTTAGCCAATCCCCCTTCACGCGGGCATAGGGCGAGTAACCGCCGTCGTGCGAGACGCCCACGTACTCGCCGCTGACCGTCAGCACCGCGTCGCCCTTCCTGAAACGCGGATCGGTGGACGAAATCACGGTGCCGGAGAAGTCGATGCCGCCGATGCACGAAGGCCGGCGCAGGATCCTGCCCTTGCCGGTCGCGGCGAGCGCGTCCTTGTAGTTGATGTCCGAATAGGCCACGCGCACCACGACGTCGCCCGGGTCGAGGTCGTCCAGCGTGCAGTCGACGAACTCCGCTTTGATCTTCTTCTCCGGCGTCTCGCTCAGCCGGTAGGCCTTGAAGCGTTCCATGGGCCGCTATCTTATTCCGCCTTGATGTTCGCGGCCTGCACTACGCGCGTCCATTTCGCGGTTTCTTCAACGAGCAGGCGGGCGAAGTCCTCCGACCCCAGGCGCAGCACCTCCGCGCCCTCGAGCTCGAAGCGCTTGCGCGTCTCCGCCGTGTCGACGATGGCGAAGATTTCCCGCCGCAGTCGCGCGATGACCGCCGCCGGCGTGCCCGCCGGGGCGACGATGCCCCACCAGTTGGTCGCCTCCGCGCCCACCAGGCCCGTCTCGGCGAAGGTCGGCACGTCGGGCGCCGCCGCGATGCGGTTGGCGCCGCCGACGCCGAGCGCGCGCAACTTGCCCGAGCGCACGTGCGGCAGGTTCTGCACCACGCTGCCGACGTTCATCTGCACCTGGCCGGCAATGACGTCGGTGAGCGCCGGCCCGCCGCCCTTGTACTGGATGATGACGATGTCGATGCCGGCCTGCAGGCGGAAGAGTTCGGTAGCGAGATGCTGGAAGCTGCCCGCCCCCGCCGAGCCGGCATTCAGATCACCGGGCTTCCTCTTGGCGAGCGCGATGAGGTCCTGCAACGATTTAACCGGCAGCGCAGCGGGCACGACCAGGATGCTCGGGCCGGTGCCAAAGGTCGCGACCGGTGCAAACCACTGCAGCGACTCCGGCGGCATCCAGCGCAGCGCGATGCTCATCGGGTAGCCGACCGAGACCAGCAGCAGCGTGTAGCCGTCGGCCGGCGACTTGGCCGCGGCGTTGATGCCGATGGTGCCGCCACCGCCGCCGCGGTTGTCGATCACCACCGCCTGGCCCAGGCGCTCGCCGAGCTGCACGCCGATCACGCGTCCCACCACGTCGTTGCTGCCCCCGGGCGGGAACGGAATGATGAGCCGCACCGGCTTGGCCGGATAGGTCTGCGCTTGCGCGAGCCCCCCAAGCAGGAGAATCACTGCCAGGAAAATTCTCATCGGCGCCGCTCCTGTTGCAGGTATTGCGACGATTGCATCTCGTGCAGCCGGCTCACGGTGCGCTGGAACTCGGCGGCGTTCTCGCCCGCCGGAAAAAGCTTCTCCGGCTCGGCCGCGGCCGACACCACCAGCTTCACGCGGTCATCGTAGAACACATCGATCAGCCAGGTGAAGCGCCGCGCCGCGTCGGCGTTCTTCGGCGACAGGCGCGGCACGCCGGAGAGCATCACGGTATGAAAGCGCTTCGCCAGGTCGACGTAGTCGGCGTAGGAGCGCGGCCCGCCGCACAGCACGTCGAAGGCGAACCACACCAGGCCGCCGGCGCGCTTGCGGTAGGCAATCTCCCGCCCCTCGACGTCGAGCGGCTGCTTTTCCTCTTCGACGTCCTTGAGCTGGGAGAAGATTTGCGGAAAATCGCTTTCGCCATCGAGGTGATAAACCTTGACCCGTTCCATCTTCAACCTGCGGTAGTCGGTGCCGTTGTCGACGCCGACGACGTCAAGCTGGCTCTTGAGAAACTCGATGGCCGGCAGGAAGCGCTCGCGCTGCAGTCCGCCCGGGTAGAGCTGGTCCGGGTGGTAATTGGAGGTCATGACGAATTCGACGCCGTGTGCCATCGCCTGCTCGAGGTAGCGGCCGAGGATCATGGCGTCGGCGATGTCGCCGACGTGAAATTCATCAAAGCAAATTAATCGGTAACGTCGAGCGGTCCGTTCCGCCACCACTGCGATCGGGTCTTCGGTGCCCTTGACCTCGTACAGCTCGCGATGGATCTCGCGCATGAAGTGATGGAAGTGGACGCGCCGCTTGCGCACCAGCGGCACGCACAGGTAGAACGCGTCCATCAGGAAGCTCTTGCCGCGGCCGACCGGGCCCCACAGGTAGACCCCCTTGGGCAGCGGCGGCTTGACCAGCAGGCGCTTCAGCGCATTGCTGCGCCGCGCCTTGTAGGCGGTCCACTCCTCATACAGCTGTTGCAAGCGCTCCACCGCGCGCCATTGCGCGGGATCCTGGACGAATCCGCGCCGCGCGAGGTTCTGCTGGTAGATGGCGACGACATCCTGCATCGGCCGCCGCATTGTAGCGGCGCGCGGGATGGATTACGGCAGCCGGGCGACCAGGTCCTCGGCCACCGCGCGAAACAGCGCGCGCTGCTGGATGGGCCGGTCGCTCACGGTCTCCCTTGAGAGGCTGCGTTCCTGCATCGCCTCCCACGCAATGGCGCCACTGTCGACGTCCCAGACCTGGAAGAACAGGCGGATTTCGCCGATCTGCGTCTCGAAGATGCGAATGCCGAGCGGCGCAAATCGCGTCTTCGAGTATTGGCTGAATTTCTGCAGCTTGAGCTGCGCCACGTAGTGCATCCCGGTCGCGGTGCCGACCAGCTTCAGCGCATCCCGGGACAGCAGCCCGGTATCGCGATAATCGTCGTACATCCGCTTGTAACCGTCGGACAAGCCGTCGCGGTTCACCGCGCCCAGCGTCTCGGCCAGCGTGGCGAGCTTCACCTTGGGGCGCTGCAGCGCCAGCACCTCGCTGAAGATGAGCGCCAGCGCCTGCTTCTCCTGCTCCTGGCCAGTGATGGTCGACGGCGTGACCAACGCCAGGCCGCCCGCTTCCAGGTCGCCCGGCCTGAGGGACACCGCGTTGTCGCTGCTGCCCAGCACGATGTCGCTGGCGCAGCCGCCCAGCGACAGGCAAAGCGCCAGCGCCGATACCGCCAGCGCTCGCGCTTCGCCGCGTGTCATGTGTTCAGGGAACGCTTGTCTACGGCGAGCGCCGCGTCCTTCATCGCTTCGGAAAGCGAGGGATGGGCGTGGCAGATCATGCCGATGTCCTCGGCCGAGCCGCGGAACTCCATCGCCACCACCGCCTCGGCGATCAGTTCGCCGGCGAATGGACCGATGATATGCACGCCGAGGATCGCATCTGTTTTTTCGTCGGCCAGAAATTTCACGAACCCGGTCGTGTCGCCCAACGCACGCGCCCGCGCGTTGGCTGCAAACGGGAAGGTTCCGGCGCGATAGGCGACGCCTTCGGCCTTGAGCTGCTGTTCAGTCCTGCCCACCCACGCTATCTCCGGCGTGGTGTAGATGACCCAGGGCACGGTGTTGAAATCCAAGTGCGGCTTCTGGCCGGCGATGCGCTCGGCGACGGCTACGCCTTCTTCCTCTGCCTTGTGCGCGAGCATCGGGCCGCGCACGACGTCGCCAATCGCCCACACCCCCGGCAGGCTGGTCCGGCAGTCGCCATCCACGGCGACGAATCCGCGGTCCAGCTTGAGCCCGACGCCCTCGGCGTTCAGTCCATCGGTATTGGGAATCCGCCCGATCGAGACGACGAGGCGATCGCACTCCAAGGATTTGGATGAGCCGTCAGATCCAGCATATTGAACCATAACGGTCTTCTTCTTCTCAATCCTGGCGATTTTTACGCCCAGCTCGATCTTCAGCCCCTGCTTGGCGAAGACTTTGGCGGCCTCGCGGGCAAGTTGCTCGTCGGCCGCGCCGAGGAACGCCGGCAACGCCTCGAGTATGGTCACCTCCGAGCCTAGCCGTCGCCAGACGCTGCCCATCTCGAGGCCGATGACCCCGGCGCCGATCAACCCCAGCCTTTTCGGCACCTCCGGGATCGCCAGCGCCCCGGTGTTGCTGAGGATGAGCTTTTCGTCGAAGTCCGCCCCCGGCAGCGCGCGCGGGTTGGACCCCGTGGCGATGATGACGTTCTTGGCGCTGAGAGTTTCCCCGGCGACCAGGATTTCGCCTGGCGATTTGCCGAAACTTCCCCGGCCATGGAAGAACGTGATCTTGTTTTTCTTGAACAGGTAGAGCACGCCGTCGTTGCTCGCCTTCACCACCTTGTCCTTGCGCTTGAGCATGGTGCCCAGATCGAGCTCGAGGCCCTTGATCCTGACGCCGTGCTCGGCGAAGTGGTGGCCGGCCTGCTCGTAGTTCTCGGAGGACTGCAGCAGCGCCTTGGAGGGAATGCAGCCGACGTTGGTGCAGGTGCCGCCGAGCGCCGGCTTGCCGTCGGTGCCTTTCGCCTCGTCGATGCAGGCGGTGGCAAGGCCGAGCTGCGCGGCGCGGATGGCGGCGATGTAGCCGCCCGGCCCGCCGCCGATCACCACCACGTCGAAGGACTTCATATCTCGAGTGCGAGACGCGCCGGGTCTTCGAGAACTTCCTTGATCGAAACCAGAAATAAAACGGCTTCACGACCATCGATGATCCGGTGATCGTAAGAAAGCGCCAGGTAGTTCATCGGCCGCACCACCACCTGGCCGTTTTCCACCACGGCGCGCTCCTTGGTGGCGTGCACGCCGAGGATCGCCGACTGCGGCGGGTTGATGATCGGCGTCGACAGCATCGAGCCGAAGACGCCGCCGTTGGAAATCGAGAAGGTGCCGCCGGTGAGCTCTTCGAGCGAAAGCTTGCCGTCCTGCGCCTTCTTGCCGAACTCGCCGATCTTCTTCTCGATGCCGGCGAAGGACAGCTGGTCGGCGTCGCGCAGGATCGGCACCACCAGCCCGCGCGGGCTGCCGACGGCGACGCCGATGTCGAAGTAACCGTGGTAGACGATGTCGTTGCCGTCGATCGAGGCGTTGACCACCGGATATTTCTTCAGCGCGTGCACCGCCGCCTTGGCGAAGAAGGACATGAAGCCGAGCTTGACGCCGTGCTCCTTCTCGAAGCGCTCCTGGTATTTCTTGCGCAACTCCATCACCGGCGCCATGTTCACTTCGTTGAAGGTGGTGAGGATGGCGGCGGTGGCCTGCGACTGGATCAGCCGCTCGGCGACGCGCTGGCGCAGCCGCGACATCGGCACGCGCTGCTCCGGACGGCCGGACAGCAGCGCCTCCGTGTTGACCGCCGCGGGGGCTTGCTGAAGGGGTTTCTTTTCAATCAGAACGTCCCCTTTGGTGACGCGGCCGTCGCGGCCGCTGCCCTGGATCTTCGAGGTATCGATCCCCTTCTCGGCGGCAATCTTCTGCGCCGCCGGCATCACGGCGGGAGCCGATTGAGCTTTGGCGACAGGAACCTCTTTTTTCTCGGGAGCAGCAGCGGCAGCCGA
>DASWEU010000068.1:0-1786 GCA_036394595.1 Burkholderiales bacterium | reverse complement strand
CAGCACCGGCGCCTTCTACACCAACGTGATGCCCGAGTCGGACATCCTCAAGCTCTCGGAGACCAGCGCCGCCGAGCAGCGCAAGAACGGCGGCTTCGACCTGATCAACAAGATCTGGGCGGAGAAGGGCAACATGCGCTACCTCGCCAAGGTCGTCGAGTTCACGCCGTTCCACCTGTACATCAACAAGAAGATCGACAAGCCCGACCTCACCGGCATGAAGATCCGCATCACGCCG
The DNA here is from genome assembly GCA_036394595.1 of Burkholderiales bacterium. Taxonomy (GTDB): domain Bacteria; phylum Pseudomonadota; class Gammaproteobacteria; order Burkholderiales; family SG8-39; genus SCGC-AG-212-J23. The sequence continues at coordinate 1,548 of DASWEU010000068.1, read as the reverse complement.
GTGTACCGCGAATTCTTCCAGTCGATGAACGCGCAGGTCATGACCACGGCGCCCGGAGAGGTCTACACCGCGCTCGAGCGCGGCGTGATCGACGGCTACGGCTGGCCGATCCACGCCCTCTTCGACCTGAACTGGCAGGAGAAGACGAAGTACCGCGTCGACCCTGGCTTCTACAACGCCGAGGTGGCGCTGATCATGAACCTGGACAAGTACAAGTCGCTCACGCCGGCGCAGCGCGACTACCTCGAGCGCAAGGCTCAGGCCTACGAGGCGCAGAACGACTTCTGGAAAACCTACAATCAGGCCGAAGCGAAGCGCCAGGCCGAGGCCGGCATCCAGGTGATCGCTTTCGACGCGGCGACCGCCAAGGCGTACGTCGAGAAGGCGAAGGAAATCGGCTGGGCAAACGCCATCAAGGCGAGCCCGCAATACGGCCCTCAACTGCAGAAGGTGCTCGCGAAGTAGTCATGGACCGGCTCGAAGCGGCGTACGGCAAACTTCTCGACGCGTTCGCCCTCGCCGCGTGCGCGCTCGTGTTCGGCATGACGCTGATGATCTGCGCCGACGTGCTGCTGCGCAACGTGCGCATCGTCCCGGGCGTCGCCGGCCTCGAGTGGAGCAACGAGATCTCGGAAGGTGCGCTCTACCTCGTCACGATGCTCACGGCGCCCTGGCTGCTGCGGCGCGGCCAGCACATCCGCGTGGACATCGTCCTGCGCATGGTGCCGAAGCAGCTCGGCTGGATCTTCGAGTGGGTGGTGGATGTCCTGGGCCTCGCCTGCTGCCTCTTCATCGCCTACTACGGCGCTCGAGCGGCCCTCGCGAGCTTCAACGCGGGATCGGTCTCGATCAAGACGCTGGTCACGCCGGAGTGGTGGCTGCTCAGTGTCTTGCCGGTCGCGTTCCTCGCGCTGTCTCTCGAGATGCTCTTCCGCATGCGCCGCCTCGCGCTCGGGCCACGCGCGCCGCGCGACGACGCGGTCTCGACCGGCTAGAGCCATGTCATGGGAGGCGGCGGCATGGCTGATGCTCGGCGGCTCGACGGCGCTGCTGTTCCTCGGCCTGCCGGTGGCGTTCTCGTTCCTGGTGATCAACCTGCTGGGCGCGTGGCTGTTCCTCGGCGGCGAGGCGGGGCTGGTCCAGTTCGCCCGCAATTCCGTCGGGTCGGTCGCGAGCTTTTCGCTCACTCCTATCCCGCTTTTCATCCTCATGGGCGAAGTGCTGTTCCACACAGGGCTCGCAGTGAAAGTGATCGACGGCGTCGAGCACCTGATCCGCCAGGTTCCGGGACGGCTCGCAGTGGTCGCAGTGGTCGCGGGCACGGTGTTCTCCGCGATCTCGGGCTCGACCATCGCCACCACCGCGATGCTCGGGAGCCTGATGCTGCCGGTGATGCTCGCGCGCGGGTATCACCCGACCATGGCGACCGGCCCGCTGATGGCGATCGGCGCGGTCGATATGCTGATTCCTCCGTCGGCACTGACGGTCTTGCTTGGGAGCCTTTCGGGCATCTCGATCTCCAAGCTCCTGATCGGGGGCATCGTGCCC
>DASWEU010000067.1:0-3039 GCA_036394595.1 Burkholderiales bacterium | reverse complement strand
CGAAGGGTCTCGCACTTGGCGCTGACGGATACGTCACCAAGCCCTATGGCAAGAACACTCTCGACTACGTGTTGCGCTACATGATGGGCCAAGAGGTCGTTGGGCACGCCGACGAGGGCGCGCCAGCGTCTAGCTGAAAGTCCTTGTTACTGACTGAGTAGCGGGATGCTCTTGTAGTCCTTCGGCGCCGGAATCGACGACAGGTAGGCGTGAATGTCGGCGAGGTCGGCGTCGGAGAGGATCTGCTTCGGATAGGGCGGCATCTGGCCGTTGGAGTTGCGCACGAAGACGTTGAACGCCTCGACCGGCATCGGTTTCGGCGCGAGCGTTTTTCCGGCGGCGCCGCCCTGCCCGACATAGCCGTGGCATTGCCAGCAGCCGTTCTTCTCGAAGGCGATCTTGCCCTTCGCCGCGTCGGCAGCCGCGGCCGGGCGCGACATGAAGCCAGCGAGAATCGTCGCCGCGGCGAGGATCACATAGCGCATGCCGGTGCCCATCAGCGAGGCTGCGTCCACACGTTGAGGAGGGCGGGCGTGCCCGATTGCACGACCTTCACCGCTTCCCTCAGCGCTGGCGCGAGCTGCGCCGGATCCTTGATCGGTCCTTTCGCCCACCAGCCCATCGACTCGGCGAGCTTGTGGTACTCGATGTGGGGGTTCTCGATGCGCGTGCCGACCGGACCGCCGTCGCCGTCGTAGTTCGACTTGCGGTTGCGGAAGCTGGCGAGCCGCTGCACGTGCATCACTTCCTGGTGGTAGCCGCGGTTGTTGTGCATCACCGCGAGCTGCGGGATCTTGTGCTTTGCCGCCGTCCACAGCACGCCCGGCGCATACATCAGGTCGCCGTCGGACTGGATGTTGACCGAGATGCGGCCGAGGTCGCGGTTGGCGAGCGCGGCGCCCACCGAGGCCGGCGCGCCGTAGCCGACGCCGAAGCCGCCGGAGCGGCCGATCCAGTGATGGTGCTCGGTGAGCGGCCACAGGCGGTTCTGCCAGTTGCTCACGTTGCCCGACTGGGAAACGATCGACCAGTCGAGGCCCTTGACCGCGTTGTAGGTTTCCATCACCAGGCGCGCGGTGCTGATCGGGCTCGCGTCCCAGCCGAGCGCGGCGGCCTGCTTGGTGCGCCCTTCCTGCTCGGCGTACGCCTTGCGCGCCGCCTGGGCGCGTTGCGCGATCGCATCTTTGCGTGAATTGGGAATGGCTGAGCGGACCGCCTCGATGAGCGCGGGCAGCGTCGCCTCGGCATCGCCCGCCATCGAGATGTCGACCGACTGGAAGCGCTGGAAGTCCTGGAAGTTCGCCTTGGTGAGGAGCTCCGCGCCGCTGATGCTGATGAGTTTGGTGCCGGGCTTGATGCGCGGCTGGTTCTCGCCGACGCCGTTCTCGCCGTTGTCGGTCCAGCTGTTCACGGTGCCCCAGAAGTCGGAGAGCTCGAGGCCGAGGATCACGTCGGCGCTCGCCACCTGGGTGGGCGGCGCGGAAAGATAGTGCGTCTTCGGGAAGTTGACCCGGCTGCCCTGGTCGATGACGCGCGCCTGGAGCAATTCCGCCAGCTGTACCAGCAGCTTGATGCCGTTCGGCGTGCGCGCCGCGCGGTCGGCGACGATCACCGGATTGTCGGCGGCGGCCAGGAGGCGCGCCGCTTCCTTCACCGCGCCGGAATCGCCCTGCGGCGGCGACGTGGCAACGTACTTCGGAATGTAGAGCTTCTGGCCGTGCTCGCGGATCACCTCCTGCTGCAGGCCCGCGTCGAGCGAGATCAGCACCGGGCCGTAAGGCGGCGTCATGGCGATCTTGTACGCGCGCACCATCGACTGCGCGAAGTGCTGCAGCGAGATCGGCGTGTCGTCCCACTTGGTGTAGTCGCGCACCAGCAGACCGATGTCCTGCGCCGAGTGGAAGGTCGGCACGCCCGGCGGCCGGTGCGCGGCGTCTAGGTCGTTGCCGCCGATGACGATCACCGGCACGCGGTCGCACCAGGCGTTGTAGATCGCCATCGTCGCGTGCTGCAACCCCACCGTGCCGTGGCACAGCGTCATCAGCGGTTTGCCGGCGATCTTGAAGTAGCCATGGCCCATGGCGACCGCGGATTCCTCGTGCATGCAGGTGAGGAACTCCGGCATCTTGTTGCCGCCGTAGTCGATGAGCGATTCGTGGATGCCGCGGTAGCTCGAAGCACAGTTCGCCGGGCAGTACTTGATGTTGAGGGTCTTGAGGACGTCGACCATGAAGTCCGAGCCCGGTACGCCGCCGACGCGGTTCGGCGCCATCTCGCCGGGCGTCTGCGTCTCGAGCGCCGCGACCTGCGTGGTCGGCGGCAGTACCGAAGGGGTTTTCTCTGCCACCGGTTCATCGGCGCTGCGCGCGGGGGCCGCTGCGACGGCGGCGCCGGTGGCGAGCATTCCGGTCAGGAATCTGCGGCGGTCTTTGCGTGCCATGACTGTCTCCTCACTCTGGGTAGATGCCCGCTTCTTCGAAGCCGCGCTTCCAGGCGACGAGCTGCTGCCTGACGAACGCGGCCATCTCCTCCGGCGTCGAGCCCGCCAGGGTAAAGCCGTATTTGTCCACCTGTTGGCGGATCTGCGGGCGCGCCATGATGGAGTTTAGTTCTTTGCTGAGGCGCGTGGCGATCTCGGGCGGCAGTTTCGGGGGACCGAACAGCGCGGCGAAGAACTCCACGTTGATCGGCGGCATGCCGGCCTCGACGGTAGTCGGCACTTCCGGCAGCAGCGGCGAGCGTGTCGGTGTGGTGACGGCCAGGGCGTTCAGCTTGCCCTCCCGGATGTGCGACAGGGTGACCGTCGGCGTGGCGAAGACGGCGTGGATCGCGCCGCCGAGGAGATCGGTGACCGACGGCGCCTCGCCCTTGTAGGGGATGCGCACCATGTCGACGTTGCCGGTCTTCACGATCTGCGCATAGGCGAGCTGGCTCGCGCTCGAGTAGCTCGCGAAGTTGACCTTGCCCGGGTTGGCGCGCGCGTAGCCGATGAGGTCCTGCATCGACTTCACGCCGAGCGTCGGCGTGACGACCAGGACG
>DASWEU010000066.1:0-37179 GCA_036394595.1 Burkholderiales bacterium | reverse complement strand
AGGGCCCGCCCGACGCGTTCCTCGCGCACATCGAGAAGCTGCACCAGCAGCAGGACCACTCGATGCACTTCAATACCAACGTGCTGATCGAATTCCAGTCGAAGGAGCGGGCCTTCGTCGAAACCTACGTGCTGGTGCTGCAGCGGTTTCGCGACCGCCGCGTCACCGCGTCGGCGCGTTATCTCGACCGATTCGAGAAGCGCGACGGCCAATGGCGCGTCGTGCATCGCACGCTGGTGTTCGGCGACCTGGTGCCCGAGCCGATGGCGGAGCCGCCCGGCTTTCCGTCCGAGTTCACCGTGCAGAAGCACAATATGTCCGACGTTCTCTACTCCTTGAAAAAACAATCATGACAACGCGAAGAAGCTTCCTCGGTTCTCTCGGCGCCTTCGGACTGGCCGGCTGCTCGGTGAGTAAAACCAGCGAAAGCGGCAATCTTGTCGATACTCACCATCACTTCTACGCGCCCGAGTACCAGAACGCGTGGCTCGAATGGGAGAAGAAGCGCAACATCCCGCATTTCCAGCAGCAGGTCGGCTGGTCGCGCGCCAAGGCGCTCGAGGATCTCGACAAGGCGGGGGTACGCACCGCGATCCTTTCGCTGGCCTCGACACCGGGTGTCTGGTTCGACGCGCCGCTGCCCGACATTGTCCGCATGGCGCGCCTTTGCAACGACTACGGCGCCGACATGGTGCGCAGCCACCCGGGGCGCTTCGGCCTGTTCGCCACGCTGCCGATGGTCGACGTCGATTCCTCGTTGAAGGAAATCGACTATGCCTTCGGCGCCTTGAAAGCCGACGGGGTTGGCCTGCAGACCAATTACGGCGACAAGTGGCCCGGGGATGCGGCCTATCGGCCGATCTTCGAGGAGCTCAACCGGCGCAAGGCGGTGGTGTACTTCCATCCGCTGGTCGCCTCCTGTTGCGGCCGCCTGAGCGTCGGCACTTTCCCAGCGGTGATCGAGGTGCCGCACGACACCACGCGTGCCGTGGTGAGCCTGCTGCTCTCGGGCAGCCTGGCGCGCTATCGCGATATCAAGTGGCTGTTCTCGCATGCCGGCGGCACGGTGCCGATGCTGGCCGGTCGCATGGACTATTTCTTCAATTTCCGACCGGACAAGCAGACCATCGCGCCTCAGGGCTACGAGGCGGAATTCCGCCGCCTTTACTACGACACCGCGAATGCTACCCATCCGTCGTCGATGGCGGCGCTGCTCAAGTTGATCCCGGGCTCGCAGGTGGTATTCGGCAGCGACTATCCCTACGTTCCGATCCACACGCAGGCCGCGGCGCTCAGGAGCCAGGGCCTGGCGCAAGACCTCGTCACCGCCATCGAAAGCGGCAATGCCATGCGCCTGCTGGAGAAGACATGAAAACCAAGCCCATCCTCACCCTGCAAGACTGCGAGAAGATCCAGGCCGCGTGTCGCGCTGAAGCGATAAAGAACAAGTGGAATGTCACGATCGCCATCGTCGACGATGGCGGCTACCTGCTGTCGCTGGTGCGTCTGGACGGTGCCGGCCCCGTGACCCCCGAGATCGCGACCATGAAGGCGCATTCCGCGGCGGTATCGCGGCGTTCGACCAAGGTATCGGAGGATCGCATCGCCTCACGCCCGGCGCTGATCAAGATGCCGGTGCTGCCGGTGCAGGGCGGCGTGCCCATCCTGCACGAAGGTCATTGCGTCGGCGCGGTGGGCGTCTCGGGCGTGCAATCGCACGAAGACGAGCAGATCTGCAACGCCGGCATCGCGGCGCTGTAGCGCTAGAGCTTCTGCGGCCTCGAGCTCCAGTTGACGGGCAGCATGACGCAGTCCTTCGCGCCGAGGCCGGCCTGCGAGGCGTGGGCGAAGGACATTAGTGCAGCGCTCGTGACTGGGGTGGACCAGCCCAGCGCCGCTGCCTCGGCCGCCATTTCCGAGAGGTCCTTCTTCATCGTGTCGATGTTCACGGTCACGGCGCCGCCTTCCTTGCCAGCAAGCGCGGCGGCGACCATCGGCCCGCGGTTCTTGATCATCGCCGGCGCCCCCGAGGTGTCGGCCAGAATATCCATGACTTTATCTGCACCTAGATTCAAGTGTTTTATGAGAGACAGGGCTTCGCCGAGCGCCTGCCAGTAGACCAGCAGCGGCAGATTGATCGCGAGCTTCATGCTCGCGCCGGCACCGGCTGGGCCGACGTGCTCGACGCGACGGCACATCTGGTCGAGGAGGGGTTTCGCCCGCGCCACGTCAGCCACGTCGCCACCGACGAAGCCGAACAGCTTGCCTTCCTTCGCCGGGCCGATGGTGCCGCCCACCGGGCATTCGATGATCCGGCCCTGCTTTGCTTTCATTTTTGAGGACAGTTTCCGCTGGACGTCCGGCCGAACGGTGCTCATCTCGATGAACAGCTTGCCTTTGACGTTGCCCTTGAGTATTTCAGCGTAGACGGCGTCCACCGCATTCGCGTCGGTGAGGATGCTGATGATGAAATCCGAAGCATCCACCAGTGCCGACGGCGTGGCCGCCACCTTGAGGCCGGTGGCACGAGCCTTGTCGGCGCTGCGGTTCCAGACCATCATCTCGTGCCCGACGCTGGAGAGACGTGCCGCGATGGCGGCGCCCATTCTGCCGATGCCCGCGATGCCCACTTTCATATGAAGACCGTCCTTGTCTCGATACCAACCGCTACGATACCGCTCGACGGCGCATGGTACGAGCCCGACAGCAGAACGGCGCGCGGTGCGGCGCTGCTGTTTCACGGCAACACGATGAATTTCTACACCGGCGCGCCGCGCTTCCTGCCGCCCGCGCTTACGCACATGGGATATGCCTGCCTGGCGTTCAACCGTCGCGGCCATGACATCCTGGGCATCCGGAACAGCCGGGAGGCGGAGGGCGCTGCATATCAGCTTTATTCACAGGCCATTCAAGATAACAAGACGGCTGCCGCCTGGATCACGGCCAGAGGTTTTCCAGATCCCGTGGTGATTGGGCACAGCAATGGCGGCATGCTCGCCGTTCGTCACGTCGCCGACCACCCGCGCACACCTGCGCTGGTGCTGCTCTCGGCGCACTGCGGCGGCAAGGACATGCTTCCCCTCGCGTGTAACGCGGGGCTGCTGGCGCAGGACCGGCTTTCCGAGTTTGTTGAAACAGCGACTTCCCTCCTGAAGAGCGGCAAGCCGCGCGAACTGATGCGGCTGCCGGGCTGGTGGTACGCCATCAGCGCCGAGAGCTTTCTCGACCTGAAGTCGAATTGCCCCGATATCCTCGAACTCGCGCCGCGCGTCTCCTGCCCGTCGCTTTTCCTGCGCGGCGACGGGGAATTGCGCGATCTTTATCCCGCCGAAGAGTTCAAGCGCCGCAGCGGCGGGCCGTGCCGCGTCGAGATCATCGCGGATTGCGACCACTTCTACGTCGGTCGTGAAGACGCTGTTTCGACCATTGTTTGCCGCTGGCTGGCGGATGCTATAAAACGCCCCTGAGAGGGGAGGGCCTTTGCAGATCGATTGGGATATTCCGATCGAGATGGACGACCGCGCCGTGCTGCGCGCGGACGTCTATCGTCCCGCGGGCGGCGGCAGGCATCCAGTCATCCTCACCTACGGCCCCTATGCCAAGGGCCTCGCCTTCCAGGACGGCTACCCGAGCGCGTGGCAGCGCATGGTTTCCGAGCATCCCGACGTCGCCTGCGGCTCGAGCAACCTTTACCAAAGCTGGGAGGTCGTCGATCCCGAAAAGTGGGTGCCGGAGGGCTACGTTTGCGTGCGCGTGGATTCACGCGGCGCGGGACGCTCGCCCGGCTTCATCGATCCGTTCTCGCCGCGCGAGACGAAGGACTTCTACCTGTGCATCGAATGGGCCGGCGTGCAGCCCTGGTCGAACGGCAAGGTCGGCCTGAACGGCATTTCGTATTTCGGCACCAACCAGTGGCATGTCGCCTCGCTGCAGCCGCCGCACCTCGCGGCGATCTGCATCTGGGAGGGCATGGCCGACTGGTATCGCGACGGCACCCACCACGGCGGCATCGTCAACACCTTCTGGGCCAACTGGTACGACATGCAGGTGAAAAGCGTTCAGTACGGCCTGGGCGAGCGCGGCCCGAAGAGCCGCGCCAACGGCAAGTGGGTATGCGGCGACGTTACGCTGAGCGACCAGGAGCTGGCGAAGAACCGCGCCAACTTCGGCGACGAAATCCTCGCGCATCCGCTCGACGATGACTATCACAAGGCGCGGTCGCCGATCTGGGACAGGATCAACGTCCCCCTGCTGACGGCCGCGAACTGGGGCGGGCAGGGCTTGCATCCGCGTGGAAATTTTGAAGGATTTATTAGAAGTAAAACCAAGGATAAATGGCTCGAAGCGCATGGCATCGAGCATTGGACTCACTTTTACACCGACTACGGAAGAAAACTGCAGCTGCGGTTCTTCGATTGGTTTCTTAAAGGCAAGGGAGATTGGAAGAATCAACCGCAGGTCCAGCTCCAGGTGCGCCACATCGACAAGTTCGTCGAGCGACACGAAAATGAGTGGCCGCTGGCACGGACCAACTGGACAAAGATGTATTTGTCCGGGAATAGCCTTTCATCTTCTCCAGGAAATTCGAAAACCATCAGCTTTGATGCGATGGGCGATGGCATTACGTTCATTTCCGAACCCCTCGAGAACGAAACGGAAATCACCGGGCCGATCGCGGCGAAGGTGAAAGTGTCGTCGAGCACCGAGGACGCGGACCTGTTCCTGGTACTGCGCGTCTTTACCCCCGACCTGCGCGAGGTTACGTTCATGGGCGCGATTGACCCGCATACGCCGATCGCGCAGGGCTGGCTGCGAGCATCGCATCGAAAGCTGGATCCGAAGCTGTCCCAGGAGTACCGGCCGTATCACACGCACGACGAGAAGCAGCTACTCTCGAAAAACCAGATTGTTTCTCTGCATATAGAAATACTTCCGACCAGTATCGTCGTGCCGGCAGGCTACCGAGTCGGGTTGACGGTAAGAGGCAAAGACTACGAGTGGCAGAAGACGACCGGTGCCAGGCTGTCGAATTTCAAGAACGAGCTGCTCGGCTGCGGTCCTTTCCTGCACAATGAGCCGCGCGACCGTCCCGCCGCTGTTTTCGGCGGCCGGACAACGCTGCACCTCGACGTAAATTCCTATGTTCTCCTACCGGTGATCCCCCCAAAATGAAACTTTACGGATTCTGGCGCTCGCTCGCGACTTACCGCGTCAAGGTGGCGCTCGCGCTCAAGGGTATGAAGGTCGACGAAGTGTCGATCGACATTCTGAAGGGCATGCAGCACCAGCCGGACTACAAGTCGGTCAACCCGCAGGCAGTGGTGCCTGCGCTGATCCTGGACGATGGCGGGCCGCCGCTGTTCCAGTCGATGGCGATCATGGAGTACCTGGAGGAAACCAAGCCGCAGCCGCCGCTCCTGCCCAAGGACCCGCGCGGCCGCGCGCGCGTGCGCGGACTGGCGCTGATCTCGGCGGCAGACGCGCATCCGCTGGTCGTTCCCCGCATCCGGGTTTATCTTGAAAAGGTTCTTCATTTGGAAGAAGAAAAAAGAAATGCCTGGCTGATGCACTGGAGCCTCGAGGCGCTCAAGGCGATTGAAGTACACCTGAAAACCGAAAAAGAGACGGGCCGCTTCTGCCATGGCGATTCGCCCACCCTTGCAGACATCTGCCTCGCCGGCCAGGTGATCGGCGCCACCGGCTATTTCAAATGCGATGTTTCCTCGGTGCCGACGGTGATGCGCGTGTACGAGGAATGCATGAAGATCGAGGCGTTCGTCAAGGCGCACCCGCTGAAGCAGCCGGGCGCACCCACCCATTGAGAGGAGGAAAGTCATGGCCATGAACCGCAGGCGCTTTGTACAGGCGGCAGGAGCTGCAGCCGCTTCTTGGGGAATTCCAAATCTTTCTTTTTCGCAAACAGGCCCTATCCGCCTCGGTCTCATGACCGTGAAGACGGGGCCGCTCGCGTCGGGCGGCATCGACATGGAGCGTGCGCTCATCCAGTACCTGAAGGAGCGCAACAACACCATGGCCGGCCGCAAGGTCGAGCTGTTCGTCGGCGACAGCGGCGGCGTGCCGGCGCAGGCGCGCACCAAGATCCAGGAGCTGGTCGAACGCGAAAAGATCCAGATCATGATCGGGCCGCTCGCGGCCGCCGAGGCGCTCGCCTCCGACGACTACATCCGCCAGGCGCAGCTTCTCACCCTGTCGGTGGCCGCCGCCGAGGACCTGACGCAGCGCAAGCCCAATCCCTGGTTCACCCGCGGCACCTCGACTTCGGCGCAGTGCGCGCACCCGCTCGCCGACTACGCGTACAAGGAGCTGAAGATGCGCCGCATGGTCACCATTGCGGACGACTTCGCCTATGGCCACGAGATGTGCGCCGGCTTCCAGCGCGTATTCGAGGAGCACGGCGGCAAGATTGTGCAGAAAATGTTCCCGCCGCTCACGGTGCCCGACTATGGGACCTACCTCGCGCAGCTCAAGACCAACGTCGACGGCATTTTCCTCGGTTTCGCCGGCGCCAACGGCTTCCGCTACCTGCGCCAGTTCAACGAGTACGGCCTGTTGAAGAAGGTCACTCCCGTCGGCGGCATGACGGCGCTCGACGAGGCGGTGCTGCGCAATATGGGCGACGAGGCGCTCGGCATCGTCACCGCCAACTGGTACTCCGCGGAGATCGAGAATGCGATCAACAAACGCTTCGCGGCCAATTTTCGCATCGACTGGAAGTACGATCCCGGCTTCTACGCCGCGGCCACGTATACCGAGGCGGCGGTGCTTGAGGCGGCGCTGGAGAAAATCAATGGCCGCATCGAGGACAAGCAGGCCTTCATGAAGGCGGTCCGCAGCGTCAAGGTCGACACCTGCCGCGGCCCGGTGTCGTTCGACCCATACGGCAATGTGATTGGAAGTGTCTACATCCGCAAGGTCGAGCGCAAGGACGGACGCCTGGTGAACCGGGTGATCAAGACCTACCCGAATGTCAGCCAGTTCTGGACCTACAAGCCCGAAGAGTTCCTGAAGAACCCGGTCTACTCCAGGGATTACCCGCCCGCCAAGAACCTGGAGTCGTGATTTAAGGCGGGATTCTTCGCCTACTTCCTGTGCAGTACTGGGCCATCCAAACCCTCAACAGCCTGGCCCTGGGAGGACTGCTGTTCCTCCTGGCGGCCGGCTTTTCGCTGATCTTCGGCCTGATGAGAATCGCGAACCTGACGCACGGCGGGCTGTTCATGCTCGGCGCCTACCTCGGCGCGAGCACGCTCAAGGTGGTGCCGAACCTGTGGCTCGCCGCGCTGATCTCCGGCGCGATCGTCGCGGTCTTCGGTTTTTTCCTTGAAAAATTCATCTTGAGGAAATTGGGCGGCAACGTTTTCGGCCAGGTCCTGGTGACGCTCGGCGTCTCGTTCATCATCGCCGACCTCTGCCTGGTCGTCTGGGGCGGCGACCCGATCCCGGTGCCGACACCGCCGACGCTGCAGCAACCGCTGCAATTCGCCGGGCTGGCATTTCCCGCCTATCGACTTGCGGTTGTGGTCATTGCGGTGATCGCCGCAATCGGTTTGTTCTTATTGATAGAAAAAACCCGCTTGGGCGCAATGATCCGGGCGGGGGTCGATGACATGGACATGGCGCGCGCCTGCGGCATCCCGGTATCGCGCCTGTTCACCACCGTGTTCTGCCTTGGCGCCGCGCTCGCCGGCGCCGCCGGCGTCATCGGCGGGCCGATCATGTCGGCCTATCCGGGACTGGATGCCGACATGCTGCCCCTTGCGCTGATTGTCGTGATCCTCGGGGGGGTAGGGAGCCTGGGCGGCGCGTTCATCGGCGCCTTCATTACCGGCTTCGTCTACACCTTCGGCGTGGCGCGCTTTCCCGATCTCGCCTACGTCATCCTGTTCCTGCCGATGATCCTCGTCATCGCCTTCCGGCCCAAGGGCCTGTTCGGAAAGTTTGCGGCATGAACCGGGTGTTCTGGATCGGTCTTTTGATCGGTAGCGCCTTATTCCCGGTCATCGCAGGCGAGTACTACATCAATCTCGCCAGCCAGATCTTCATCTTCGCCATCTTCGCCGCCAGCATCAACCTGCTGCTCGGCTACGGCGGCCTCGCCACGCTCGGGCATTCCGCCTATCTCGGCGTCTCCGCCTATTTGTCGGCGCTGGTGGCGCTCAAGCTGGGCCTCGGCCACTGGGCTGCCGCGCCGATGGCGCTGCTCGGCACGACGCTGATGGCGGCGGTGTTCGGATTGATCGCCCTGCGCGCCACCGGCCTCGGCTTCCTCATGCTGACGCTCGCGCTGTCGCAGGTACTGTGGGGCACGGCACTGCGCTGGGTGTCGGTGACCGACGGCGACAACGGCCTGCGCGGCCTCAGCCGGCCGTTCGGCATGGACGACGCGCTGTCCTTCTACTACTTCGCCCTGGCCGTGACCGCCTTCTCCATCTGGATGATGGCGCGCTTCGTCGGCTCGCCCTTCGGCGCGACGCTGCAGGGCGCGCGCGACCAGGCGCGGCGCATGAGCGCGCTCGGGCACGACGTTTGGCTGATCCGCTGGCTGACCTTCATCTACGCCGGATTCTGGGGCGCGGTAGCGGGGCTGCTGTTCGTCTACTACCACAAGTACATCCACCCGGTGTCGCTGTCGCTCGCCAACTCGGCCGAAGGACTTCTGGCGGTGATCGCCGGTGGCTCGGGAACGCTCGCCGGGCCGCTCGCCGGCGCCGCCATCGTCATGCTGCTCAAGAATTACGTCTCGGCCTATGTCGAGCGCTGGAACATGCTGCTCGGCTTCGTCTTCGTGTTGATCGTCGTGTTCATGCCCGAAGGGGTCGTCCCCGGGGTGAAGAGGCTATGGCTGCGCTTCAGATCAAGGGCCTGAAAAAGGCCTTCGGCGGCCTGCCGGCGATCAACGGCGTCTCGCTCGAGGTGGCCGAAGGCGAGCGGCGCCTGATCATCGGTCCCAACGGCGCCGGCAAGACCACGCTGTTCAATCTCGTGACGGGCGATCTTCTCGCGGATGAAGGAGAGATACTTTTTTTCGAGAAAAGCATCGGCAAGCTGGCCACCCACCGTCGCGTGCACCTCGGCCTGGCGCGCACCTACCAGATCATCACCCTGTTCCCGAAGGACACGCTCGAGCACAACATCGTGCTATCGCTGCTCGGCCTGTCGAAACTGCGATGGAATATCTTTGCTTCGTTCGGAAAAAATGCTCTGCATGAGGAAGCGAAAAGCATTCTGCAGCGGGTCGGCCTCGAGCATCTCGCCTTGCGCGCCCTCTCCGAGCTGAGCTACGGCGAGAAACGGCGGGTCGAGATCGCCATGGCGCTGGCGCAGAAGCCGAAGCTGCTGCTGCTCGACGAGCCGCTCGCCGGCCTGTCGCGCGAGGAACGCGCCACGGTGAAGGCGCTGATCGCCGCCATTCCGCGCGACGTCACGGTGGTGATGATCGAGCACGACATGGATACCGCGCTCGACATGGCCGAGCGCATCACCGTCCTGCACTACGGCAGCGTGATCGTCGAAGGCACGCGCGCCGAGGTGGTGGCCGATCCGAAGACCCGCGAGGTCTACCTTGGCCACTGAAGCGCTGCTGCTCGAGGGCGTGGATGCTCTCTATGGGGACAGCCATGTCCTGCATGCCGTGGGTTTCTCACTCAAGGAAAAACAGGTACTTGCGCTGCTTGGCCGCAACGGCGCCGGCAAGACCACCTGCATGAACACCATCATCGGCTGGCTGCGCCCGCGCGACGGCGACATCCGCCTGTTCGGCGAGCCGATCGGGCGGCTCTCGCCCGAGGACATCGCGCGCAGGGGCGTTGGCCTGGTGCCGCAGGGCCGGCGGGTTTTCCCGAAGCTGACGGTACAGGAGAACCTCGACGTCGCTTTCCGGAAAAGAGACCGGGTCTGGACCATCGACCGGGTATTCGACCTGTTTCCCCGGCTGAAGGAACGCAAGCGCCAGTACGCCGGGTCGCTGTCGGGCGGCGAGCAGCAGATGCTCGCCATCGGCCGGGCGCTGATGGGCAATCCGCGCGTGCTGCTGATGGATGAGCCGTCGGAGGGCCTGGCGCCGATCATCGTCGCGGAAGTCGGGCGCACCATCGCGCGGCTCAAGGCGGAAGGCCAATCGATCTTGCTGGTGGAACAGAACATGAAACTCGCCTTCAGCCTGGCCGATGACGTCGTCATACTCAACACCGGACGCGTGGTCTACGCCGGCCCGGTCGACGCCGTACGCAACGACGAGACCCTGATTACGCAACATTTGGGAGTGTTCTGATCATGATGTTTAGCTGCGCACCGTCCACGGGTGGGTCTGTCGTCAAGAAGAGAAACAAATCACTTCGGATCGACATCCACTGCCATTACCTCAATACTGCGGTGGCGGCGAAGGTCGCGCACCTCAACCCGGGCCAGCACGAGCCATCGGTGGTCTACGCCAACGCGCTGACCCGCGAGACCAACGTCAAGCAGATGAAAGAGCGAACGACGAAGCTCACCGACATCGCAGTGCGGCTGAAGGACATGGACCGCATGGGCATCGACATCCAGGCCGTCTCGCCTGCACCCAACCAGACCTACTACTGGACCGATCCCGGCCTCGGTGCCGAGCTGGCGCGCGGCGTGAACGAAGGCATTGCCGCCATCGTCGCGAAGCACCCGGACCGCTTTGTGGGATTGGGTACGGTGCCGCTACAGGAAGTATCGCTTGCCGTTTCAGAACTCGAGTACTGCGTGGAGAAACTTGGGCTGCGAGGGGTGGAGATCAATCCGAGCGTCAATGGTCTCGACTTGACGAACGAAAAATTAAACCTTGATCGATTTTTCGCCAAAGCGCAGGAACTCGACATCGTCATCTTCATGCACCCGATCGGCTTCACGCAGGGCGACCGGCTGCTGGACCACTACTTCAACAATGTCATCGGCAACCCGCTCGAGACCACGGTGGCGGCGAGCCATCTGATCTTCGATGGCGTCATGCAGCGTCACCCGAAGCTCAAGGTGGTGCTGCCGCACGCGGGCGGCTATCTCGCCCACTACTGGGCGCGCATGGACCACGCCTGGCGCGCCCGGCCGGACTGCAGGGTGGTCATTACGAAAAAGCCGTCGACCTATCTCGAGAAGTTCTACTTCGACACCATCACGTTCGACCGTGGGATGCTTTCCCACTTGATCGAGCGTTTCGGCGCCGGGCACGTGCTGCTCGGCACCGATTACCCGTACGACATGGGCATGGAGCACCCGCTGGATTTCACCGACTATCTTCCGGCGGCGCAGAAGAAGCAGGTGCAGGGCGGAAACGCCGCCCGGCTGCTCGGGATTGATTACAATAGCCGCACAAGGAGGAGGTCATGAACATCCGGAAATTCCTGGCCGCGGTAGTCGGCTTGCTGTTCGTTTCGCTCGCATTCGCGCAGCAACCCGTGAAGATCGGCATGAGCATGCCGCAGACCGGCGCGCTCGGCGCCGGCGGCAAGGCGGCGCTGGTGGCGCTGCGCATGTGGGTCGATGACGTCAACGCCAAGGGCGGCCTGCTCGGCCGCAAGGTCGAGTTCATCGTCTATGACGACCAGACCAACCCGGCGCTGACGCCGGCGATCTATACCAAGCTGCTCGACGTCGACAAGGTCGACCTGCTGATCGCGCCCTACGGCACCGTGCCGACGGCGCCGATCATGCCGCTGGTCAAGCAGCGCGACCTGCTGCTGATGGGCAACTTCTCGTTCCAGGTGAATAACGTCGTCAAGCACGACAAGTGGTTCAACAATTCGCCGTGGAACACTGCGGCCAGCTGGTCCGACGGCTTCATCGGCGCCGGCAAGAAGCTCGGCGCCAAGACCATCGCCGTGCTCGCCGCCGACAACGACTTCGCGCAGAACCTGGCCAACGGCGCGCGCGAGCTGGCGAAGAAGGCCGGATTGGCGTCGGTCTACGACCAGAACTACCCGCCGACCACCACCGACTTCTCGTCGCTGATCCGCGGCATCCGTGCCGCCAAGCCCGACATCGTGTTCGTCATGTCCTATCCGAACGACTCGGTGGCGATCGTACGCGCGGTGAACGAGATCGGCGTCGGCGACTCGGTCAAGATCTTCGGCGGCGGCATGGTCGGCCTGCAATTCACGCCCATCATGCAGTCGCTCGGTTCGCAGCTCAACGGCATCGTCAACTACAACTCCTACGTGCCCGGCATCAAGTACCCGGGCATCGAGGAATTCCTGCAGCGTTACGCCAAGAAGGCGGCCGAGGAGAAGGTCGATCCCCTGGGCTTCTACCTGCCGCCCTTCAACTACGCCATCGGCCAGATGCTCGAGCAGGCGATCAACGCCACCAAGAGCCTGGACCACAAGAAGCTCGCCGAGTATCTGCACCAGAACGAGCTGAAGACCATCGTCGGCCCGATCCGCTACGGTGCGGATGGCGAATGGGCCAACGCGCGCGTGGTGCAGGCGCAGTTCCGCGGCGTCGCCGACAAGGACATGGACCAGTTCCGCCAGGCGGGCAAGCAGGTGGTGCTGTATCCGCCGCAGTACCAGACCGGCGAGATCGTCGCGCCGTTCGAAAAAGCGCGCGGCCAGTAAGGACAGAGTCGAACAGAAACGGCGCGGCGACCCCGCGCCTTTTTTTTGACCCCCACCATGGGCATCCCGGCCGACCTGCTGCTGGAAGCGGTGATCTACGGAGTGCTGCTCGGCTGTTTTTATGCCGCGGTCAGCATGGGGCTGTCGGTGTCGTTCGGCCTGCTCGACGTCCCGAACGTCGCGCACCCGGCGATCATGGTGCTGGGCTCCTACTGCACCTTCCTGGTGGCGCGCACCGGCCTCGATCCAATTCTCGCCGGCGTGCTGCTGATGCCGCCTTTCTTCGTGCTCGGCATGCTGATCTACCGTTTTTACTACGAGACTTTCGAAAAGCGCGGCACCGACGCCGGCGTGCGCGGCATCGCCTTCTTCTTCGGCCTCGCGCTCATCATCGAGGTGGGCCTGATCCTCGCCTTCGGCGTCGACCAGCGCATGGTCGAGGCACCGTACATCGGCAAGGCCTTCAGCCTCGGCGATATCCGCATTCCGATGCGCACCGTGGTGGCCTTCGGCATTGCGATTGTCCTTAGTATTTCCTTGACGATTTATTTATCCAAGACATTCACGGGACGGGCGATCAAGGCCGTGGCGCAGGACGAGCCGGCGCTGCGCCTGATGGGCGCCAATCCCGTGCGCATCAAGCAGTGGGCGTTCGGCATCGCCACCGCCACCGCGGCGCTGGCCGGCGCGATGCTGATCATCGTCGGGCCGGTGGAGCCGGGCATGGATCGCGTCTACATCGGCCGTACCTTCGCCGTGGTGGTGCTGGCCGGCCTCGGCAGCATGACGGGCACCATCGCGGCGGGCCTCGTCCTCGGCATCTCGGAGTCGATCGTGCTGATGCATCCGGGCCTTGGCGCCTCGTGGGCACCGGCGGTGTCGTTCACTCTCCTGCTGTTGGTTCTCGGCGTGCGGCCGCAGGGCTTGTTCGGGCGATGAAATTCTGGATCGCCTCGGCGGCAATCTTTCTGCTGGCGGCCGGCTCGGCGTTTGTCGTCAAGAACGAATATTTCTTCTTCGCCGCCTATACGGTGCTGCTGTATGTGATCCTGGCCACGGCCTGGAACATCCTCGGCGGCTACGCCGGTTACGTGAATTTCGGCACGCCGGCGTTCTTCGGACTGGGTGCCTATACCGCGGCGGTTCTGTACAAGGCGTTCGCCCTGCCGCTGGGGTTGCAGATTGTGGCGGCGGCGGTGATGGCAGGCCTGCTCGGGCTGGTCGCCGGGATGCTGACGCTGCGCCTGCGCGGCATCTTCTTCGCCATCGCCACCATCGCCCTGGTGGTGATCATGGAGACCGTGTTTATCAACTGGCGCTACGCCGGCGGCGCGACCGGGCTGCAGTTGCTGCGGCCGCCGCTGACCGCGCCGTTCGAGTCCTACATCAAGATGCTGTTCGTGCTGATGGTGGCCATGGTGATCGTCGCGGTAGCGATTGCCCGCTACATCGAGAACTCCTGGATTGGCCGGGGCCTGCGCGCCATCCGCGACAGCGAGGAGGCGGCGGAGGCGAGCGGCGTACCGACGCTCAAGCTCAAGGTGTTCGCCTGCACTCTTTCCGGCGCGTTGATGGGCGCGGCCGGCGCACCGATGCCGATGTACCTGTCGTTCATCGAGCCGGCCTCGACCTTCAACCTGAACTATGCGGTCGGCGCGCTCGCCAGCCCGATGATCGGCGGCAGCACGCACTGGCTCGGCCCGGTGATCGGCGCCTTGCTGCTGACTTCGCTGCAGCAATACGTCACAGTGAACATCTCGGGCGAAATGAACGTGCTGGTAGTCGGCGTCCTGCTGGTGGTGTTCGTGGTCGCCGCGCCCGAAGGGATCCTGGGCCTGTTCCGGAAATGGAAAAAATCCTCCAGATAACGGGCGTCTCGAAGAGCTTCGGCGGCTTCGCGGCCCTGACCGAGGTGTCGCTCGACATCGCACCGGGCGAGCGCTTCGGCCTGATCGGGCCCAATGGCTCCGGCAAGACCACGCTCATCAACTGCGTCTCCGGCACGTTGCGCAATGACGCCGGCTCGATCGTGTTCCAGGGCGAGGAGCTGTCGCGGCTGCCGGCGTGGAAGCGCACGCGCCGCGGCATCGCGCGCAGCTTCCAACTCCCGCGCCCGTTCCACAGCATGTCGGTGATCGAGAACCTGCTGGTACCGCTGGAATACGTCGGCCGCGGCAAACTTGACGAGGCGCACGGCATCCTGGAGACCATGGGCCTGGCGGCGAAAGCCGACACGCCGTCGAACCAGCTCTCCCAGGTCGAATTGAGAAAGCTCGAGCTGGCGCGCGCCATGGCGGCCCATCCGCGCCTGCTGATCTCCGACGAGGCGATGGCGGGATTATCGGGCAGCGAAGTCGAGGAAGTCCTGAAAATATTATTTGACCTGAATGCGACAGGAATTACCGTCATCATGATCGAGCACATCATGCAGGCGGTGATGCGTTTCTCGCAGCGCGTGGTCTGCCTCGACGCCGGGCGCATCATCTGCGAGGCGACGCCGGCCGAGATCGTGAAGAACACCGACGTGCAGAAGGCCTACCTTGGCGCTTGAGCTCGCGATCGACGGCATCGACGCCGGCTACGGCGCGGTCAGGGCTCTGCACGGGGTTTCTATTTCGTTGCAGGAGAAGGAAACCGTGGCGCTGATGGGCACCAATGGCAACGGCAAGAGCACGCTGATGAAGTGCATCATGGGCATGGTGCGGCCCACCAGGGGGTCCGTCGTTTTGACTCTCGAAGGGAAAGATTTTGATTTAACAAAACTGTCGACCGAGGAGATCGTCAATCTGGGCGTCGCGATGGTGCCCGAGGGCCGGCGCCTGTTTCCCAAGCTGACCGTCGAAGAGAACCTGCTGCTCGGCGCGTTCCGGCCGCTGGCGCGGCGGGAAATGCAGAAAAATCTGCGCTTTTCCTATGAAACCTTTCCGATCCTCGCGGAACGCCGCCGCCAGCTCGCCGGATTGATGTCGGGCGGCCAGCAGCAGATGCTCGCCATCGCGCGCGCGCTGATGTCGGCGCCGAAGCTGCTGCTGGTCGACGAGCCCTCGGTCGGCCTGGCGCCGATCCTCGTCTCGCACACCATCACCAAGATCAAGGAGCTGAAGGAGCGCTACGGGCTCACGGTGCTGATGGCCGAGCAGAACTTCCACCAGGCGATCCGCATCGCCGACCGCGGCTACATCATCGTGCACGGCGAGATCGTGTTCGAGGGGAAGAGCGTGGGCGAGCTGGAGCAGAATCCCCTGGTCAAGAGCTACTACCTGGGCACCTAGATTTCAGCGTACAGATCGATCAACAGCGCTCGCATCCACTCATGCGCCGGATCCTGCTCAAATCGTTTGCTCCAGTGAAGCGACACGACGAAGGCGGGGAATCGGGAATCGACTTTCCGGTAGGCGCCGGGTGGCAGGAAGAATCGATCGGCAATTCGCTCCGGCACCACCACACCGAGATCGGTTTCCCGCACGATCTCCGGCAACGCGAGAAAATGCGAGGCGGTAAGCTTGACCCGCTTGTCCATGCCAAGCAGCCGCATGACGGACATGGTTTCCGAATGCGGGCGTACCACCGCTACGAGGTCGATCTCGGAGATCTCCGTCATTGGATGTTCGCATCGCAGCAAGATGACGTGACGATCGCGTATCAGCTCCACGCTTTGGCTTCCCACGACATCCGGCAGGAAGCCGAGGGCGAAATCGATATGGCCGGTGTCGAGAGCGGAAACGATTTCATCTTGAGGCACGGCAGAGCTGTGCAGCCCGATACCCGGGGCGGCTTGCGCCAGCGCAGCAATCAAGCGCGGTAGAAACAGGGCTTCCCCCGTGTCGGTGAGGTGAAGTCGAAACGTCCTCCGCGCACTGAGCGCGTCGAATTCTTCTGACTCCAGCAGCGCGTTTTCCAGTGTCGATATCGCAAGCCGGACCCCCTCAGCCAGCCGCTGTGCCTTCGGCGTCGGCTCAACTCCGCCTTGTGCCCGGACGAAAAGTGCGTCTTTCAGCACCACGCGCAGCCGCGAAATCGCCTGGCTGGTCGCCGGTTGAGAAAGACCCAGCTCATCCGACGCGCGGCTCACGCTGCGCGTGCGATAGACCGCGTCAAAGACGCGCAGCAAGTTCAGGTCGAGCTTGCCGATATGCATTCTATGGATTTCGCTTATATGGCTCTTCACGCTACCCCGCCTCGCCGGCTGACTATCATGGTAGCGCTGTACCCGAATATTCACTGAACGGGTGTCGAGATGATCATGATCAGCCGGCGACGAGTTCTGGGCGCGGCAGCCGCGACCCTGGCCGCGCAATTAGCTCCTCCCGCGTGGTCGCAACAGGCCGGCAGCGCGGTGCGCGTTTGCGTGGGCTTCCCGCCTGGCAGCACTGCCGACGTGGTGGCCCGGGTGCTCGCCGCGCGGCTGGCCGCCACCGGCCAGCCCCATATCGTCGAGAACCGCCCCGGCGCGGGCGGTCGCTTCGCGGTCGACAACATCAAGCAGGCACGCGCTGATGGCTCGGCCCTGCTGGTCACCCCGGACGCGATGATGACCCTTTATCCCAAGGTTTATCGCCGGCTGTCCTATGACCCGTTGCTCGACTTCACGCCGGTGACGACACTGGCCACTGTGCCCCTATGCATCTCGATCGGACCCTCGGTGCCCGGCGAGGTACGCACGCTCGCTGAGTTCGTGCGCTGGGCGGCGGCCCATTCGAAGGAAGCTTCGTTCGGAACTTCCGGGGCGGGCACCACCCTCCACTTCACGGGATGGGGGCTGGCGCAGGCGGCGCGCATCGAGCTGACGCACGTTCCATACCGCGGCTCGATCCTGGCCCTGCAGGACATGGTGGGGGGCCAGATCGCCGCCAGCGTCAACCCGCTGGGGGAAGTGCTGCCGTTCGCAGCGGAGGGCAGGGCCCGCATCCTCGCGGTCTCGAGTCCTGCACGTTCGCCCTACGCCGCCTCGGTACCCACGGTGCGCGAGGTCGGCTTCGCCGCGCTGGAGTCGATGACCTGGTTCGGCCTGTTCCTGCCGGCGAAGGCGCCCGATTCTGTAGTCCGGCCGCTGCAGCTCGCGGCGGCGCAGGCCGTCAATTCCGCCGAAGCGCGTGAGGTCCTTTCCAAGATGGCCATGACGCCCGCCGCCCTCAGCCCGGACGAGTTCAAGGCGCTGATCCAGGCCGACCAGGAGCACTGGGCGCCGATCGTGCAGCGAACGGGCTACGTGATGGAGGAATGATGAGAACTAGAAAAGTAGCGCTTGGAAATGTGTGGGCAGCTTTGGTGCTCATGGCGTTGGTAGGCGGTACTTCCGCGCTGGCCCAGGGCAATTCGGTGTCCGCGTCCACAGTGCGCAATATTGCAAAAGAGGAACGCAATCGAATTTTCGTCATTGATTTCTACGAACGCGTCTTCAACAAGCATGATTTGAAGGCAGCCGAGGAGTTGGTCGCTGAGAGCTACATCCAGCACAATCCAAATTTTCCGACCGGCAGGGCTGCTTTCGTCGAGATCCTTGCCAAGAGGTTCAAGCAAAACCCAGAGGCGCATGCGAGGATTGTACGGAGCGCTGTCGACGGCGATTTGGTCTATCTGCATACCCACTCGCTTGCTTACCCTGGGGATCGTGGGAGGGCGATCGTCAACATCTTTCGCGTGGCCGATGGCATGATCGTTGAGCATTGGGACGTCGCCCAGCCAGTGCCGGAGAGGTCAGCGAACGACAACACAATGTTCTGAGAGAAAAAGACAGCCATTTTCTGGAAATGGACCCCTAAGATGAAGATCGTTCCCTTCGTAGACCGCGACTGGATCAACGACCACCCCCTCGGGAGCATCTTTTTCAAGCACCTGTTGCAGGGCGAAGCGGAGTCGCCGGACAACTTCATGTACATCCTGGGTCGCCAGGATGGCGATTTCCTGATGCCGCGGCACCGGCATAACTTCGACCAGATACGGTTGCCGATCCGGGGCGACATGAACATCGGGCGAGGCATCGTTCTGCGGGAAGGAGAGGTCGGTTACTTTGCGGAGGGCCTGGCCTATGGTCCGCAGGACGATCCTCTGGGAAATGCCAAGCCGGGTGAACGGATCCAGCTGGTTCTTCAGTTCGGCGGCGCATCTTCCTACGGCTTCATGAGCATCGAGCAGCGCCGCGAGGCCAGAGACGAGCTGGCGAGGGTCGGCAGATTCGAGGGCAACTATTACTATCGCGCCGACGGGAAGCGCGAATGGGGCTTGAACGCCATCTGGGAGCATGTTTTCGGCTCGAAGCTGAGATATCCGCGGCCCCGGTACAAGGAGGTGGTGATCGCGGATCCGGCACGCTTTCATTGGTTTCAGGTCCGAGGAGCTCGGGGCGTCTTTCGCAAGTTCATGGGGGCGTTCTCGGAGCGCGCCGTGTCGATTGAGATGATCAAGATTGCGCGTGCGGCCACCTGGTCGTCGACCGACACCGTTGCACGCAGGCTGATCGTGGTCTTGTCCGGATCAGGAACGGCGGCAGGAGAGCTGCTGTCTCATCTGACTGCCATCCAAGTCGATGCGGGCGAGAGCCTGGAAATCTCTGCCGCCACCGAAACGGAACTCTTCGTCGTGGGCCTGCCCAAGGTCGAGATTCCGGAGGCGGAGTCGGATCAGTACGAATCCGAAGAACTGGTTGGTGAGCAGATCCTGTCGCACTACGCATGAGAAGGCGTGAATTTGTCATCGGTCTAGGCGCTGCCGCCCTAGGCCGCGCTGTCAAAGCCGCCGAAACCTATCCCGCAAAGCCGATTCGATGGCTGGTTGGCTTTGCAGCTGGCGGTGCCTCCGACGTTGTCGTACGACTCGTTGCCGAGGGCATGCAGAAGGAGCTGGGCGTTCCCCTGATCGTGGACAACCGTCCAGGGGCTTCCGGGAATCTCGCGGCTTCCGCGCTCGTGCAGGCACCAGCGGATGGCTACACGATCCTTCACGGAGAGAGCTCAGTGCTCTATACCAATGAGCATCTCTCCAAGTTGGCATTCAGCCCCGCGAAGGACTTTACCTACATAGGCGCGATCGGCAGAGCGCCTTTCACGCTCGTCGTCAATCCCCGCCTCGAAACTCAGACGCTCAAGGAGTTCGTCGAGCATGCCAAGGCGAATCCCGGAAGGATCAACTATGGGACTCCCGGTATAGGCTCGCCGCAGCGCATTGCAATGGAAATATTCCAGCAGGAGTACGGGATCAGGCTAACGCATGTGGCTTACAAAGGCGGGGCGGCGGCCTTGCTGGATGTCCGCACCGGCCAGATCGAGTCGATGATGGTCGATCTCAGCGTCGCGCTTCCCCACATTCGCGACGGCGGCCTGCGCGCCCTTGCCGTGTACGCGCCTCAGCGAGTGGCGAGCATTCCTTCCGTTCCGACATTTTCCGAGCTCGGTTTCGGCAGCGTTTCCGCTTTCATTTTGCATGGCGTCGTCGGTCCTGGGGGCATGCCCAAGCCGGTAGTCGAGCGGCTGAACGCTGTGCTGCATGTGGCGCTGCAATCGCCGAAGGTCCTCAGGCTCTTCGCTGATAATGGGTTGCGAGCGGAACCTGGAACACCGGAAGACTTTGAAAACTTTGTCCGACTGGAGAGATCGAGAGTCGGATCGATCATTAGAAGCGCAGGGATCAAGGCCGAATAGGCCTTGAAACCATCGACCCGCTCAACTGAAAGCGTCGCACAATGACGCTTATATCGCGTCGCGGGCATTAATGAAAACAATCCTCCAATTTAGCTTTGCGCTGGCCTCTTTCGCTTGCGTGGCACAGGACTACCCAACCCGCCCGGTTCGCATGCTGGTCGGCTTCCCGCCAGGCGGCGCCATGGACGCCGTGGCGCGCGTGCTGTCGCCGAGGCTGGCCGATGCGCTGGGGCAGCCGTTCGTGATCGAGAACCGCCCGGGCGCAGGCGGGGCCATCGCCGCGGACGCGCTGGTCAAGGCCGGCGCCGACGGCTACACGTTGCTGCTCGCCGAAAGCGGCACGCTGATCGTACCGGCCATGAATCCGAAGGTCACCTACGACCCACTG
Organism: Burkholderiales bacterium; assembly: GCA_036394595.1. Taxonomy (GTDB): domain Bacteria; phylum Pseudomonadota; class Gammaproteobacteria; order Burkholderiales; family SG8-39; genus SCGC-AG-212-J23. The sequence goes on along the minus strand of DASWEU010000066.1, from coordinate 16,561 downwards.
CGCCAGTTCGCGCCGGTCGCCGGCGCCTGCTCGCTGCCGCTCGCGTTCGTGGTCACGCCGGGCTTCGAGGCGGCGAACGTGGCGGAGCTGATCGCGGCGCTGAAGGCAAATCCCGGCAAGCACAGCTATGCCTCGCCCGGGGTGGGGACGTTGCAGCACCTCGCGTTCGAGCTGTTCCAGCGCCAGGCGGGAGTGACCGCCGTGCACGTGCCGTACAAGGGAGCCACGGCGATGATGCCCGACCTGATGAGCGGCCAAGTGGAGATGGGCGTGATCAGCGCGACCGTGGCGCTGCCGCAGAGCCGCAACGGCAAGATCCGCACTCTTGCGGTCACCGCCCCGCAGCGCATGGCGGGCGCCGCCGATGTTCCGGCGCTCGCCGAGACGCTGGCAGGCTTCAGCGCCTCGCCCAACGTGTTCGTGGTCGCGCCGGCGGGCACGCCGCCCGCCATCGTGCAGCGCCTCGCCGCCGCCGTGCTGTCAGTCGTGACCTCCAAGGACGCGGAAGAAAGCCTCGCCCGCCTGGGCGCGACGCCGATGCCGCTGGGCCCCGGCGAACTTGGTGCGCAGATCGCTCGCGAGGTGAAGCAGTGGTCGGCGGTGGTGAAAGACGCCGGCATCAAGGTCGAATGACATGCGCATAGCGCGCGTCACGGCCACGCCGCTCAACGTACCGGTGGTGCTGGATGCCGCCGGGATCGAGAAAAAGACGTCGCTGTCAGTCTGCCTGGTCGAGGTCGAGACCGACACGGGCCTGGTCGGCCACGGCCTGACTGCCATTACGGAGGAGGAGGTGGTCGCCTCCGCCGTCAACGAGGTGGTCGCACCGAATTTGACGGGGGAGGATCCCCTTGCCCACGAGAAAATGTGGGAAAAACTCTACTGGCTGCTCAGCCCGCGCGGGCAGACCGGCTACGCGAGCCATGCGATCGCCGCCGTCGACGTCGCGCTGTGGGACCTGAAGGGCAAGGCGCTCAAGCAGCCGGTGTGGCGCCTGCTGGGCGGCGCGCGCGCCAAGGTCCCGGTGTATACGACGTTCGGCTTCGGCGCCTACGGCCGCGATGAGCTCGCCGCGGCGGCGAAATGGTGGGCCGCCCGCGGGCACAAGCGCCTGAAGATGGTGGTCGGCCACCACGGCCTGCAGCGGCGCGACGAGCCGCGGCCGCTCGAGGAGGTGATCGCCGAGGACGCGCGCCGCGTGCGCGCCGTACGCGACGCCGTCGGCATGGATGTCGACCTGCATGTCGACGCCAACTGCAGCCTGGACGGCTTCCACGCGCAGAGGCTGGCGCGTTCCCTCGAGGCGATGGCGATTTCTTTTTTCGAAGAGCCGGTCAAGGAGAACGACATTCCGTCGCTTCTCGCATTGAAAAAAGCCACTTCGATTCCTCTTGCCGCAGGCCAGAACGAAGGTCTCGCATGGCGTTTTCGTGATTTTGTGGTTTCAAGATGCATTGATCTGGTTCAACCCAACGTCGTCATCGGGGGCGGCTATACGCAGTGCGCGCGCATCGCCGGCATGGCCTCGGCCTTCAACCTGCCGATGGCCAACGGCGGCGCCTGGGCGCACCACAACATGCACTTGCATGCCGGCCTGGCGAACGGCGGGCTGGTCGAATACCACTACGCCGCGGTCAAAGTGTGTGAAGCGATCTATGGAAAACTTCCTGCGCCGGATGCTGGCTGGCTGACACTACCGGAGATTCCCGGCCTCGGATTTGAACCGCAGCCGGATTCTGTGAAGGAACTAAAGAAGCGGCCGACTTCCCATGGCAAGGGGAAGGCGTGAACCCGCCCATCGGCCTGTTCGGCGCGGTCATGGGCATCACCGGCCTCGGCCTGGCCGGGCGCGCAGCCGCGACCGTCTGGCCGGGCGTGGTGCGCGCGCCGGCCTATGTCACCGAGCCCTTAGTCGCGCTCGGGGTGTTGGTGTTTATTACCTTGTCAGTCTCGTATCTGCGGAAAATCATGGTGAATTCGAACAGCGTCATCGACGAATTCACCAACCCCGTCACCATCGGTTTCTGCGGCACGCTGCCGGTCGGCATGTTCCTGGTCGGCGGCGGCCTCGGGCCGTATGCGCTGCTCGCCGCGGACATCATCTGGTGGGGCGGGTTCGTGCTGCTGGTCGGCTTCCAGGTCTGGGCCATCCGGCGCTGGCTCGCCGGCGGCATCGAGCTGGCACAGGTGAACGCAGGCTGGCTCGTCGTGCTGGTGGGCGGCATCGTCGCCCCAGGGCCGGGTATCGCGCTGGGCCACCTCGAGGCGAGCCGTTTCCTCTTCGGCGTGTCGGCCGCGGGCGCCGTGCCGCTGGTGGCACTGCTTTTCTATCGCGCGGTGGTCGCGCCGCCGCTGCCCGCGCCGCTGCGCCCGAGCTGGTTCATCCTGCTGGTGCCGCCGTCGCTGATTTATGCGAACGGGCTCGCCCTTTACCCTTCAATGAATGTTTTGGAAGTCCTCTTCTACGCGGGACTGGTCCTTGCCCTGGCGCTCCTTGTTGCCAGCAAGGAATTCCTGAGATCGCCCTTCGGGCCGGCCTGGTGGGCGTTTACCTTCCCGCTCGACGCGCTCGCCTACGCGGCCGCGCGCTACGCGCAGGACCACCCTTCGCCGCTCTGGCGGGGCGTGTGCGCCGCGACCCTGGTGCTCGCGGCGCTGTTCGTGGTCCTTGTCCTCGCGCGTACTCTTCGCAGCGCCGCATCGCGGCCGGGGTGAATTCGGCCTGCGGCTGGTCGCCGCCGATGATGAACATCAGCAGGTGCTCCTTGCCCGGCTCGTCCCAGGTGACGTTCATGAAGCGCCGCGCCACGCCGACCGGGAAGGAAATGACGTCGTAGGGCCCGAGATCGACGAACTGCTGCGCCGCGCCTTCGTTCCATTCGCAGCGCCAGCGGCCGGTCATGGCGATGAAGGTCTCGTTGGTGTCGTGGTTGTGCATCAGCGGCCCGCGCCCCGGCTTCGCCTTGCAATAGCCGAGATTGAAGCCCTCGACGATGGCGATGGCGGGCATGGCGGAAGCGTCCTGGCCGACCGGAGAGGTAACGGATGCGCTTTCAGTCATTGGCGGCTGAAATCCGATGACCGCGTAGAGCTTGCGTTTGCATTCCGGCAGCGGGCTGTCGGGCAGGCCGCCGTCGGAGCCCTTGAGCTCGCGAAAGCGCGCCACGCGCTTCATCATCTCGCCGCGCGAAAGGGCGCGGACGTTCTTCCAGTCAGCCATGCTTCCTCCCGCGCTCATTTCTCCTGATGCCGGCCATGCTTTCGAGCACCGCGCATACCGCCCCGGTGTCCTGCTCGGCGTAGCCCTGCGACAGCGTCGTGGCGTAGACCGCCGCCGATGCGTTGAAGAGCGGCGTGGCGACGCCGAGCCCGGCGGCAAACTCGCCGATGATCTTCAGGTCCTTCTGCCACAGCCGGTTCGACATGGTGACGTCGGTGTACTTGCCGGCCACCATCATCGGGCCGCGCACCTGGAACATGCGCGAGCTGCCGGCGCTGTTGGCCTGCACCTCGAAGATGGCCTTCGGGCTCAGGCCGGCCTTGATGCCCAGGGCGAACGCTTCGGCCGCCGAGACGTTGTGGATCGCCACCATCAGGTTGGCGACGAATTTCATCTTGCTGCCGTTGCCGAATTCGCCGACGTAGTACTGGGCCCGCGAAAAGCCCTTCAATACGGAGGAGATTTTTGAAAAAGAGCCTTTGTCTCCACTGACGTAGACCACCAGGTCCCCGCTCTTCGCCTGCGCGCCGGTGCCGGATAGCGGGCAGTCCAGCAGGATGGATTTCCTCTTTCTCAAGGCACCCTCCGCTTTCGCCTTGTCGGCGATAGGCAGCGTGCTGGTCTCGACGACGATGCCCTTCAATTGCCGGGACACCTTGTGCAAGGCATCCGCGCTTGGCAACGAGGTGATGATTACTTTCGTCCTGGACGCAACATCGGAAACCGAAGAGCAGGGAATGCCGCCGGCCTTCTTCAGCGCGGCGCGCTTCGACGCGAGCACGTCATAGCCGTAGACCCGGAAGCCGTTCTTCAGAAGGCTGGCCGCCATTGCCGACCCCATGATGCCCAGCCCGACGACGCCTACCGGTTTCATTTCTTCTTCTTTTTGCGAGAACGGACGGGCTTTGCGCTGACCAGCACGAAGCAGACAATCGCGGGTTCATTGCCGCGCACGCTCCAGGAATGCATGGTGCCGCGCTGGATCAGGACGTCGCCGGCGCGCAGCAGCTTCTCGCCGTTCTCCATCACGGCGTGGACCTCGCCCTTGAGCACGACGGCGTAATCCACGGTGCTGGTGCGATGCATCATCGGGTCGCTCGCGCCGCGGTCCTGCGTGTGGCCAGCGCCGATGGCCTTGAATCCTGCGGATCCGTCACTGCTTCTGGGCCGGTTGGCGTCCGGGGGAAATTCAACGATGCGTACGACAGTGCCCTTCGCCGGCGGCTCGAGCTTGATCGGCCGGTCGGCGGCGTCGGCGTAGCCTTCGTTCGACGCCGGCGCGCCGCTGGTCTCCCACAGGTCGGTGAGCGCCAGTCCCGGGAAGGAGGGCATCTCCTTCATATTCGGCGCGTAGCCGTCGGCGATGAAGGTCGACTTCCCGTCCGGCGTGTGGCCGGTCAGGACCCTGCGCACGCGCCAGATCATGCGACGGCGTCGCTCGGCGCGATGACCTTGCGCGCCTTTGCCTTGCCTGCCGGCGCGAGGTTGAAATCCCAGTTGAGCTTGAGGAAAGGGGTCGGCATGCCGAGCTTCTTCGCCTCGGCGGCGTCGCTGACCTTCTTGTATTTGGCGACCAGCGAATCCTTCACCGCGAACACCGCGTCGCCATCCAAGTAGGGGTCGCCTTGGACGAAGACGTGGGTGATCACCTGCTGGTAGCCCGGCGCCGAGACGATGGCGTGCATGTGCGCCGGCCGCATGTGGTTGTTGGTGGTGTTGCGGGTCAGGTCGCCGACCGGCCCGTCCATCGGGATGCTGTAGAACTTGGGCTTGTAGCTGGCGAAGGCATATTCGCCCTTGGCATTGCACTTGACGCGCCCGCGCAGCTCGAACTCGGCGTCGGGCTCCTGCACGTCGTAGATGCCGTCGGCCTTCGCCTGCCAGATGTCCAGCAGCGCGTCGGGAACGGGCTTGCCGTCGGTGCCGAGCACTCGCCCGCTTACCCACACGTCCTCGCCCTTCATCGTGGCACCCTGGCGCAGGTCGGCGCCGTAGCCGTACTCCTTCGCGCCATGCGCGAAGAACGGCCCGAGCACGGTCGCTTCGGTCGCTCCGGGCGCGGTCTTGTGATTGAGCGCGACGATCATCATCGACAGGCCGAGCACGTCGGAGAGCAGGATGAATTCCTGGCGCTTGTCGTCGCACTTCTGGCCGACCGCGGTGAGGAACTTGATGCCCTCGAACCATTCCTCCTCGGTCAGGTGCACTTCGCGCGCGAAGGCGTGCAGATGCTTCACCGCGGCGCTCATGACCTGCTTCAGGCGCGGGTTCTTGGTCTTCTTCAGCCGCGCGACGACCGCGTCGGTCAGGGTATCTTCGTTGAACTGGCGCATGCGGCTCCTCCTTGCGGCTGGAGGTGCAAGTGTATTATCAAACGGCCATGAAAACCGCGATCGTCACGGGCGCAGCCAAGCCCGACAGCATCGGTTTCGCAGTGGTGCAGGGCTTGCTCGAGGAAGGCTGCGCGGTGGTGGTGGCCGATTTGTACGAAGAGGGTTTTGGGGGCCTGAAAGGCTGCCTGTGCGTGAAGACGGATGTGTCGGACCCGGCGGCGGCGGACGCCATGGTGGGCAAGGCGGTTGAAAAGCACGGGCGCATCGATTTTCTCGTCAATGCGGTGGGCGGAAGTTGGGGCATTACCCAACAGGACCTGAGGGCGCCGCCGCCGCGCGGTTTTCGCGGCCTGATCAACTGCACCCTGGACGACTGGCGCACCATCCTCGACGCCAACCTCGACTCCGCCTACTACTGCAGCCGCGCCGCGGCGCCCTACCTGAAGAAGCAGGGTGGGGCGATCGTCAACATCTCGTCGGTCGCGGCACGCAAGGGCATCCCGCCGGGAGCGGAGGGTTCGAGCGGACCGTACGCCGTGGCGAAGGCGGGCGTGATGGCCATGACGCGCCAGCTCGCGCTCGAGCTCGGCGAATTCGGCGTGCGCGTGAATTGCGTCGCTCCGGGAGTGGTGGCGAGCGGAAGGCTGCAAAAGGTCATCGCTTTCTCCAAGGGCAATCAAATCCCCGAAGGGTCAATGTCCCAGATTCCCATGGGTCGCGTAGGCACCGTCAGCGAGATCGCCGCGCTGGTCGTGGCGCTTTGCACCGACGACACGTCCTACATGACCGGCGTCGTCATCGACGCGAACGGCGCTTCCTATGCCGCTTAAGGGGCTCAAGGGAAAGAAGGCGCTCGTCACTGGCGCAGCGAGCGGCATTGGGCAGGCGGTCGCGGCGCGACTGAGAAAAGAGGGTGTCGAGGTCTTTGCGACCGACATTCACCAGACGGGTGATTTGATCGTCTGCGATCTCACCGATCAGGGTGAAGTCGAAAACCTTTCTGGAAAACTTCCCGGTATCGATTTCCTCGTCAATGTCGCCGGCGGCCCGGTCGCGCCGAGCCGGAAAAACACCCTTCCCGACATGCCGAAGTCATCCGTCTTGCTGGAGGACCTGAGCGAGCAGCAGTGGAGCGGGGTAATCGCCGCCAACCTCACCAGCGCTTTTCTGGTTTGCCGCGAATTCGCGCCGAAGATGAAGGCGCGCAAGTTCGGCCGCATCGTCAATTTCGCTTCGATCGCGGCGCGGCGCGGCTCGAGCCGGGTCGGCGTGCACTATGCCGCGGCCAAGGGCGGCATCATCGGCCTCACCAAGACGCTCGCTCTCGAGCTCGGTTCCCACAACGTCACCGTCAACGCCATCGCGCCGGGCTACATCAAGACCGAGCGCATCGCCAGGGCCGGCTGGGGGCATGACTCGCTGGCGGCGGAGAAGGCCTTCGTGGAATCATTGCCGCTTAGAAGGGCAGGCAAGCCCGATGACATCGCCGGCGTGGTGGCGATGCTCTGCTCGGAGGCGGGCGGCTACGTCTCCGGGGCCACCATCGACGTCAACGGCGGCTGGTACTTCGGCCCCTAAGGGCAGAACTGCGAGTTGTACGGGAACGGCGCCGTCGGCTGGTCGATCAGAATTGACGGCGAGCGCGCCAGCTCGCTCGGCGTGCCGCAACCGGTCAGCAGGACTGCAATCAGTACCAGGATCCATCGCATAAGGGCCTCCTAGACGCGGTAGGTCAGCTTCTCGAACGAGCGCTCTTCATGCGGCCACTATACGCTTCAGAACTTTCGCGCGAGGCCGACGCTGGCGTAGAAGGTCGAGCGCTGCTGCACGACGGGGCTGGCGGCGACCATGTGGGACAGGTGTCCCGCTTCCACGCTGCCCAACGCCAGCCAGCGCGGCCCGAGCTCGTAGCCGGCGAGCATGCCGAGGCTGCCGATGAGGAAGCCCGAGTCGTGCACGCCGTAGTAATCCTGCGTCCATCCGGCGCTCGACCAGATGGTTTGTCCGTACACACCGGCCGACAGCGGCCCGCTCTTGTAGACACCGACGGTCAGGCGCAGGTCGAGCTGCCGACCGCCTTCACCGGCGAAGCGCTCGCGCAGGCGCGCAACGAAGGTATACGGCGCCGGCCCGATCTGGCCCTCGAGCTCGGCGTGCACGCCGAGGGACGCCTGCCGCTCTTCGCTGCGCGGTCCGTCCTCGTAGGCAATTTGCGCGCCCAGCGTCGCGCCTTTTGCCAGCTCGACGCGCGCGCCGCCCTCCAGCACGCCCTGGGTGCTGCGCACGAACCAGGGCGTGCCGTAATAGCTGATGATCGGGACCAGGTCGGTACGCTGCGAGCGCGAGCCGTCATACGCCGGCCGCGTGCGAATTCCGGCGCCGAGGAGCGTGGGATCGTCCTCTGCGAGCGCGCAGAGCGGGGACAGCAGCAGCAGAAGGGCGAGGCGTTTCATCTCCGGATTATAGAATCTGCCCATGCGTCTGTTCCTGGTCCTGCTCCTCGCCATTTCTCCCGCCTGGGCGCAATCCTCCCGCGTGGTCAAGCTGGTCGAAGGTCTCGATCATCCTTGGTCGGTCGCTTTTCTGCCCGACGGGCGCCTGCTGGTCACCGAACGCCCCGGGAGATTGCGCATCGTCGAGGAGGGCAAGCTCCTCCCCGCGCCGGTCAGCGGGTTGCCGGAGATTGCCGAGCACGGCCAGGGCGGATTATTCGACGTCGTCCTCCATCCTCAATTCTCGAGAAATTCTCTTGTTTACCTCTCCTATGCCGGGCGGGGCGATGATGGCGTGGGCACGGAATTGCTGCGGGCGAAATTCGCAAACAGCCGACTGGAAGACGTCCAGGTGCTGTTCCGGCAGAGCCCGAAAGGCCGTTCGGGAAATCATTTCGGCGGGCGCATCGTGTTCGACCGCGCCGGCTACCTCTACCTCACCCTCGGCGACCGCGGCGAAATGCCGCGTGCGCAGCGGCCCGACGACCATGCCGGTTCTGTCATCCGCCTGCACGACGACGGCCGCGTGCCGAAAGACAATCCTTTTGTCGGCCGCGCCGGCTGGAAGCCGGAGAAATTCACGCTTGGGAACCGCAACATGCAGGGCGCGGCGCTGCATCCGCTCACCGGCATGCTCTGGACGCATGAGCACGGACCGCAGGGCGGCGACGAGATCAATATCATCCGCGCCGGTGTCAACTACGGCTGGCCGGTGATCACCTACGGCGTGAATTACGGCATCGGCACGAAAATCGGCGAAGGCACGCGCAAGGACGGCATGGCGCAGCCGCTTTACTTTTGGGTGCCGTCGATCGCGCCCTCGGGCATGGCTTTTTATACCGGGGATCGCTTCCCGCAGTGGAAAGGCAGCCTGTTTGTCGGCGCGCTGCGCGACCAGATGCTGGTGCGCCTGGAACTCGACGGCGAGAAGATCGTTAGGGAGGAGCGCCTCCTCAAGGGCGTGCTCGGACGCATCCGCGACGTGCGCGATGGTCCCGATGGCTATCTGTACCTGCTGACGGACGAAAACCGGGGCGTGCTGGCGCGCCTCGAGCCCTAGGCGGCGGATTTCAGCGGCCGCCGGCGGAGGTGGCTGGTCAGTTTCTCGGTGAGCGAACGGCGCGCGTCGTTGAAATCGGGCGCCGAGACCTCGCGCGGGCGCGACAACCGGACGTGGTTGTCGCTCTCGATGCGGCCGGGGCCCGCGGTCATGACCACCACGCGGTCGGCGAGCAGCGTCGCTTCCTCCACCGAGTGGGTCACGAACAGAATGGTGACCTGCGTGCGCGCCCAGATTTCGAGCAGCTCGTCCTGCAGTTGTTCGCGCGTCAGCGCGTCGAGCGCGCCGAATGGTTCGTCCATCAGCAGGATGCTCGCCTCGTTCGCCAGCACGCGCGCGATCGCCACGCGCTGCTTCATGCCGCCCGACAGCTGGTACGGGAAGCGGTCGGCGAATTTCGCCAGACCCACCATGTCGAGATACCTCGAGGCGATGTCTTTCGCGTCCTTCAGGTCCTTCTGCTTCGGACCGAAGGCGATGTTGTCCATCACCGTCATCCAGGGAAACAGCGCGTAGTCCTGGAACACCATGCCGCGATCGCTGCCTGGACCGGTGATTGGCGCGTCGTAGACCCTGACATCGCCGGAGGTTGGCTGCTCGAAGCCGGCGACGATGCGAAGCAGGGTGGACTTGCCGCAGCCCGAGGCGCCGATCAGGCAGACGAATTCGCCCTTGTTCACCAGTAAATCGACGTGGTGCAGTGCCTCGATGCGCTCCGCTCCGATCACGAACGTCTTGTTGACGTCCCGGATGTGCAGGAAAGGACGCCGGTCAGCCACGATGCTGCGGGCTCCAGCGCAGGACGTAGTTGTTCAGCGCGACGATCAGGCGGTCGCAGAGGAAACCGGCGACGCCGATGATGATCATGCCGGTGATGACCAGATCGGGGCGTGACAGCGTGCGCCCGTCCATGATCACCGAACCCAGGCCGGTTGGCACGCCCGTCATCTCGCCCACCACGATCAGAATCCAGGCAAAGCTGTGGCCGAGGCGCAGGCCGGTGAAAATGCTGGGCAGCGCCGCCGGCAGCACCACCTGCCGGAACAGGCGCGCGCCGTCGCAGCCGAGCATGTTGGCTGCCTCGAACAGGCGCGGGTCGACCGAGCGCACACCGAAGATGGTGTTCAGCAGCACGGGATAGAAAGCGCCGAGGAACACCAGGAACACCGCCGAGCGCGGCCCCAGGCCGAAAAACACCATCGACAGCGGCAGCCAGGCGGTCACCGGGATCGGCCGCAGCAGCGACAGCGTCGGGTCGAGCAGCTGCCGGAACAGCGAGATCTTGCCGATGGCAAGGCCGAGCGGAACGCCGAGAGCGACGGCAAGGAAGAATCCGCCGTAGACCCGCTGCATCGAGGCCAGCAGGTGGATCAGGATGGTCTTGCTGAAGGCGTCGTCGTAGACGCCGCCGAAGGCGAAATCGCGCATCATCAGCGCAACCATCCACGGCGTCGGCACCAGCCGGGTGCCCGATGCCATCACCGCGACGTGCCACAGGACGACGAGCGCGAGCGGGAAGCCGGCGCCGAGAGCCAGCGCGCGGGCGCGCTCCAGGACCGGGGCGCGGAGCCGTTCCATCTACTGCATGAATTTCGTCGTGATCGCCTTATCCATGTTCGGCAACTCGCGGATCTGCTTCTTGTCGTACATGAGTTGTGCGTAGGCCGTGGCGCGCTGGATGAATTCGGCGTCGATCTTCCAGGTCAGCTCGACATTGGGCGCCGCCATCTCGATCGACTTCTTCTGCTGGCCGAGTTTCTGCATCGCCATCTCGACCATCGCCTCGCGGTTGCTCATCGCGTAGTCGGTCGCCTTCCTGTGGATGTCCATCATCATGCGCACCAGCGCCGGATTCTTCTCGATGGTTTCGGCCTTGGCGCCCCACACCATGTTGAGCGTGCCGATCGCCGTGCTGTAGGGATACTCGACCACCCGGCCGACGCCGTTAGCGAGGCTGATGCCGGGCCCCGGCTCCGCACCGACGTAGGCATCGATGTCGCCCCGAGCGAGCGCCGGGGCCATGTCGCTGAACGGCAGTCGCACGTGCTGGATGTCCTTGATGGTCATGCCCTCGGCCTTGAGCCGCTCGAGGATCACCACTTCCTGCGTCGAGCCGGGCCAGATCGCGACCTTCTTGCCCTTGAGGTCCTTGATTGTCTTGATATCGGAATTGACACCGGTCATCACCGCCATGCCGCGGTTGCATTGCGCGGCGAAGATCACCAGCGGCTCGCCGGCGGCGATGCCGAGCATGGCGGCGGCGATGCCGAAAGTGCCGAAGTCCACCGAGCCGGTGAGCACCGCGTTCTTGCCGTCGGTCGGGCTCTCGAACGGAATCACCTCGATCTTGTAACCGGCCGGCGTGAATTTCTCGTAGAAGTAGGGCGTGATGCTGTGGATCAGCTTGAGGGCGCCGACCTTGATGACCTTGTCCTCTGCGTGCGCGGCGGGCGCCAGCAGCGCCAGAACGGATGCCAGGATTGCCAGGATGCGAACCATGCGAGAGTCTCCCTTGGTTATGCTGAAACAGGCTTGCAAGGCCCATGCCATCTTGTATACAAGGAAAACCGCCGGCATATGCACCGGCTTGGTGCGAAAAGAAAATTCAACCCTTCATTAGGGTGCGAAGCGCAGCAGTGAGCGCGCCCTCGGGTGAGGCAAGCTCTTCCAGGATGGTGAAGTGGTCATGTCCGGGCAGCGGAAGTAATGTTGCCCGCTTTCTCGCGGCGAAAAAAATTTCGGACTGGCGTTGCATCTCGGGCAGTTCCTTTTTTCCGTAGGCGATGGCGAGCGGCTTGCCGGGATCCGGAATCGCGACCGGGCTGTTGCGGCGCGCTTCATCTTCGTCGAGCTTCAGCTTGTCGTTGATGTAGCAAAGGCGCATCGGTTCGAGGTCGTAGATGCCGCTGACAGCGAGGCCGCCGACGACGTTCGGATGGTCCATCACCATGGCGGTGAGGTGGCCACCGGCCGACCAGCCGGAGACAAACAGCTTTCTATTCAAAAAGCCTAATGCACTGCGAATTTCAGAGACGATTTCGTCCAGCCTTATTTCCGGTGCGAGCGTGTAGCCGACCAGCGCCACGCTGATGCCGTGCGCGAGCGGCCCTTCTGCCATGCAGGAGAAGGTTTCCTTGTCGCGCATCTGCCAGTAGCCGCCATGAATGAACACCAGCAACGGCGCGGTCTCGCCTGCCTCGAACAGGTCAATGCGATTTCGTTCCTTATTGCCGTATTGCAAGTCAAGCTGTCGAGTGTTTGAAATACGAAATCGGTCGCTACGCGTTCGCCAGCCGGCGGCGATCTGCGCACTATTGGCGACGGCAGCGCCGTTGTTGTACGCGGCATCGAGCGCCGCGCGGTCCATGCCGCGATAGATCAAACCTTGTAGGTCTCCAGGGTTTCCTTCGCGAACAGCTGTTCGGGCTGCAGGCGGTGCTTCGACAGCCCCTGCTCGTGGTGGTAGCGCAGGAAGGTGTCGAGCACGTGGCGGTTCGACGCGAGCCCGTAGGGCCACCAGTCGTCTCCCATCTCGCGCCGCGCTTCCTCGGCGTGCGCGAGCGACCAGGGCAGCATATTGGGCAGAGCCGCGGATTGCGCGTACATCGCTTGCGCCTTCGCCTTGGCGGCGAGAAAAGCCTTGTAAAGCGATTGCGCGACCCAAGGGTTTGCCTCGTAGATGTCGCGCCGGATCACCACCGTGTGCATGATTGGAAAGATCTTCGTGCGCCGCCAGTACTGCTTCTCGGCCTCGACGTAGTCGGGGAACAGCCGCTTCACCTTGTCCGGCTCGGTGTGAAAGGTGGAAGGCGCGCGGGCGGTGACCAGGGCGTCGAGTTCGCCGTCGGCGAGCATGCGCGAAAGGGTTTTATTTTTAGGAATCGCTTTCAATTTGATGCTGGCAGGCACATTCAGCTTCAATTTCTCATCGCGACCCGGTTCCTCCTCCCCTCCCGAGTAATGCTCGCAATCCGTGACCTTCACGCCGTGATCGTCCGACAGGATGCCGCGGATCCAGGTCGGCGCGGTCATCTGGTACTCGGGCACGCCGATGCGCTTGCCCTTCAGATCTTCGGCCTTGCGGATACCGCTCTTCGCCGAGACGAAGATGCAGGAGTGGCGGAAATAACGGGATGGAAATGCCGGGATCGCGATAAAAGGGGAATGTCCCTGACTAAAAAATGCTGCATAAGAGGAAAGCGACATCTCGGCGCAATCGAACTCCTTGAATTTCGCCATGCGGAAAAACGTCTCTTCCACCTCCTGGTTGAGGTAGACGAGGTCGATGCCGTCGGGGGCGACGCTGCCGTCGATCAGCGCGCGCGTGCGGTCGTAGTCCCAGCAGGCGAGGGTGAGGCGCAGCTTGGTCATGGGGAGGGATTCTTCATCAGATTCCCGATGATCGCCAATAGCGCGCGCCGCATCGCGGCGACGTCGCCGGCGCGGACGCCCCGCACGGCCATGCGGTTGACCTCCTCGGCCAGTGGCTCGAGGCGTGCGCGCAGCGCCCTTCCTTTCCGAGTCAAGTGGACATGGACGTTCTTGCGGTTGCCCCCCCGCCTGCTGCGGCTGACATAACCCAGCTTCTCCATGGCCTTGAGCGCGGCGGCGGTCGTCGGCTCCATGACGCCGGCCTCGCCCGAGAGCTCGCGCTGCGTATGGCCGTCGCGCTCCCAGAGAATGCGCAGGAAGGTCCAGTGGCCGAAGGACACGCCATGCGCGGCGAGCCGCGTCTGCAGCGTGCGGGTGAAGGCGCGCCAGGCCTCTTTTGTCAGGTGCGCGAGGCGCTCGTCTGATGGCTTAACGGGACCTCCTTGCGCGCGCGCGCCGACTCGAGGATTGCCAGGCAGACCTCCAGCGTTGCCATGGACCAGGCGCCGTCGTGCAGCGGCGGCCTGCCGTCCACGACCGCTCCGTAGAGCTCGTCGATGACCTCGGTGCGCGGCAGCTTCGGCGCCGGCAGCGGCTCGAGGCGCTTTTCGGCATCGGCGTAGACCATCACGCCCCCGGGCAGCGGGCGCAGGTCGGCTCTTTCGCAGGACACGATCAGGCTGCCGAAATGCTGGTGGAACGACGCGCTCGGCCCGACATAGGCGTTGCCGCCGTAGTTCCGCGAATCCTTCAGCTCGGCCTCGTTTCCCTTCAGGGCTTTTCGCGCGGCGCCGTAGGAGTCGGGGTTCTTCTTCTGCCCGAGCTCGCCCACCCAGTCCATGAATTCATCGGAATCGAAGTGCCCGTAGCCGCTGTAGGCCAGGCTGGCGAAAGCGCCGTCCTCGAAGGCGAGCAGGGCGCAGTAGGCGCCTTCCGTTGGGCGCGACGGATCCCAGTCGCCGGTCATGGCGCGCACCGTCTTCACCCGCCCGCCGCCGAGCAGGCGCGCCACCTCCACCTGGTGCGCGGCCTGGTTGAACACCGCGCCGCCGCCGCGGGTGGTGTCGAGCTCCTCCGGCCGGCGCGGGCGGTAGAGGAAATCGGTGAAGTTCACCGCGGTGATCATGCGCACCCGGCCGAACGTCCCGCTATCCACCAACTGCTTTGTTTTTAGTATTGGAAGATCAAAACTATGACTGTGGCCGACCACCAGCCGAACACCTGCGCGTTCGGCCGCGCTGATCATCTGGCGGCATTCGTCGAGGGACAGCGCCATCGGCTTTTCGACGAGAACATGTTTTTTGAAGGAACAGGCCGTTTCCACGTTCCCGACGTGGAACTGGTGCGGCGTCGCCACATAGATCACGTCCAAGTCCTTGAGGGCGCACAGGTCGTCCACGGCGGAGAAGCTCTTGCCGTGAAAGTCGCGCTCGAATTGCTTGCGCGCCGCCTCGCGCGGGTCCGCCCCGGCGACCAGCTCGATGCGCGGGTCGCGGGCGAAAGTCTCGGCCATGAGGGAGAACGCGCGGCCGAGGCCGGCGGCCCCCAGCTTGAGCTTGCGCATGTCAGGGGGTTATCATTTGCTTAGGAGGCTAAGTATAGCCATGCTGAGCCGCGAGCAAAACGAGCTGCTGTGCCGGGTCGAGGGCGCCGCCGCCATGGGGCAGCTGATGCGCCGCCACTGGCTGCCGGTGTGCCTGTCCGAGGAGGTGGCGGAAAAGGACGGCCCGCCGGTCCGCGCGCGCCTGCTCGGCGAGGATCTCGTCGTCTTCCGGAATTCCAGCAACGTTCTCGGGGTGCTGGACGAGCATTGCCCGCACCGCGGGGCGTCGCTGGTCTACGGGCGCAACGAGGATCGCGGCCTGCGCTGCCTCTATCACGGCTGGAAATTCGACATCGAAGGCAACGTCATCGACATGCCTTCGGAGGCGCCGGGGGCTTGCGAGCGCCTGAAAATGAAGCACACCGCCTACCCGGCGGCCGAGGGCGGCGGTTTCGTCTGGGTGTGGATGGGCCCGCAGGATCAACTGCGCCCCTTCGAGTCGCCGGCCTGGGCGCCGCACCCGAACTGCCGCACGGCGGTGGTCAAGATGCACGCCGCCTGCAACTGGGCGCAGGTGCTCGAGGGCTCGATCGACTCGGCGCACAGCTCGAGCCTGCACTCGACCAACATGCCCGCGGCCGAGGTCGAGGGCTCGACCGCCACCGGTTCTTCCTGGTTGCGGCCCACGGTGGACAAGGCGCCGAAGATGCAGTTCGAGCCGACGCCCTACGGCTTTCGCTATGCGGCGATCCGCAAGCCGATCAAGAACCCGGAGACGCACCAGTACGTGCGCACCACGCTCTACATCGCGCCCTTCACCGTGCTGATCCCGCCGAACGACCAGTACCGGCTGGCGCAGATGCTGGTGCCGATCGACGACTTCAACACCATGTTCTACTGGGTTGCCTGGCACCCGGATCCGAGCAAGGGCATTTCGCAACATGCCTGGAGGGAGTTCTGCTGCGCGACGGTTGGAGCTGATCTGGATTCAAACTATAAAAAAATCCGTAATTATTCGAACAACTACCAGCAGGACCGAGCCGCCATGCGGCGTGGCGACTTCACCGGCATCCAGGGCATCCCGACGCAGGACATGGCGATGTGGGAGTCGATGGGCCCGATCGCCGACCGCAGCCGCGACAAGCCTGGCCAGAGCGACACGGCGGTGGTCCAGTTCCGCCGCATGATGGTGGCGGAAGCGAAAAAGGTGAAGGAAGGTGGCGCGGCGATCGGCACGGTCGAGCCGCGCATCCCGCACGTCCATCTGGCGTCGTTCGAGGGCGTGGTGCCGAAGAGCGTGGACTGGAAGACGCTCGGTTCAGGCGCGCAGGGCGAGTCCCAGCAGGATCAGTCCCAGGGCAGCGCTCCAGCTGCCGAGCACGCGCACGACCACGCGGCCCCGCGCTCCGTCCATCACGTAGGCTAATCCGGCGCCCGCGGCGGCGAGCACGATCGCCGCGCCCGCTGCGCCGATGACGGCGAGCCCGCCGGACTTGACCAATCCGAGGCCGAGCGCCAGGCCGTGGATCGCGCCGACGAGCG
>DASWEU010000065.1:0-2274 GCA_036394595.1 Burkholderiales bacterium | reverse complement strand
ATTTTTTGGCCATTTCTTTTCCGAGCTCGACCCCCCACTGGTCGAAGCTGTTGATGTTCCAGATGATGCCCTGCACGAACACCTTGTGCTCGTAGAGCGCGATGAGTCTGCCCATGTTCCTCGCGCTCAGACCCTCGAGCGCGAGCATGCTGGAGGGGCGATTGCCGGGGTACTGGCGGTGCGGCGGCAGCTTGGCGTCATCGGTCCCAAAGGCGAGGGCATCGGCCTGGGCGCGTGCGTTGGCCGAGAGGTTGCGCTCCAGGCCGAGGTCGATGAAGTCGCACGGCACCACCTGCGTGCCCTGGTGCAGCAGCTGGTGGAACGAATGCTGGCTCACCGTGCCTTCTGCGCCCCACAGCACGGGTGCCGTGGCGTAGTCCACGACCTGGCCGCGGCGGTCGACGCGCTTGCCGTTCGACTCCATCTCGAGCTGCTGCAGGTATGCAGGCAGGAGGCGCAGCGCATTCGCATACGGCAGCACCGCGTGCGTCGCGGCGCCGAGGAAGTTCGTATTCCACACGCCGACCAGCGCCATCAGCACCGGGAGGTTCTTCTCCCATGGCGCGGTGGCGAAGTGCTCGTCGACCTCGCGCCCGCCGGCGAGAAATTCGTCGAACGCCTCCGTGCCGATCGCGCACATCGCGGCGAAGCCGACCGCCGACCAGACGGAGAAGCGGCCGCCGACCCAGTCCCACATCGGCAGCACTTCGGCGGCGCCAAACTTCTTCGCCAGCTCCGTATTGGAGCTGACGGCATAGAAATGCTTTCCGCCCCAGCGCTTGGCGGCCTCGGCGTTCGCCATCGTTTCCTGGGTGGTGAAGGTCTTCGAGGCGATGATGAAAAGCGTGCTGTCGGGAGCGGCGCCGTCGAGCGCGCGCCCGAGGTCGTGCGGATCGACGTTGGCGGCGAAGCGCACCTCGAGCGCCTTGTCGCCCAGCGCGTCGGCGAGGAGCCGCGGCCCGAGGTCGGAGCCGCCGGTGCCGAGGTTCACCACGCGCTTGTATTTGCCCGAATGCGCCGCCTTGGCGAGGCCGCGCATGCGCGCGAGCGTGTCGGCGACTTCCTGCGGCGGCGAAGAGGCGCGCAGCGCCGTGTGCCACGCGGCGCGCTTCTCGGTGGAGTTGACGACCTTCCCCGACAGCAGCGCATCGCGCCACTCGGCGAGCCCGCGCTCTTCGGCGAGGTGTGAAAGCAGGCGCAGCGTCATGGCGCCCAGGCGCTGGCGCGAGTAGTCGAAGCGCACGCCGGCCGCTTCGGTGGTGAACTGCAGGCTTCGTTGCGCGCGCGATTGCGCATCGGCGCCGAAGAGCTCGCGCAAGTGGACAGTGCGCCAGCTCTCGGCCTGGCCGGCGAGCTGCGTCCAGGCTTTGCATTCGGTCGGCGGTGTGGTGTTCATCTTTCCAGGCGATAGAGGCGGTAGCGCTCGGCGCGGTCGCCGGGGCGACCGACATCGGCCACCTTAACCCAGCGGCGGCCCGGTACGGCGTTCGGTGCGTCGCGCTCGTGCTGCGGGCTGCCCTGCACCAGCACGAGCGGGCAGGCGGCGGGCTTGGCCGGATCAAACGTCAGCGGCCGCACGCCGGCGCGGTAGTCGAGCGCGGCCGCCTGCGACACGCCAAGCGAGCGCTCCGCCACGCACTTCGCGCCAGAGGGCATCTGGCGCGTCAGCTCGAACGCCACGTCGCGGTAGCTCTTCTGGTAGTTGACCCACGGCATCCACAGCATGGCAAACGTGCCCCACAGGAGCACCACGCCGCTCGCCCAGCGCGCGACGCTGCGCATCGGCGAGAACGAGGTGTAGAAGACCACGTAGCACCAGGCCACGGCGAGCCCAAGGGCGAACAGCAGCGCGAGCGGCTCCAGGTGCATGACGAATCCGGGCGCGATGCGCGCGAAGTTGCGCGAGATCGGGCCCGGCAATCCCGTCAGCATCGCGATGTAGCCGAGCCAGACGAGCGCCGTGACCACGGCGAAGGTCAGCACGCCGAACCAGTCGAGCGCCGCGAAGGCGCCGCGCCGCAGCGTATGCATGGCGTGCGCGGCGAGGAGCGCGAGCGGCGCGAGGAGCGGGATCAGCTGCTCGTCCTCCGGGATCCCCCACAGCACGTAGAGCGCGAT
The DNA here is from genome assembly GCA_036394595.1 of Burkholderiales bacterium. GTDB lineage: Bacteria > Pseudomonadota > Gammaproteobacteria > Burkholderiales > SG8-39 > SCGC-AG-212-J23. Next base: position 156 of record DASWEU010000065.1, on the reverse strand, counting down.
CATCAGCGTGGTGGTGGTCGCGGGGACGAAGAGCCGCGCCTCGCGCCAGCGCCGGCGCAAGGCCCATGCACCCCACAACGCAAGCGGCCACGCCGGCCACAGGAACCAGCTCGCCGTCGAGATGAAGTGGCGCAGGTTCGCCACCGGCGTGCCGTC
>DASWEU010000064.1:0-15321 GCA_036394595.1 Burkholderiales bacterium | reverse complement strand
CACCGCGTCCAGCAAGTGGTCGCCGCCGCTTTTCGCATTCAGATCCGACGAGCCATAGAGATAGCCGGGAATGACCTGACTACGGTGCCATCGTTCCGCTAAATCCCGTCGCAGCGCCACGCATGCTCGAACGGCCTCGGCCGCCTGCCATTTCGCCTTGTCTTCCGGCAATACTCCCTCGATGGAGTGGGGGGCGTTCACGAGTGCTTTTGCGATGTCGGCCGCAGTCATGGACGCGCAGAGCGCGGCGGCATCTTTGCTAAGGAAGCGCGTGACGGGTGCCTCGGTGATTACACCAATCTGCTTGCCCAGATCGACCGCGATGCATGCCGTTCCGGCCTCGGTCCATTTGGTGGCCGTGCGCCGGAACGCGCGAAATTGAAGCTGCACCCGAGTCGGCACAAAGGCCAAGTCATCCATCGATTTCTCCGTGTCCGCGGAGACGACTCGCGAGAAGAAAAGCAGGTCGCCGCCGCGCTTTGCCGCGATCACCTGCGCGGGCTGCCGCAGCCATTCCCGGTCGAGGCCGGGTTCGAGCGGCTTGTTGGTGACAGGATTCGACCTCTTGCCCGGTTCCCATTCCAGGATTTGCACCGGGCCTGACTTGTCAGGCGGCCCCGGGGCGAAAACGGCGATGAGGCGATCGGTGTCGGCGCCGTCGGGTCGGAATGGCGCGACGGGCTCGAAGTCCTCGGGCAGAACAAGCTCGGGATGCACTGCCCCCGCCGAGTCGGGCGAGAAGGGGCGGACAAGGACGGTGGTGCTTTTTCTGAAATCCTGACTCTCCTGTCCTCCGCTGTTGTAGCCGCGGCCGAGCACGAGTTGGTCAGATTCAGTCGCTGAGGTGAAATTCCCGGTGAGAAACTCGTTTTGCAGGAAGCGCTCGGTGCTTTTCTCGAAAGGCGGTTGGCGCAGCTTCGTCGCGGAAAGCGCTAAGGCGTGCAGAGTATCGCCACAGTGCGCGGCGACGGTTTGCTGCGGCGGTTCCTTGTTCAGGTCGCTCGGGCCGGCGTGTCCCGTCGTCACGATGAGAGTCTTGCTGCGCCCCGCGCCGCAACGCAGCACGAGCGGTTTCGAGACAGAGGTATTGCAATCGAATTCCAGTGCAGCGAAGCCGCGCTCCAGTCGGTTCTTGCCCTGTCGGTCTTCCGTCTCGCAATTGGTGTTTTCCGTTTCCTGCTTGCCTACCCTGTCCCAGAGAGTCTCACCGACAATGTTCGACAAGCTCGCGTCAATCTCGAACGCATACACGCCGGAATTTCCGAGGCTCCGGCGCCCAAACCAGACAAAGCGGTCCGGGCCGTCCCCGCCATCCACCACGTAGGGCGGCACCGGGACCTTGAATCTGAGAAACGGCACACTGGCTCTGCCGAGCCGCTCGCCACCCGCGAATTGCGAGATCCCGATCCATCCGCCCTTGAAATAGAACGACCACAATTGACGCTCCTCCCGAGGTGGCGCCCCAATACCTGCCGTTGCCGGAATTGCGGCGCGTGCCAGCCGGGCGACGACATAGTCATCCGCTCGACGGGGGAACGGATCGAACTCGAAATAGGTCGATTTGTGCCCGTGCGCGAAGTTCTCGCCGCCAAAGATGTCGACCCCAAGAAGTACGACTCGTGCCCGCTCGCGGCAGACCTCCTGGCCTGGGTCGCTGACGTAGATCTGCCGACACAGCCGGTAGGCGTACTCCTGGAGCAGGAAGTCGCAGTCGGACTTCGAGTAGCCATAAGTGGCGTGGCCGTGTCGGTAGCAGAAATCGTGAAACACGCATGCCTGCCGGAATTGCAGCGACACCGGCGACTCGCGGCGCGCCGCGTTGTCGAACATGAGTGCTTCGGCGATTTTCGGAATGCTGCAGCCCACGCCTTCGCCTCTGCCGCCGATCACCGCGCGGACATCGGCGGATGCAGGAAATGTAACCGCTGTGGGCGCCGTCTCGCGGCTCCACGGCTGATCGAGGCTCGGGTAGACCTTCGTCGCGATAATGTTCGCGATGCCGCTGCAGCCAGCAAGCAGGGCCGTCAGAACAACCAGCAAGATTTCAAAGAATTTCAGAGCGCCTTTCAGGGCGCTAGCCCTAAATGCCGAGGTCGATTTTTGCACCATCGACTTCTTGTAGGGCGTGTTCTTGTTATCCGCTGGTCCGATTGTTTTGCCGAGCTTGGTGTCGCGCGTTTCTCGCCTAGCCACCTTCGTACGGCTTGGTGATGATTTCGAGCAGGTGCCCGCTCGGGTCCTCGAAGTAGACGCCGCGACCGCCGAAGTGGCGGTTGATCTTCCCTGCTTCCTTCTGTCCCGGATCGGCCCAGTACTTGAGCTTGCGCGCCTTGATGCGGCCGAAGATCTGGTCGAACTCCTTCTCGCTCACTAGGAAGGCGTAGTGCTGCATCTGGATTTTCATGCCGTCGGCGTCGAGGAAGGCGAGGGTGACTTCGTTGCCGACCTCGACGTCGAGGAAGTCGTAGAAGGGCTTGGGCGCGGGCAGGCCGAAGAGCTCGGCGAAGAATTCGGCGGCGGCGCGCTTGTCCTTCGAGTGGACGATGGTGTGGTTGAGTTTGATGGTCACGGCTTTACTCGACTTTCACGCCCGAGAGCCGGATCACCTTCTCCCAGCGGTCGTACTCGGTGCCGAGAAACGCGGCGAACTCGTCGGGGGTATTGCCCACCACCTCGAACCATTGTTTCTCGACGTACTTCTCCTTGAACGTCGGCTCATTCAGAACTTTCTTCACGTCCGAATAGATTGCGTTCACCACATCGCGCGTGATGCCGGCGGGGCCCATGAGGGCGAACCAGGTGCCGGCCTCGTAGCCGGGAACGCCGGACTCGCTCACGGTGGGCAGCCCGGGCAGGCGCTCGATGCGCTCGCGGGTGGCGGCAGCGAGCAGGCGCAGCCGGCCGGCGCGGGCGTGCGGCTCCACCAGGAGCGGGGTCACCATCATCATCTGGATCTGCCCGCCGAGCAGGTCGGTCACCGCGGGCGCGGCGCCCTTGTAGGGGATATGGACGATGTCGATGCCGAGCAGGTTCTTCAGGTAGTCGACGCTGATGTGCCCCGAGGAGCCGAGGCCGAAGGAGCCGTAGGAGAGGGCGCCGGGCCGCGCGCGGGCGTAGGCGACCAGTTCCTGGAAGGTCGTCGCGGGCACGGAGGGATGGACCGCGATCACCCAGGGGAAGCGCACCAGCACGGTGATCGGCGTGAAGGCGCGCATGCCGTCGTAGGGGAGCTTGCGCTGGAAGTGCGGGCTGATGACCCAGGTGGCCGCCTCCGAGACGATGAGCGTGTAGCCGTCGGGCGCCGCCTTCGCGACGTACTCGGCGCCGATGATCTGGGTCGCCCCGGGGCGGTTCTCGATCACCACCGGCTGGCCCCAGAGCTCGGAGAGGCGGCCGCCGAGCGAGCGCGCGATGGCGTCGGTCGCGCCTCCCGCGGTGGCGGGAACGATGAACTTGACGGGGCGCGAGGGAAAGGACTGTCCGAAGCAATTCGAAAAAATTATCAATAATAAAAAAGCAAAAAACCTCATGCCTCGGCCTCGACGCTGAGCGTCATCTCGCCGATGCGCTCGATCCTGCCGCGCAGCTTGTCGCCCGGCGCGAGCTTGGCGACGCCGGCGGGCGTGCCGGTGGTGATGAGGTCGCCGGGGCGCAGGGTCAGTGCGCTGCTGAGGAATCGGATGTGCTCGCGCAGGCCGCAGATCATGTCGCTGGTGTGCGCGGTCATGGCGGGCTTGCCGTTCAGCTCGACGTCGATCCGCACGTCCTGCGGCTCGGGCAGCTCGTCGCGCGTGACGATCCACGGCCCGAGCGCGGTGAAGCTGTCGAAGCCCTTGCGGATGTTGCGCGTGTTCTGCTGCTTCCTGCCCCAGGGGTCGCGCTGGCTGATGTCCCAGCAGATGGTGTAGCCGAAGACATGGTCGAGCGCGCTCGCTTCGCTCACCCGGCGGGCGCTGCGGCCGATCACCGCGCAGAGCTCGGCTTCGTAGTCGACGTCCTTCGAGATCTTCGGCAGCACCACCACGCCGCCCGGGCCGATGATCGACGAGGAGGGCTTGAGGAAGAATTCCGCCATCAGCTCGTCCTTGGAGAACTTCGAGCGGTCGGGGCCGCCGGAGGCCGTGAGCATTTCGGCCGCATGCGCCTTGTAGTTCGCCGCCGCGGCCCAGATGGAGGGCGGGTTGTCGATCGGGGCGAGCAGCTTCACCGACCCGAGGGGAAACGATCTTTGGTTCAGCGCCTCGCGCGCGCAGTGCATCGCCTCGGGCTGGTTGGCGAGCGCGTCGATGACTTCCTGCATGGTGTAGCCCTGGCGCAGGTGGCCCGCGGCGGCGAGCGCCGCGCCGATCGGGTACACGCGCTCGCCCAGGACGGCGCCGGCTTCGCGCTCGTTGTAGTGGCAGATTTTCATGCTCATTTCCCCCTGCCGGGCATTGTAAGCTTCGGGCCATGCTGAAGCCGATCGGGCTCACCCACGGCCACTACGAGTGCCGCTCGCTCGACGAGACGCTGCCGGTGTTCACCGAGCTCCTTGCCATGCGGGTAGTCGAGCGGGGCAAGGGCGAGGCGATCGTCGAGCATCCGAATACCGCGTGGCGCCTGGTGGTGCACGAGGGCGGGCCCGACGCGCCCGACAAGCCGCACAACAACCACTACGGCGTGCGCGTCGCGCATGCCGAGGAAATCGAAGCCGCGCACCGCTACCTCGAGGCGAACAAGGCGCGCTACGGCATCAAGCGCGTCTCGCGCCCGACCGCGATGCATTTCGCGCGCTCGATCTACTTCTCCGAGCCCGGCGGCAACACGCTCGAGATCGAGTACTACGACCCGCAGGCCGCCGCGGAAGGCCGGACGATCGCGCGACCACATTGGAATCAGGAATTAAAAGAAACTGAATTTCCCGGGCGCGGCTACGTGCCACAGGCGCTCACCCACGGCACGCTCGAGTGCAACGACAAGGCAGCGAGCGCCGCTTTTTACCGCGACGTGCTCGGCCTCGAGCTCGCCGGCGGCGGCCGCATCTCGACTTACGTGAAGCACGCCGCGACGCCGTGGTACCTGGTGGTGCTGCCGATCCCGAAGCGCAAGAAGCCGCTGCGGCCGGTCAACCGCTTCACGCTGACGCTGGCTTCTCCGGACGCGGTGCGGGAAGCGCACCGGGATCTTGCACAAATAAATTCTTGTGAAACAGGACCGATTCACGACGGCTCGTTCCTGTTCGCCGACCTCGACCGCAACTGGTGGGAAGTGCGGGCCTAGTTTCGGATGCTGGAAGTTCATCTCCTGCATGCACGCCCGGCATCGAAAGAAGCGGCGTAGAGTCCGCACCCTCAATTCACGGAGGAACCATGTTCGACCACATCGGATTGCGGGTGAAGAACGTCGAAAAAGCGGCGCAGCTGTACGCGGCAATGCTGGCGCCACTCGGCTTTGTGCAGGGACCGAGCGGCAAGGAGTACGCGGGCTTCGGGCCGAAGGATGCGCCGGCGCTCTGGCTAAACCGTTCCGCCAGCGCGAAAAAGGGCTGCCACGTGGCGCTACGGGCGCCCAGTCGGGCTTCTGTTAATGAATTCTTTAAGAAAGGCCTGAAAGCAGGGGCAAGGGACAACGGCAAGCCCGGGGTCCGAACGGACTACGCGCCGAATTACTACGCCGCTTTCCTTCTCGATTCTGACGGCAACAATGTCGAAGCAGTCCATATGGACTAGTTTGTAGCTCCGCCTATCACCTGCCGCAGGCCATTCGTCGGGAGAACTCGGTAATTAAGTGTAGAGCGTAAATTATTCCTCGCCGCTGGCGCGCTACAAGCACATAGTCGGAGCTATGAGCGTGCTACTGCAGAGGATCCAGGAAGCGGAACGCCAGCAGCTCGAGGCAGCCCTCGCGGCGCGCATCGGCGACCTGTTCCAGCGCTGCCCTTCGCTGTGCGGCTTCTCGGTGCCGCAAGTCGAGGGCGGCGTGCTGGACCTGACCTGCTTCCCGACGCCTTACGGCGAGCGGGCGGAGGCGCTCCTGGGCGAAGTCTCGCGCATGCTGCTCGAGCTGGAAGCGGAGCAGCCCGAGGCCGCCGAGCTGCTGCCCGGCCGCACTTTCGCCCGCGCCTTCCACTGACGGCGGGTTACGTCCCTCGCGGGGCGAGTCGAAGGCGCAGCCCGACCGGCGCCATGGTGAGATGCAGCTGTTCGCGCGCTTCCTGTCCATCGGGGGTGGTGACGCCCTGGATGTCGAAGCCGGCGAGGAGCATCGCCATCACCATTTTCATCTCGAGCACGGCGAGGTAGCGGCCGGGGCACAGGCGGGGGCCGGCGCCGAAGGGCATGGCGACGCGCTTCGCGGAGCCCAAGGCGCCGGCGGCGTTCGCTTCCAGCCAGCGCGAGGGCTCGAAGGCGTCGGCGTTCTTGAAGTGGCGCTCGTGGGTTGCCGGCGGGCGCATCAAACACAGGACCAGCTGGCCCTTGGGCACGCGGATGCCGGCGACGACGCTGTCGCGAACCGCCTGGTTCACGACGGTCGGCGCCACCGGCTTCAGGCGCATGGTTTCGTTCGTGCACGCCTCGACGTAAGCGAGGCCCTGCAGCTGTTCCTGCGTCGGCAGCCGCATTTCCGCTGACGGGCTGCCGAGCAGGCCGCGGACTTCGTCGCGCGCGCGGCCGAGCGCCGCCGGATTGCGGCTGAGGAGGTAGATCATCCAGGCGAGGGTGTTGGCGGTCGTGTCCTCGCCCGCGAGGAGCATGGTCAGCACGTTGCCCGAGACGTCGGCGTCGTCGAGGCCGCTGCCCTCGCGGTCGCGCGCGGCGACCATCGCCTCGATCAGGTTGGTCGGATGCGTGCGCAGCTCCGGGTCGGCCCCGATGCGCCGGCGGGCGGCGGCGATGAAGCCCTCGACCGCCACGCGCAGGGCCCTGAGGTGCCCGGCGAGCGCGAGGTTGGCCGGCAGCGGCAGCCGGTGCAGCCACGGCACCGGCGACATCAGGATCGTGTAGAGCGCCGGCAGCACCTTGTCGAGGTGGCGCTGGATCACCTCCTCGTTCGACTCGATCGTGTTCATGTCGACGCCGAAGGCGAGGCCGGCGGTGACGTCCACCGTGTAGCGCATGAGGTCGGCCTGCAGGTCGATCGCGACGCCGGCCGCGGCGGCGCGCTGCCAGCGCCGCGCAAAGCGCTGCGTGACCTTCACCAGCGTGGGGAAGTAGGCCTTGATGTGAGCCGGGTCGAAGCCCGCCATCACCATCGGCCGCTGCCGCCGCCATTGCGCACCGTTGGCGGAGAACACCCCGCCGAAGCCCATTTCCCGCGCCGTGCGGTTCAGGCGCTCGGTGCGCTGGAAGCCGTCGGGCCGGTCGCGCAGCATCGCGGCGATCGCCTCGGGGTCGGCGACGACGAGGAACTTGCGGCCGGCGATGCTGAAGCGGAAGTAGTCGCCGTACCGGCGGTGCCATGCCTCGACCACCAGGTGCAGGCGCCGCGAATCGATCTGCAGCGCGTTGCCGAGCAGCGGCAGGCCCGGCGGTCCCGGCAGGTCGCTGATCTCGCGTAGCGGTGCGTTCACCGTCGGGCCGGAGCCGGCGCTCAGCGGATCGCGGCGGGCGCCACCGTAGAGCCCGTCGCGCCGTAGAGCTTGAGCGGCGACATGGTGAAGGCGAACTCGTACACCTTCTTCGCCGCCAGCTCTTCGAGCTTCAGGTTCTCCAGGATGTGGATGCCGTTCACCACCAGGAAGACCTGGTGCACCGGCAGGCTCAGGTCCTTGTCGGGATTGGGCGCCACCTCGACGGGCCAGTTGTCGGAGCCGACCAGCGTCGGATCCTGTTTCGCCAGCCACTCGGCCGCCGCAACGCCGACGCCGGGGGTCGACTTCACGAAGCGGGCGTTGTCCTTGCCGTAGAGCTTGCCCCAGCCGGTGTTGATGATGACCGCATCGCCGGGCTGCAGCTTCATGTTGCCCTGCCTGGCGAGCGCCTGGGTGAGATCGTCGACGGTGATCTCGTAAGTGTCGCCCAGCATTTCGACGCCCTTCAGCGCCGCGACGTCGATCAGCACGCCGCGGGTGAAGAAGGTGGGGGCGTTCTGCACGCCGAGCTTGGTGAAGCCGTTGCGCGTCGCGATCTCGCTGGTCTTGAAGCAGTTGTAGTGCGAGTCGCCGTGCGATTGGTGCGCAAAGCCGTCGAACTGGGTGCCGATCTGGCCGAATTCGCCGGTGAGCATCTCCTCGTTCGAGCCGCGCGTATTGCGCCCGGTGTTCATGAAGGTGCGCTTGGGCTGCATGTTCATGATGCGCGGGCCGAAGAAAGGCATGCCGGGCCCGAGCACGTGGCTGAGCTCGATGATCTCGCCGGTCTTGATGAGATGCGCGCCGCGCAGGATGTTCTTCGGGTTCTTCATGTGGTTGCCGGAGCCTTTTTCGTCTCCCGCGCCCCATTTGGACGGGCAGCGCTGGCTCTCGGGGGGGACGTTCCACTGGGCGGCGGCGATCAAGGGAACTGCGAATAGCGCGGCGGCGGCCGCGCGGGCTGCGGTTTGCATAAGGCCTCCTCTGGAAAGTCCTAAATCTACACTTTGGTGCGCCGCGTGCGCTTGTTTGCTGCGGTGCACCTTTGGCCTAATGACCGTAGAGGAGATTCTCCATGAGCAGGCAGGGTCGTCGGCGCTTCGTCGCCGGAGTGGGAGCCGCATTCGCGATCGGCGCGATGAGCGCCGCGGTGCGCGCCGCGATGGGGCCCGACGACAAGTTCGACCTCGTCATCAAGGGCGGCGAGCTGCTCGATCCCGCGCACAAGCTGCGCGGCAAGCGCGACATCGGCATGCGCGCCGGAAAAATCGAAGCGATCCAGGCGGACATCCCGGCGGCGCGCGCGCTGCGCGTGCTCGACGCCTCCGGGAAAATGGTGCTGCCGGGGTTGATCGACCTGCATTCGCACGTCTATCCGTACGGCTCGGCCATCGGCATCCCGGCCGACGAGCTGGTGCCGTTCCAGGGCACCACCACCATGGTCTCCGCGGGCGACGCCGGCGCGAACAATTTCGCCGCCTTCCGGCGCTATGTCGCGGCGCAGTCGCGCACCCGCCTCTACGCCTTCGTGCACATCGCCAACATCGGCCTCGCCGGCTTTCCCGAGCCGGAGCTGTTCCACCTCGGCTTCGCCAAGCCCGAGGACGCGGCGCGCACGGTGGCGGAGAACGCCGACATCGCCATCGGCGTCAAGGTGCGCATGTCGGAGAACGTCATCAACCAGGCCGGAGCCGAGCCGCTCAAGCGCGCCATCCGCGCCTGCGAGATCGCCGGCGGCGGCGCGCGCGTGATGTGCCACATCGGCGGCGTCGCCACGCCGCAGCTGATGGGCGAAATCCTCGACCTGCTGCGCGCGGGCGACATCCTGACGCACTGCTACTCGGGCTTCCCGAACAACGCCGGCAAGTTCACCAACATCGTGCAAGAGGGCAAGCTGCTGCCCGAGGCGCTGGCGGCGAAGAAGCGCGGCGTGCTGTTCGACATCGGCCACGGCGGCGGCAGCTTCGACTTCACGGTGGCGGAAGCGGCGATGCAGCAGGGCTGCATGCCCGACACCATCTCGTCGGACATCCACGTGTTCTCGGGCAATTCGCCCGGCATGCCCTACCTGACCTGGGTGATGAGCAAGTTCATGGCGCTCGGCTTCACGCTCGAGCAGGTGGTGCAGATGGCGAGCGCGGTGCCCGCGCGCCTCATCAACCGCCTGCCGCTGCTCGGCTCGCTGCAGGTCGGCGCGCCGGCGGATGCGACGCTGGTCGAGGTGGTGCAGGGACCGGTGGAGTTCGTCGACACGCGCAACAACAAGCGCTCGGGCAAGGCCTACATCAAGCCGGTGCAGGCGGTGCTCGCGGGCGTGCCGTTCGGACGGCCGTACCAGGCGCCGTTCTCGGTGCGCTGACCGCAAATGGGGTTCAATAGAAAGAGGGGGTATTTCATGACACACCGAATTGCAAGTTCCATCCTGCTGTCCATCCTGCTCGCCGCCGCTGGCATTTGTGCAGCTCACGACGACGACAAGGCCTCCGGCAGCCTCGGCAGCGTGAAGTTCCAGAATTCCTGCAGCCCCGCCGTGCAGAAGCAGCTGCAGCAAGCGGTGGCGATGCTGCATTCCTTCTTCTACAGCGCCGCGGTGACGGCGTTCGAAAACGTCGGCCGCCAGGACGAGCGCTGCGCCATCGCGGGCTGGGGCTACGCCTCGATCCTGATGAACAACCCGCTCGCCGGCACCGGCGCCTTCCCCAAGGACGCGCCGCTCGCGCAAGCCGCGATCGACAAGGCCCGCGCGATGAACGCCAAGACGCAGCGCGAGCGCGACTACGTCGAGGCGGTGGCGGCGTACTACGACAACTTCGCCAACCGCAGCGAGCGCGAGCGCCAGATTTCGCGCGCTGACGCGTACGGGAAGCTGGCGGCGAAATATCCGAAGGACGACGAGGCGCAGATCTTCTACGCGGTGTACCTCGCCGGCACGCAACTGCAGTCGGATCAGACCTACGCCAACTACCTCAAGGCCGCGGCGATCCTGGAGAAACAGTTCAAGAAGCATCCCAACCACCCGGGCGTGGCGCACTACCTGATCCACAGCTACGATGCGCCGCCGATCGCGAAGGACGGCGTGCCCGCGGCGCGCCGCTACGCCAAGATCGCGCCCGATGCGCCGCACGCGCTGCACATGCCCTCGCACATCTTCACGCGCGTGGGCGCGTGGGCGGACTCGGCGGCGACCAACCGCCGCTCGGCCACCGTGGCGCAGAAAACCAACGAGTTCGACGAGGCGACGCACGCGCTCGACTACATGACCTACGCCAATCTCCAGCTCGCGCGCGACAGCGAGGCGCGCCAGGCGATCGACGAGGCGCAGGCGATCAAGAACTTCAACCCGGGCCGCTTCGTCGCGCCCTATGCGCTCACCGCGATGCCGGCGCGCTACGCCATCGAGCGAGGCGACTGGCGCGCCGCGGCGCAGCTCGAGCCGCGCCAGGACAAGTACCCCTTCACCGTCGCCATGACGCACTTCGCCCGCGCGCTCGGCGCGGCGCGCAGCGGCGACGCGGCGTCGGCGCAGAAGGACGTCGAGCGCGTCGCGGCGCTGGGCGAGGAGCTGAAAGCGGCGAAGAACCTGTACTGGGGGAACGAGGTCGAGGTGATGCGGCTTACCGTCACCGCCTGGACCGCGCTGGCGCAAGGCAAGAACGACGAGGCGCTCGCGACGATGCGCCAGTCCGCCGACCTCGAAGACAAGAGCGAGAAGCACATCGTCACGCCGGCGCGGCTGCTGCCGGCGCGCGAGCTGCTGGGCGACATGCTGCTCGAGCTCAAGCGCCCGGCGGAAGCGCTGAAGGAATACGAGGCGTCGCAGAAGCGCGAGCCGAATCGCCTGCGCGGCTACTACGGCGCCGGCATGGCAGCCTCGCAGGCGGGCGAGCGCGCCAAGGCGAAGCAACACTTCGGCAAGCTGGTCGCCATGGCGGGCAAGGGCGAGCCGCGGCCGGAGGTCGCCGCCGCGCGGGCCTGGCTGGCGGGAAGCTGAGATGGCAAGCGGCCGCATGACCAACGCAAGGCTGGTATTTGCGCTGGCGTCGGCGCTGGCGGCCGGCGCGGTTTGCGGCGCGGACGGTCCGCCCGAGTGGGCGTATCCGGTGAATCCGCCGGGGTTCAAGGCGAAACCCGACGACGGCGTGCCGCGGCGCGTCGAGGGGAGCAGCGCGACTTATATGCTGCCGCAGCTGCGCGATCGCTTCATCTCGCCGGTCTGGCATCCGGGCGAGCACCCGCCCCAGCCCGAAGTCGTGGCGCACGGCAGGAAGCCCGATGTCTTCGCCTGCGGCTTCTGCCACCGCGCCGACGGGCCCGGCGGCCCGGAGAACGCGAATCTCGCCGGACATTCCGCCGCGTACCTCCTGCAGCAGATGGCCGACTACAAGAGCGGCGCGCGCAGGACTTCGGTGCCGGGAAGAAACGTCGACCTGATGATCTCGCTCGCCAAGGCCGCCACCGACGCCGAGGTGAAGGCCGCCGCCGCGTACTTCTCCGCGCTGAAGACGCGGGCGGTGATCCGCGTGGTCGAGGGCGACAGCATTCCGCGCACCTTCGTCACCGGCTGGCACTTCACCGTCATCGGCAAGGGCGAGCAGGAGGCGCTGGGCCAGCGCATCATCGAGGTGCCGGAGGTCTACGAGCAGTTCGAGAATCGCGACACGCACTCGCGCTTCATCGCCTACGTGCCGCCGGGCAGCGTCGAAAAAGGCCGCGCGCTCGCCGCGAGCGGCGGCGGGGGCAAGACCGTGCAATGCGCCACCTGCCACGGCCAGGAATTGAAGGGGGTTGGCGCCATCCCCGGCATCGCCGGCCGCTCGCCGACCTATCTCTTCCGGCAGCTCTACGACTTCAAGCACGGCGCGCGCAAAGGCACCCAGAGCCCGCAGATGATGCCCACGGTCGAGAAGCTCGCGATCGAGGACATGATAGCGCTCGCCGCCTACGCGGCATCGCTCGCGCCGTGAACTGACCGAAAAACAAAGGAGAAGGGAAACATGGAATCGAGCAAAAGGGAGTTCCTCAAGGCAGGGGCAGGCCTTGCCGCGCTGGCGGCGATGCCGCGCGCCCTGGCGCAGACGCCGATGGGATGGCAGCCGAGCGGGCGCTATCCGGATGCGTCGGTCAAGGTCGTGGACCCCAGCTTCAACCGCTATCGCCTCGGGCTGGCGAAAGTGGAGCGCCTCGCCTCGAATTGCCGCTGGAACGAAGGCCCGGTGTGGTTCGGCGACGGCCGCTACCTGCTGTGGAGCGACATCCCGAACAACCGCATCATGAGGTGGGACGAGGAATCCGGCGCGATGAGCGTGTACCGCAAGCCCTCGAACAACGCCAACGGCAATACGCGCGATCGCCAGGGGCGCTTGCTCAGCTGCGAGCACGACACGCGGCGCGTGACGCGCACCGAGTACGACGGCTCGATCACGGTGATCGCCGACCGCTACGACGGCAAGCCGCTCAACTCGCCCAACGATATCGTCTGCAAGTCGGACGGCTCGATCTGGTTCACCGATCCGCCGTTCGGCGTCCTCGGCAACTATGAGGGGCACGTGGCGAAGCCGGAGCTGCCGACCAACGTCTACCGCTGGGATCCGAAATCGAGCAAGCTCACGGTGGTGGCGGGCGACGTCAACCGGCCCAACGGCCTCGCCTTCACGCCCGACGAGTCCAAGCTCTACATCATCGAGGCCGGCGCGACCCCGCGCATCGTCAAGCTCTACGACGTGGTGGACGGCGGCACGCGGCTCGCCAATGGCCGCGTCTTCCTCACCGCCGAGCCGGGCGGCACGCCGGACGGCTTCCGCGTGGACGTCGACGGCAACCTGTGGATGGGCTGGGGCATGGGGACCGAGGCGCTCGACGGCGTCAACATCTTCAACAACCAGGCCAAGCAGATCGGGCGCATCGACCTGCCCGAGCGCTGCGCCAACCTGTGCTTCGGCGGCCTCTATCGCAACCGGCTATTCATGGCCGCGAGCACCTCGGTGTATTCGCTCTACGTCAATACCCAGGGCGTCGCCGGCGGCTGAGGCTCAGGGTTCCTTCGGGATATCGACGGCGATCCACACCGCGGGCACGCTGCCGCGGTTCTCGGCCCAGTGGGTGGTGTCCTTGCCTTCGGCGAAGCCGCCGCCGGCCTTGACCACCGTGTCGGGCCTGCCGTCCTGGTGGTAGGTGACTTCGCCCTGCAGGAAATAGCTGATGGCCGGGCGATCCTTGTGGCTGTGGATGCCGAGGACGCCGCCGGGCTGCAGCGTGAGCTTCCTCATGCGCAAGGGGCGGCCCTTGGTGGAGGCAATTTCCTCCGTCAGGTCGAGCGAGCGCAGGGGCTCCGAGCCGAGTCCCTTGTTCTCGGTGGGCACCTTCATCTGGCCGATGGCGAATCCTGCCGCGAATCCAAGCGCCAGAGCGGGCGCGACGAGGTACGTGACCAGCTTCGCACGACGGTTCATGGGCCTCTCCCCTGGCAAGACTAGGAGAAGGTATACCCCAGCGCCGACAACGGCAACGAATGCACCGGCTTGCCTTCGAGCGCGAGGAGCGCGTTGGCGAGCGCCGGCGCGATCACCGGCGTCGCGGGCTCGCCCACGCCGCTCGGCTTCTCGTGCGAGGGCACGATGTGCACGTCGATGCGCGGCATCTGGTTCATGCGCACCACCGGGTAGTCGTGGAAGTTGGACTGCTCGACCACGCCGTCCTTGAGGCTGATGGCGCCGAACAGCGCCGCCGACAGGCCGTAGCCGATGCCCGATTCCATCTGCATGGCGACGATGCCGGGGGTGACCGCGATGCCGCAATCGACCGCGCAAGTGACGCGTTCGATCTTCAGTCCGTTTTTTCGCTTCGACACCTCGACCACCTGGGCGACCACGGTATTGAAGGACTCGTGCACGGCGATGCCGCGCGCGCGGTTCTTCGGCAGCGGCTTGCCCCAGCCGGCGCGGCGCGCGGCGAGCTCCAGCACCGCCTTGTGGCGCGGGTGCTTCTCGAGCAGCGTGCGGCGCAGCTCGTAGGGATCCTTGCCCGCGGCGCGCGCGAGCTCGTCGAGGAAGCACTCGGTGGCGAACGCCGTGTGCGTCGAGCCGACCGAGCGCCACCACTGCACCGGCACGCCTAGCTTGGGCGAATGCAGGTCCACGCCGAGATTGGGGATGGCGTAGGGGAGGTTGGCCGCGCCCTCGACCGATGTGCCATCGACGCCGTCTTTGACCAGCATGGCCTCAAAAGCCGTGCCGGTGAGGATCGACTGGCCGACGATGACGTGCTTCCAGGCGACGATGGTTCCGCTCGCGTCCAGGCCTGCCTTGAGGGTGTGCAGGTAGGCCGGGCGGTAAAAACCCGCGCGCATGTCGTCCTCGCGGCCCCACACCAGCTTCACCGAGGCACGTCCATCGATCGCCTTGGCGATCGCCGCTGCCTCCAGCACGAAGTCGGACTTCGGGTTGGCGCGCCGGCCGAAGCCGCCGCCGGCGTAGAGCATGTTGAGCCGCACCTGCTCGGGCTTGAGGCCGAGGAGCTGCGCGAGCGCCGCCTGGTCGACGGTCTGGAACTGCTCGCCGTTCCACACTTCGCAGGCCTGCGGGCGCAGCTCGACCACGCAGTTCATCGGCTCCATGCTGGCGTGGGCGAGGAAGGGGAACTCGTAGGTGGCTTCCAGCGTGCGCGCCGCGCCGGCGAGCGCCGCGTCCGGATCGCCATCGCGGCGGGCCCGGAGGCCAGGGGTGACGGAAAGCCTTCGATATTCATTGAAAATCTCTGCGGAACCGAGTTTGAAT
>DASWEU010000063.1:0-1768 GCA_036394595.1 Burkholderiales bacterium | reverse complement strand
CGGGCCCGCCTGCAGCAACTCCCGCGCGAGATCGGCGCAGCCGTGGAGCAAGTGCTCGCAGTTGTCGAGGATGAGGAGCATGTCCCGGTCCTTGAAATGGCGCACCAGCGCTTCGCTCACCGGCCGGCCGGCGGCTTCCTTAACCCCCAGCGCGCTCGCCACCGCCTGCGGCACGAGCCGCGGGTCACGCAGCGTGGCGAGCTCGACCAGCCAGACGCCGTCGGGAAAATCTTCGCTGACTTCGGCGGCGAGCTCGAGCGACAACCGGCTCTTGCCGATGCCGCCGACGCCGAGCAACGTGAGCAGGCGCGTGTCGGCGAGGAGCTTCGCCACCTCCGGCATCTCGGCATCGCGCCCGATGAACGAGGTGAGCTGTAGCGGCAGGTTGTTCGGCGTCGCTTCGAGCGCGCCGGTGGCGTAATGCGCCGGCACCGTCGCACCTTCGGGAACCACGTGCCAGATCGCGACCGGCTGGTCGATGTTCTTCAGGCGCTGGAGGCCGGCGAAACGCGCGTTCAGGGCGACCTGATCCTTCACGCTGTCGTACAGCGACTGGCTGACGCACAAACCGCCGGGCCATGCCTTCGCCTGCAGGCGCGCGGCGATATTGACGCCGTTGCCGTAGACGCTGCCGTCGGGCTTCTCCATCACGTCGCCCAGGTGCACGCCGATGCGCACGCGCATGCGCTTGTCTTCGGCTATGGAAGCCGACGCCGCTTCGAGCGCTTTTTGTACCGCGAGCGCGGCGTCGACCGCGCCGGCGGCGGTATCGAACACCGCGAGCACCGAATCGCCGGCCATGTCGATGACGCGCCCGCCGCTCGCTTCGATGCGCTGCCGGAACACGGCGCGCGCGTCATCGAGCGCCGCGACCGTGGCGCCGGCATCCGCGGCCATGAGCCGCGCGTACCCTGCCACGTCCGCGGCGAGGATTGCCGTCAGCCGCTGCCTGAGTCCCCCGCTCACACGGGGAATGCTACGCCGTCAGCGCCAGCCGTGGCGCCAGTAGGGCCCGCGGTGGTAGCCGTAAGAGGCGTAAGGCCGCACCACCACGACCGGTGGCGGCGGCGCGGCATACACGACCGGCGCGGGCCCGTAGGGCACGACCGCGCAACCGGCGAGCGAGGCGGCGGAGACTGCAAGCGCGATCAATAGTGTCTTCATGGCTTCATTCAACGCTCGACGCGCGGCGGCGTCTGTGCCAAGTTGTTACAACATCTTTCCGGGAGGTAGGGGATGCTCTTGAAATTGTCCGCACTGAGCCTGTGCGTGCTCGTGCCCCAGGCCGGGGCGCAAACGCTCGACTACCAGTTCTTCAAGACGCAGGTCGAGCCGGTCTTCCTGCAGCAGCGCGCCGGCCACGCCCGCTGCTATATGTGCCATGGCGAGCGCAGCAACAACGCCTTAAAACTGGAAACACTCCCCGCGGGCGCCAAATTCTGGAGCGACGAGCAGTCGCGCAAAAACTTCGCGGTGGTGTCGCGCCTGGTGGTTCCCGGCAAGCCCGAGCAGAGCCTCTTGCTATTGCATCCGCTCGCGCCCGAGGCGGGCGGCAGCGCCTATCACTCCGGTGGGCGCCAGTTCGAGAACAAGGACGACCCGGGCTGGAAGGCTTTCGCGCGCTGGGTGCGCGGCGGCTAGCGCAGCACCAGGGTGTTGATGCGCTTCGGCACCTCGCCGACCGGCACCGTCGCGACGAGCTTGATGGCAGCGGTATCGATCACCGACACCGAGCGCGCCGCGGCGTTGGAGATGTAGAGCAGCTTGC
>DASWEU010000062.1:0-32442 GCA_036394595.1 Burkholderiales bacterium | reverse complement strand
GCGCCGGCCTGCCTGGCGCGCTTTTCGGCGCCCTCGAGGTCATCGACCTGGAAACCGAAGTGGTCGAGCCCGTAGCCTTGGGGATAAGGGTTGGGCGCCTCCTTGGTCCGCTTCCAGCAGACGATGGCGATGTTGATGTAGCCGTCGGTGAGGTAGACCTCGCGCGCCAGGTCGCTGTCGCCGCGTGACAGCTCTTTCAGGCCGAAGGCCTGCTTGAACTGCGCCGCCGTCTCGAACGGGTCTTCCGACGTGATCGCAATGTGCCGTATCCGCATCGTTGCTTCTCCTTTCAGCCGTGGAACGCGAGCAGGCGCTCCAGGTCCGACTGCGTCTTCGCCGTATCGCGGCCGGCGCGCTCAACGCGCCGGTTCCTGAGCCAGCAACCGATGATGCCCGACTTCTGCCCGTCTTCCCCAACGCCGCGCGACACGCGAACTACCGTATCGACGCGCGGCTTCCGGCGCTGGAAGTATTTTTCCAAA
Organism: Burkholderiales bacterium; assembly: GCA_036394595.1. Taxonomy (GTDB): domain Bacteria; phylum Pseudomonadota; class Gammaproteobacteria; order Burkholderiales; family SG8-39; genus SCGC-AG-212-J23. Next base: position 31,960 of record DASWEU010000062.1, on the reverse strand, counting down.
GAAATTTCCATGTTAGAGGCAGAAGCAATTTCTTCCGCAAGCACCGCCGCGTCCTCCATGGCCATGCCGGCGCCCTGGCCGATGTTCGGCGTCATGGCGTGCACTGCATCGCCGAGCAGCGCCGCACGCCCTTGCACCCAGGATTCATGCTCCAGCTCTTCGACCGCGGTGGATATGATCTCGTCGGGCAACCGCAGCTGCGCAAAGAGCTGCACCACCCGCGGGTCGGTAAACTGCCGGAACATGGCGCGGAACGCGTCGGCGCTCTCGATCACCGGCGCTGGCCCGTGCGGCGAGTTGAAGGTGGTCCAGATGTAGATGCGCTCGCGCGAGATCGGCACCAGGCCGATCCTCTGCCCCTGCCCCAGCAGCTCGATGAAATCCTTCACGCCGGCGACGTTGTCGACCACCATGCGGTGCGAGCGATAGCCCATGTAGCGCGGCTTCACCTCGCCGAAAAGCTGCGCGCGCACCGGCGAATGGATGCCGTCGGCGCCGACCAGCACGTCGGCTTCAAAGCTTTCGCCGCTATCGGTGGTTGCTCGAACGCTTTTCGAGGAAATCTTTATTTCTTTGACAAAAGAATTGAGACGTACTACGCCCGCCGCTATCCCACCGAAAAGCGCGTCGTGGAGATGCGCACGGTGCACGAGCGCGCCGACGGGGAGCTTTCCCGCGTCATAAAGCGGGCGGTAGTCGCGCCGCGCGAGGAGCCGGCCATTCCGGTCGCAGGTCTCGCGCGCCAGATAGGGCCAGGAGTTGGCGCGCAGGCCGTCGGCCAGGCCGTTTCGCTCCAGCACGCCCATGGCGTTCGGGTTCATGATGATGCCGGCGCCGACCGGTGCGATGCGCGGCGCCTTCTCGAGCACCGTGCAGGGCAGCCCGCGGTTGGCGAGCTCGCGCGCCAGCGACAGCCCGCCAATCCCGCCGCCGATCACCAATGTCGAAAGCCGCGCCATATCGGCTATCTTTACCATACCAATGGACTTTTCCAAGCTGATCGAGCCCGACCGCGTGCACCGCTCGGTGTACGCCGACCCCGATATCTTCAAGCTGGAGATGGAGCGCATCTTCGGCCGCGCCTGGCTGCTGCTCGGGCACGAGAGCCAGGTGAAGTCTCCGGGGGATTACTTCACGACCCGGATGGGCCTGGAACCTGTTTTTGTAATCAGAAAAAACAAATCGGAAATCGGAGTATTGGTAAACCGCTGCGTGCATCGCGGCTCCATGGTCTGCCCCGAAGGTCGCGGCAACACCGAGCGTTTCGTCTGCCCTTATCACGGCTGGAGCTACGACCTCGACGGCGCGCTGAAAGCGGTGCCGTTCGCCAGCGGCTACGACCAAGGGAAACTGCCGGCGGGATTGAAGGCGGTGCCCCGCATCGCCGTCTACCGCGGCTTCATCTTCGGCTCCCTCGCTGCCAGCGGCGAGGAGTTGATTGATTTCCTCGGCACCGCAAAAGCCTCCCTGGACGACTTCGTCGACCGCGCGCCCGGCGGCGAGCTGGAAGTGGCGGGCGGCGTGTTCAAGCACGCCTATAACGGCAACTGGAAGCTGATGGTCGAGAACCACCTCGACGGCGCGCACCCGGCCTGGGTGCACGCATCGTCGGTGGCGGTGGCGCGCGGCGCGCCCGAGCCCGGTGCGCCCGGAAAGGAGCATTACTACGACATCGCCGTGCGCCAGATGCGCCAGAACGGCGCGCCCGACTCGGTGTGGGAAGGCACCGGCATGTGGACCACGCCGCGCGGCCACGGCTACATGGGCGACTACCACGACGACACCCGGCTTGTTGTGGGCATGGGAAATCCGGCATTCGACGACTACCGGAAAATTCTTATCAAAGAACACGGAGATGAAAAAACAGACCGCATCCTGCGCGTTACGCTATGGAACACCATCCTCTACCCGAACTGCTCCTTCATGAGCCAGTTCCGGCAGCTGCGGATCCTGCATCCGCTGGCGGTGGACCGCTCGGTGGTCTACACCTACTCCTTCCGCATGCCGCGGGCGCCGGCGCAGATGTTCCGCGACACGGTGGCGTTTGCCAACGTGGTCAACGGCACCGGTTCCTGGGTGCTGACCGACGATCTCGAGGTCTACGAGCGGCTGCAGCGCGGCCTCACCTCCGGCGAGGTCGACTGGGTCTTCATCGGCCGCGGCCACGGCCGTGACGTCGACGAGCCCGGCGGCGTGCGCCGCGGCGGCACCGGCACCAGCGAGGTCTACATGCGCGCCCAGTTCAAGGCCTGGCGCGAGTACATGGCCTCATGAAGGTCGAAGAGTTTCTGTACCACGAGGCCCGCCTGCTCGACGAAGGCCGGCTCGAGGACTGGCTCGCGCTCTTCACGGAGGACGCAACCTACTGGCTGCCGCTCGAGCGCGGGCAGAAGGACCCGATCGAAACCAGCTCCCTGATCTACGACGACCGCACGCTGCTCGAATTGCGCGTGAAGCAGGCGCGCCACCCGCGCGCGCACGCGCGGCTGCCGTTGGCGAGGACGGTTCACCAGATTGGCAACATAAGAATAGAAAATGAAAAAGGAAATGAAGTGACAGTGCATTCGAATCTCGTCCTGGTCGAATTCCGCTCCGAAAAGCAACGGACCTGGGGCGCCCTGGTCGAGCACCACCTGCGCCGGCAGGGCGACAGCTTCCGCATCGCGCACAAGCGCGTCGAACTGGCGAACTCGGAGGGCGAGCTGGACGGCATCGCCATCCTGTTTTGAGCAAGGTCTTCCGCGACTACACGCAGGCCGAGCTCGACGCGCAGTATGAGCAGCGCACCCTCGTGCCCCAGGCCGATGCCATCATTGCCCGCTTCGCCACCGCCAGCGACGAGGTGCGCCGGCGCATCGGTGAACCGCGCACCGAACGGTACGGCCCGTCGGCGCTTGAGCTCCTGGATGTTTATGGAAATTCAAAAAACAAGGCCTTCATCTTCGTCCATGGGGGCGCCTGGCGGCGTGAGTCGCGCCGCGGCAGCGCCTACGCCGCGGAGCCTGTCGTGCGCGCCGGCGCGTCCTTCATCGCGCTCGGCTTCGCCGCCCTGCCCTCGGTCACGCTTGCCGAGATGGCTGGGCAGGTGCGCCGGGGGATTGAATGGGTTTTGCATAACGTGAGCAAGAAAGTGGTGGTTTTCGGACATTCATCCGGGGCGCACCTGGCGGCATGTGCATTGACAAGAATTCTAGGAATTGAAAAGGCAATGCTGGTTTCGGGCCTCTACGACCTGCAGCCGGTGCGCCTCAGCGCCCGCAACGGCTACGTGAAGCTGGATGAAAAGCTGGAGGACGAGTTCAGCCCGATCCGCCACGTCAGCCGCATCCGCTGCCCGGTGACCGTGGCCTGGGCGGAAAAGGACGCCGACGAGTTCAGGCGGCAATCCAGGGAATTTGCGGAGAAAACCCTCGCGCGGAATTTCGAAGTGAAAGGCGTCAATCATTTCGAGATCGTCGAAACGCTGGCCGATCCCGCCTCCCCGGTCTGCCGCGCTGCGCTTACCATGCTGCAATGAAGGCGAGAAACAAGAAGCCCATCGTCGTCGCCGGCGGCGGCATCGGCGGGCTTGCCGCGGCCCTGGCGCTGGCGCGCCGCGGCTTCCGCTCGCTGGTGCTGGAGCAGGCGCCGCAGTTCGGCGAGATCGGCGCCGGTATCCAGCTCGCGCCCAACGCCTGGCACGCGCTCGACGCCCTGGGGGTGGGCGCCCTGGTGAAGCGCGAGGCGGTGTTCATCGAGCACCTGCTGATGTTCGACGGCGTGAGCGGCGAGAAGATCATCGACATCCCGCTCGACAAGCGCTTTGCCAGGCGCTTCGGCAACCCCTACGCCGTGACGCACCGCGCCGACATCCATGGCTCGCTGCTCGACGCTTGCAAAGCGCTGCCGGAGCTGATCGAGCTTCGTACGGATTCCCGCGTCACGGGTTTTCGTCTTGAAAATGACGTTTTAGTCGAAACAACAAAAGGCAATCCCATCCCGGCCGCGGCCCTGGTCGGCGCCGATGGCGGCCGCTCGGTGATCCGGCAGACGATCGTCGGCGACCCGGCGCCGCCGGTGTCCGGGCACATGTGCTACCGCGCGGTGCTGCGCGCCGAGGACATGCCCAAGGACCTGCGCTGGCCGGCGGCAACGCTGTGGGCGGCGCACAACGCGCACATCGTGCATTACCCGTTGCGCGGCTGGAAGCTCTTCAACCTGGTGGCCACCATCATCGGTAAGCACACCAGCGGCGGCCACAACGAGCCGGCCGAGCCCGCCGAGGTGCTGCCGTTCTTTGCGCACTACTGCGAGAAGCCGACCAAGCTGATGCGCACGCCGAAGGAATTCAAGCGCTGGATGCTGCAATACCGCGAGCCGGTGGAGAACTGGAGCCGCGGGCCGGTGACGTTGCTCGGCGACGCCGCGCACTTCATGCTGCAGTACATGGCGCAGGGCGCAGCCATGGCGATGGAGGATGCCGTCTGCCTGGGCGCCTGCGCGGACGCGGCCGCCGGCAATTTCGAGAAAGCCTTCCTTGAGTATCAAAAAGCCCGCATGGTGCGGGCTTCGCGCGTGCAGGTCTCCGCCAACAGCCTGATCGGCATGATCTTCCACGTCCCCGACGGCATCGCGCGCCAGGTGCGCAACGACATGTACCGCGGCCGACCGGCCGAGCGCTACTACGACGCGATCGACTGGGTGTTCAGCGCGCCCGATTACGTGCGCAATTTTTCCAGGAAAAAGACCGCTACTCGACGCGCGCGCCGGAAGCCCTGACCAGGTCGCGGGAAATCTCGGCCACGGTACGCGTGCCACACAAACGCATCGAGCGCTCAAATTCGCTGGCGAGGATCTCGAGCGCGCGCTTCGCGCCCGCCTCGCCGCCCGCCATGCAGCCGAACAGCGTCGCGCGCCCGGTCAGCACGGCTTGCGCGCCCAGCGCGCGCGCCTTGAGGATGTCGACGCCGCGCCGTACCCCGCCATCGAGCAGCACCGTGAGCCTTGATCCGGCGGCCGCGACAACTTCTGGCAGCGCCTCGAGCGTTGCCGCCGCGCCGTCGAGTTGGCGGCCGCCATGGTTGGAGACCACCACGCCGTCGCAGCCGATCGAGGCGGCACGCGCGGCGTCGTCGCCGCGCTCGACACCCTTCAGCAGCAGCTTGCCCTTCCACAGGTCGCGGATGCGCTTCAGCGCCTCCCAGTCGAGCCCGGCATCCATTTCGCGGCCGACCGCGGTGGCGATGTCGACCTCTCCCTCCTGCGAGCTGAAGCGATAGCCGTCGAAGTTCGCCATGCCGGGCAGGCCATGGCGCATGATTTCCAGCAGCCAGGCCGGCTTGAAGATCACGTCGCGCGAATTGCGCCAGTTGGGCTTGAAGGGCGTGACGAAACCGTTCCTCGGATCGCGCTCCCGCTTACCCGACACCGGCAGGTCGACCGTGACCAGCATCGCCTCGTAGCCGGACTTGCCGGCCCTGGCGATCAGTTTCTCGCGGAATTCGTGGTCCTTGACGGCGTAGAGCTGGAACCACAGCCGCCCGCCAACCTCGTCGGCGACGCGCTCGATGGTGTAGGCAGCCGGCGTAGCGAGCGTGAAGGGCACGCCGAAGGCCTTGGCGGCGCGGGCGAGCGAGAGCTCCGCGCCGGCGCGGCCGGCGCTGATGCCGCCGGTCGGCGCGATCGCCAGGGGGAGATTCGCGGTTTTGCCAAACAGATCTGCCTTGGTATCAACAACGGAGACATTCACCAGCACCTTCGCCAGCAGTCGCACGCGCTCGAACGCGGCGCGGTTGCCGCGCAGCGTGGTCTCGTCCTCGGCGCCGCCGTCGAAGAAGTCGAAGATGGCGCGCGGCACGCGCCGGCGCGCGAGAAGGCGCAGGTCCTCGATGCTGACCGCGCGAGTCAGGTCCACTGCGGGTCAATCACGCGGCGGCGTTGCGGGCAATCGGTATTGCACTCCCCCGACGTACACGATGCCGGACTCCGGCTGCCGCGGCGCGGTCTGCACCGGCATGGCCGGGGCCGCCGGGGGAACGGGAGGGGGTGCAAAAAGCGCGAGCAGCAACCAGGGGCGCCAGCCTTCGACATGCACCCTGACCTTGATGTCGCTCGCCTGGACGGCGAGCGGCGCAGCCGCAAGACAAAGCTTTATCAGGAGCCGGGTCGCTTGCATAATCCGGCCTGCACTCTACCCCCGAAAGGCCCGCCCGTGTCCCGCCTGTTCGCCTTGCTGACGCTGCTGTTTCCCCTGCTCGCCACCGCCCAGGGCTTTCCGTCCAAGCCGCTGCGCATCGTGGTGCCGTTCACCCCGGCCGGGGCGGTAGACATCGCGACCCGCGCCCTCTCCTACGAGATGATCAAGATCCTCGGCCAGCCGGTGGCGGTCGAGAACAGGCCCGGCGCCGGTGGCAATCTCGGCGTGCAGGACGTGGCGCGCTCCGCGCCGGACGGTTACTCCCTGGTGATGAGCACCAGCGGCATCCAGGCGATCAACCCGGCGCTCTACGCCAAGATGCCGCTGGACCCGAACAAGGAGCTGCTGTCGGTCGCGCCGATCGTCTCGCTGAACAACGTGCTGGTGGTCCATCCCTCCGTGCCGGCGCGCAGCGTGAAAGAGGTAATCGCGCTCGCCAAGAAGGATCCCGGCAAGTGGACCTATGCCTCGAGCGGCAACGGCACCAGCATCCACATGTCGGGGGCCATGTTCACGCAGCTCACCGGCACCGACATCGTGCATATTCCGTACAAGGGCAGCGCCCCGGCGGTCACCGATCTTCTCGCCGGCCAGACCAGCATGATGTTCGACAACATCCCTTCGTCGCTGCCGCACATCAAGTCGGGCCGGCTGATCGCGCTCGCCACCACGGGCGCGAAACGCGATCCGGCGCTGCCGGACCTGCCGACGATCGCCGAGGCCGGCATCGCCGGCTACGAATCCGGCGTCTGGTTCGGCTTGATGGCGCCGGTCGGCACGCCGCGCGACGTCATCCTCAAGCTCAATGGCGCGGCGGTGCAGGCGACGAAATCACCGGAGTTCATCAAGCGCATGACCGACCTCGGCTACAACATCATCCCGGGCTCGCCCGAGGACATGAACGCGATGCTGAAGGCGGAACTCGCGCGCTGGGCGCCGATCGTCAAGGCCTCGGGCGCGAAAGTCGACTGATGCCTAAACGTCATCGCATCGAAGGCGTGCTCTCGCCGGTCGTCACGCCGTTCCGGAAGGACTACGCCCCGGACGCCGAGCGCTTCGTGCGCCATTGCCGCTGGCTGCTGAAGAGCGGCTGCGCGGGACTCGCCGTCTTCGGCACCAACAGCGAGGCCAACTCGATGTCGGTGGGCGAAAAGCGGCGCCTGCTCGAGGCGCTGGTGGCGGGCGGCGTGCCGGCCGCGGCGCTGATGCCCGGCACCGGGCACTCGGCGCTCAGCGACTCGATCGAGATGACCAAGGCGGCCGTGGACCTCGGCTGCGCCGGCGTGCTGATGCTGCCGCCTTTCTACTACAAGGGCGTGCCCGACGAAGGCCTGTACCGCAATTTCGCCGAGGTGATCGAGCGCGTGGGCGACGACCGGCTGCAACTCTACCTCTATCACATCCCGCCGGTTTCCCAGGTCGGAATTTCCTTGGATTTAATCGATAGATTAATTTCCAAATACCCGAGCATCGTCGCCGGGGTCAAGGACTCCTCGGGCGACTGGAACAACACCAAGGCGATGCTGGACGCCTTTTCCAAGCGCAATTTCGACGTCTTCGCCGGCAGCGAGGTGTTCCTGCTCGACAACATGAGGAACGGCGGCAAGGGCTGCATCACCGCCACCGGCAACGTCAACCCCGGGCCGATCGACCAGGTGTTCAGGAACTGGCGCTCGGCCGAGGCCGACAAGCTGCAGGCCGGCATCACCGCCACGCGCAAGATCGTGCAGAAGCAGCCGATGATCCCGGCGCTGAAAGCCGCCATCGCGCACTTCGGCAACGACGCCCAATGGAAGACCTGCCGCCCGCCTCTGATTGAACTGAATCCTTCTCAGGAAAAAGAGCTGATCACCGACCTCAAGGCGAACGGCTTCTCGATGCCCGGCCTGGCGGCGTGAAGACGGCGCTGGTCACCGGGGCCGCGAGCGGCATCGGTCGTGCAGTTTGTTCGCTTTTTGATAAATCAGGTTTTAAGGTCGTTCCCCTGGACAAAGAAAAAATTCCAGGCGGCATCACCTACGATCTGTCCGACCTCGCCGGCATCCCGAAGCTGATCGACTCGCTGGGCGAGATCGACGTGCTGGTCAATAACGCCGGCGTGCAAAACGCCGTTGCCATCGACAAATACACCGATGCGCAGCGCCAGCGCATCCTGCGCATCAACCTGGAAGCGCCGGTCGAGCTGATCCGCGCGGTGTCGAAGCAGATGGTGAAGCGCCGCAGCGGCCGCATCGTCAGCCTCGCCTCGGTCGCCGCCTACACCGCGCACACCGACCTCTGGTACGGCGTCACCAAGGCGGGCGTGGTGAGCTTCACGCGCAGCTTCGCGGCGACGCTCGGCCCGCAGGGCATCCAGGTGAACGCGGTGGCGCCCGGCCCGATCGACACGCCGCTGCTCGACCGGGCGCAGCCCGAGCGCATCGAGCAGTTGATGAAGGTGGTCTACACGCGCCGCAAAGGGCGCGCCGAGGAGGTGGCCGAGGCCATCCGCTGGCTCGCCGCGGACGCGCCGGAAATCATCAACGGCGCGGTGATCGACATCACCGACGGGTGCATGCTTCGCTAGGACCGCGCCGGGCGACATCCACCCAGGGGCTTCCCGGATAGATGCCGATGAACCACGTCCACGCCTTCATTTCGGCGTTGGCGATGTCCTTGAGCTCGAAATAGATTCCTCGTTCGCTGGGCGTGGTTACGTCTTCCACCGCCACGACGCCCAGGAAACACGGCTCGCCGGTCCGCAGCGAAAGATCATAGGCCCGCGCGCTGTCCAGCGGCACGGTGTAGAGATGGGGGACGACATAAGTGAGGTTGTTCCAGGTCGTGCGCACCGTGGTCAGCCGGTAGGGGCCGGGCTCGAGTCCGGAGAATACGAGGTAGCCCGCTACCGCCGTGCCCTCGAAGCGCCGGCCGTCGTCGATGCGCTCCAGGGTCCCGCCCGTCACCACCTGCAGAGACCTCGAGTCGTTGAACCCGCGTACCGAGGCGTCCACGCGCACCAGAACGAGCGCGCTCGTCGCCGGCGCGCCCGCCAGCGGCGGGGCGTTGAACCGGTCGACGCTCGAGCAGGCGCAAAGCCCGGCCAGCACCGACAAAACCGCAGTGAGATTCGCGCGCATGGATGGTTCCCGCCGCCGCTACGCTACCATGAGGGTCTGGATCCGCACGGAGGAGGCCTATGCTGACCCGCACTCAGAAGCCCTGGCCGCAAAACGCCTGGTACCAGGCCGCCTGGTCGCACGAGATCAAGGGCGATAAACCCCTTGCGCGCACCTTCCTCAACGAGCTGGTGGTGCTGTTCCGCGATGCGCAAGGCAAGGCGCGCGTGCTCGAGGACCGCTGCTGCCACCGCGGCACGCCGCTGCGCCTAGGCGAGGTGGTGCCCGAGGGCCTGCAGTGCGGCTACCACGGCATGGTGTACGACGGCAGCGGCAAGTGCGTGAAGATCCCGGGGCAGGACGCCATCCCGCCGCAGGCGAAGGTGCGCAGCTACCCCGTGGTCGAGCGGCAGAATTTCGTCTGGGTGTGGATGGGCGAGCCCGCCGCGGCCGACGCGTCGAAAATCGTCGACTACCCCTGGATCGACGACCGGGTGAACTGCCCGCACAGCTTCGGCATGAACAAGGTGAAGTGCAACTTCATGCTGCTGATGGACAACCTGATGGACCTCACCCACATCCCGCATATCCACAAGAAGACCATCGGCGGCGGCAAGGTCATGGAGCAGGTGAACGCTCGCATGGACGTCAAGCGCACCGAGCGCGGCGTGCACTACGTCCGCTGGATGCTCGGCATCACGCCCCCGCCCACCTACGTCAAGGCGGCGCGCTTCCCCGACGGCCTCAAGGTGGACCGCTGGCAGGAGTTCGAGTATGTCGCGCCCTGCTCGGTGATCCAGTGGACCGGGGCGCTGGAGACCGGCCACGGCGCCGAGCAGAATCGCGACCAGAGGGGCGGCTTCAGCCTGCGCCTCTACCACGGCGCCACGCCCGAGACCGAGACGAGTTGCTTCTACTTCTGGGCGCCGGGCAACGGCTGCGATTTCCACGACGACGAGTCCAACCAGAAGCTGCACAACGAGATTGCCAACACCTTCCTCGAGGACGTCGCCGTACTCGAGGCGCAGCAGCAGAACCTGTCGGCCGAACCCGATCGCGTGCTGATCGACCTGAAGCACGACATCGCGCGCCTGCCGGCGCGGCGCGCGCTGGACCGGATGATTCGCGAGGAGCTCGCGCAGCCCTAGCCGGGCCGGCTCAGTCGGCGTAGACCCCGGTCTTACGGATGATCGGCGTCCATTTATCGACTTCCGACCGCAGCAGCGCGCCCAGCGATCCCGGCGTCGCCTTGGCGACCGGCACCGGCTCCGCGCCGAGGTCGGCGAGGCGGCCCCTGAACGCCCCGTCCTGCACCGCGCCCTGCAGCGCGGCGACCAGCTTGTCGAGCGCGGGCTTTGGCGTGCCCTTGGGCGCGTAAAGCCCGTTCCACACGACGAGATTGAAGCCCGCGAGGCCCTGCTCCTGGAGCGTGGGGACGTCCGGCAGCGATGGATTGCGCGCCGCCGTCGTCACGCCGTAGACCTTGACGTTGCCGGAGCGGATCTGCGGCACGGTATTGGTGGTCTGGTCGCACATGAAGTCGGTCTGCCCGCCGACCAGGTCGTTCATCGCCGGCCCGGTGCCCTTGTACGGCACCGTGGTGAAATCCGCCTGCATGGCGTTCATCAGCAGCAGGCCGCACAGATAGGACGCCGAGCCGATGCCGGCATTGGCGTAGGTGAGCTTGTCCCGGTTGGCCCTGGCATAGACCAGGAACTCCGCGAAATTGGCCGACGGCGTCGCCTTCTTCGCGATCAGCGTCATCGGCACATCCGCGATCTGGCCGACATAGTCGAAATCGTTGAGCGTGTCGTAGGGGAGCTTCCGATACAGCGCCGGCGCAGTCGACATGCCGATGTGATAAAGCAGCAGCGTGTAGCCGTCGGCGCGCGCCTTCGCCACCCGATTGATGCCGATGATCCCGCCTGCGCCCCCGGCATTCTCGATCAGGATCTGCTGCTTCAATGGCTCCGTCATCGCCGCCGCCAGCACCCGCGCCAACGTGTCCGTCGGCCCACCCGCGGCCGCCGGTACGACGATGACGATCGGCTTCGTCGGGTAATCCTGTGCAATTACGCTCGTCGCCGTCAGCAACAAAAATGTCATGGCCGGAAAAAACATCCCTGACTGTTTCATATCAACCTCACCGGCTTTCCTTGTGCGTGGCGAGTAGCGCAAGGGTCGCTGCAGCGCCAATGAACGGCACCAGCCAGACGAAGAGCGCCTGGCGCCATTTCTGTTCCGGGGTAAAGGACTTGCTTCGTACCAAGCGCACCGTGACGTACGCCTGATAGAGCACTAATCCACCGATGCCATAGACGATGATGTCGGACATGCAATCGCCGATTATCTAGGAATAGGCGCGAAAGCGAATCGTCGGGTCGCGCTTGATCTGCTCGACCAGCGCCACTTCCCAGTCCAGGTATTCGCGCGCGTGTCTTGCGAAGCCCGAGGCGTGGTCGTAGGGCTTGTACCAGACGTCGTCGGTGGCAGTCGTGACGCGCTCGAGGCCGGACTCCCAGTCGCCCTTCCAGGCCTTGTTGCCGCCGTCGAGCACGCGGACTTCCGCTTCCGGCCACAGCGCCTGCGCCTCGGGCGCGGCAAGGTGGGCGAGGACGCCGTCTTCGGAAGTAAGAATCAGATTCTTTTCCAAAACGACCTTCTCCTTTGCTTCGTGAAGGCGGGACCGGACGGCCCACCAGGCGCCCGGGAGGTGCTTGGCGCGAAAGCGCAGGCTGGTGGAAAGATCGAGCACCGCGGCGCCGCTGGGAAGCTCGGACACCATCTGCCACGGCCCGGGTCCCGGGATCTTCGGGATGCGCGGCCCGGACTCCGTGGTTTCGAATTCCTCCAGCACGTAGACCTCGTTCCGGCCCATCTGGTTGAGCCAGGATGCGGTCATGATGGCGCGCACCAGCTCGGGGTCGACCAGCACGATGCGCGAATTGCGCACGCCGACGTATTCGTCGGTGGCCTGCACCAGCTGGCCGCCGGGCGCGTGGCGCGAGCCGGCCAGGCGCGAGTGCTCGAATTCCTCGCGCGTGCGCACGTCGAGCACGTACAGCGAGCGCGTCAGGTCTTTTCTCCAATCAATCAATTTCTCGAAGTTGCAGAATTGAACCTGGAACTTTTTCGCCACGCGCTCGGCCATGGCGAGCGCCTTCCGCTTGGCGTCGGGCGACGGCGTCGGCGCCACGCGATCCGCGCCTCTTTCGCACGCGAAGCCGGCCAGTTCCCAGCCCATGGTGCCGTCCTTCAGCGCCACCACCGGATTGGGAACGCCGGCGTTGCGCAGCGACTGGCAGCCGATGATGCTGCGCGTACGGCCGGCGCAATTGACCACCACCAGGGTATCGGGGTTGGGCGCGAGATCGGCGATGCGCCAGGCGAGCTCCGCCCCCGGCACGTCGATGCCCCCCGGGATGTTCATGCGCTGGTATTCCTCGAACGGGCGCGCATCCAGCACCAGCACGTTCTTGATGCCCCGCAGGCGCTTGAGCTCGCCGGGCGCGATGCGCGGCGTCTGGTAGCGCTGCTCGACGAACTCGCCGAAGGCCTTCGAGGGCACGTTGACGCCGCCGAACAGCTCGAAGCCCGCTGCTTTCCACGCTGCGCAGCCACCGTCCAGCAGCGTCACATCTGAAAAATGTAATTCTTGAAGACGGGAAAGTGATTTTTCGGCCAAACCCTCGCTGCCGCCATCGAAGACGACGATCGGCGCGTTCCTGCGCGGCACCAGGTCGGCGATCATCAGCTCCAGGCGCGAGAGCGGGCACGAGGAGGCGAAGAACGGGTGGCCGCGGTAGTGCACGCCCTGCTCGCGCACGTCGAGCAGGGCGAGCTCGCTGCCGCCGGCGAGTTTCTCCTGGAGCGCCGCCGGAGTTATTGCCGCGCCTCGCGGATGTCCGAATGCGGCGGAAATACCGCCCAGGCGCGCTCGTTGGGCTTGTAGTACTCGCGGTGGAACAGCTGCTCGAGCGCCAGGCCGTACATGTGAAAGTTAAGCAGCGGCTTCTCGATGTGGATCGAGTGCAGGTCCTCCGGCAGGAAGCTGACGCCGGTGCCCTGCTTGACGACGAACTGCCCCTTCTCGCGTACCCCGCCCTCCGGGACGCGGTCGTAGAAGCGGTTCAGCTCCTCGCCGGTGACGCCGACGATCACCGCCCAGGTGGTGTGGTTGTGCGCCGGCGTGCCGTAGTTGGCCGCCGACGCGTTGGCGTAAAGGGCAAAGCGATGATCCGAGTCCTCGGAGATGCGGTACAGGCAGGAATTGCGCTTCGACCCCGGCGCCGGCGGCGGGAAATCTTCGGTCGAAAACAGGTCCTTGCGCGCCGCGAGGCGCAGCAGCCGCGCCTTGATGGCTTCGAGACTCTGCCGGGTGACCCCGCCTTTCTTCTCGATCGCGCGCACGTCGGCGACGGCGGCTTCGATTTCGCGCTTGCGTTCGGCAATACGGTCCATGACGGCCTCCTCGGGAGTAGATTATCCCTTGAGGACAACCGAGGAGGCACGTCATGGTACTCAAGGTCGGCAGGGTCGACGTCTGGACCGGCACCATCGAGGATCGTCCCGGCGGCGCGGCCGCCACGCTGGACGCGCTGTCGCAGGCCGGCGCCAACCTGGAAATGGTGTTGGCGCGGCGGGCGCCCGAGCAGCCCGGCAAGGGCGTGCTGTTCGTCAGCCCGGTGAAAACCGGCAAGGCCATCAAGGCGGCGCAGGGCGCGGGCCTCGGCAAGCCGATCGGCATTCACTCGTTGCGCATCGAGGGCGGCGACAAGGCGGGCCTCGGTGCCGCCATCTGCCGCGCGCTCGCGGGCGCCGGCATCAGCTTCCGCGGCCTGACGGCGATCGCCCTCGGCCGCAAATTCGTCAGCTACGTGGCCTGCGATACCGACCACGATGCGACGCGGGCAGTGCAGGTGCTGCGCAAGCTGAAGTAGCTACCGGACGCGGTAGATCTCTTCCTCGAACCTGCCGCGCGACACCAGCAGGGAAGCGCGGCGCTTGTCGCTCAGCGCCGTAATGAGAGCCCGCTCGCCCTTGCCTTCCCACAGCACTTTGTAGAGCTCGCGCGGCGGCGCGTCGGGGCGATCGGGGAACTCGCGCTCCTCGGCGCTCGGCTTGCCGTAGCGGCTCTTCAGCACGCCAGCCATGCGCTCGGCAAACTTGAAATCGAAGCGCACGTCGAAAGCCTCGACCGCGTCCTTCTTCAGGTAGAAAGTGATGCGGGTCTCCATGCCGGCGAATACCGCCTTGGCATCGTCGCAACGGCGATCGGCCGCCATGCTCGCCCACTCGAGCGGCTTGCAGCGCGCGCTCGGATAGCGCTTCCTGACCTCGCGCTCGCTCGCACCAAGGGGAACGCCGTCGGCGTCATAAACAGCAAATACATTTCCTGCAAAAGCCAGAAACGCAAAGGCTCCAACCCACCCTTTCAACCGGACACCAGCCGGCCGCCGAGCATCGACAGGCGCTCGGCCATGATGGAGAGGAAGGCCTCGTTGAAGCGCGCGCGGCAGCCCTCGGAGAGCCCGTCGACATCCTGCACCCGCATGCGCATCGCCCAGCTTGGCTCGATCGCCGTGACGGTGGCGCTGCGCGCGTTGTTGTCGCGCCGCGCGTAAGCCATCTCGCCGACGCATTCGCCGGGGCTCACGGCGTTGAGCAGCTTGCCGCGCTGCGTCACCTTGAGCAGGCCCGAGGCGACGATGTAGAAGTGCTCGTCGGTCGTCCCCTCGCTGATCAGCTCCGCGCCGGCGCCATGCTGCTTCCACTTCGAGGTGCGCACCACCTCCCACAGCTCGACGTCGCTGAAGCGCTTGAAGAACTTCAGCCGCCGCGAAGCGCCGAATTTCTCCGCGTCGAGCAGGTCGCCGCCGCTCTTGCCGCTGCGCGCCAGGCTCGCCAGCGCGTCGCCGAATTCCTCCCAACTCGAGTAGCGCGCCTCGCGCGTCTTGCTCATGGCGCGACGCACGACGTCGTCGAGGCCGGGCGGCGAATCGGGCCGCAGCGACGAGGGCAACGGCGGGTCGGTGTTGAGGATCGCCTCGATCAGCTCGTAGGTGGTGCCGCCGTTGAACGGCCGGCGGCTGGTGAGCAGGTGATAGAGCACGGTGCCGAGCGAATAGACGTCGGTACGCCAGTCGATCTCCTCGCCCTTCACCTGCTCGGGCGACATGTAGGAGGGCGAGCCGACGCCCGCGACCTGCGTCACATCGCTGCGCGCGAGCTGCGCCGCGCCGAAGTCCGCCACCTTGATGTCGAAGTCGCCGTCGATCAGGATGTTGGCCGGCTTGATGTCGCGGTGCACGACGCCGAGGCCGTTGGCGAATTCGAGCGCCTTGCAGCACTTGTAGCCGATCTCGATGACCTGCTCGGGCGAGAGCAGCGCGTTCGGCCGGCAGCGCTCGCTCAGCGGCTCGCCGTGCACCAGCTCCATCACTAGGTAGCGCAGCGGCTCGGCGCCGGAGATGTCGTCGATGCCGGCATCGAAAATGCTGATGATGTGCGGGTGGCGCAGCTTGCCGGCGAGCGCGGCCTCGTTCTGGAAGAAGCGCAATTGCTTGCGCGCGACGTCCGGGTCGCTCGACAGGCGCTCCATCACCTTGAGCGCCACCTCGCGCTGCGCGAAGGGGTCGGCGGCGAGATAGACCGAGCCGGTTGCACCCTTGCCGAGGAGCTTCCTGACCTCGTATTTGCCGATGCGTTGCGGGATTTCAGGCGATGGGGACATTGCGGGCGAAGCCATCGTACAGGTCGAGCAGGCGCTCGCGCCAGGAACAAAGTGGACTTTCCGGCCCCAGCACTTCCTGCGGGCTCATGACGCGAGCCCACTGGAACACCGAGAACAGCGCGAAATCCGCATAGGCAGGATGCTCGCCGCAGGCGTAGGGCTGGCGCTTGAGCGCTGCCTGCAGAGGCTCGAGCGTGCGGCCGAGACGCCGCAGCGCGTCCTCGCGCTTCTCGCGCGTCTCCTCCAGCGTTTTCTTCAGGATGCCTTCCATGGTGCGCCGGAAGTATTCGTCGTCCGCCGGGTCGACCCTTTCATGGATGTCAGACACGATCACCTGCAGCATCGCCGGCACCAACTCGCGGTCTACCCAGACGCAGAACGTCTGCGTAACCCCGCGGCCGATGGCGCCACCGAACAGCGACGGCGCGTCGGGATAGCGCATCTCAAGATGCTCCGCGATTTTCCAGGAGTCGCGTACTACCGTTTCACCGTCGCGGATGATCGGCACGGTCTTGCCGCCGGAGAATGCGATCGCCTGCTTGTCGCTCATGCAGACCGGCTGCGTCTCGAAGGCAAGCCGCTTATGGGTGAGCGCCATCCGCGTGCGCCAGGAAAACAGGCTGTAGCGCCGCTCGCTTTTCCCCTTTAATTCCCACAGCGTGATCATGCGGCTTTTTTAGTGTCCTTCACTTCGTGGCTCGCCGGGCGGGCTTTGACGCGAAGCTCCGTCTGCTCGGCGCGCTCGCGCGGCGCGTTGCGGTAGGCCTGGTCGCGGCCGGAGAGATACTGCGGCGGCCAATGCTGGCCCAGGTGCTGATACCACGCCGCCGCCTGCAGCGTGAAATACGGATTGGCGAGGTGCGGGCGGGCGAGCGCCACCAGGTCGGCCTTGCCCGAAGCGAGCAGCGTGTTCGCCTGGTCGGGCGTGGTGACCGCGCCCACCGTCATGGTGGCGATGCCGACCTCGTTGCGGACCCAGTCCGCGAACGGCGCCTGGTACATGCGCCCGTAGATCGGCTTCTGGTCGTGCACCGTCTGGCCGGTGGAGCAGTCGATCAGGTCGCAACCCGCCGCCTTGAGCAGCCTCGCCACCGCCATCAGGTCCTCGCCGGTCAAGCCGCCCGGCGCCCAATCGGTGGCCGAGATGCGCGCGGACATCGGTTTCGCTTCGGGCCAGATCTTCCGGCAGGCCTGGAAAACTTCCAGGGGGAATCGCATCCGGTTTTCGATCGAGCCGCCGTACTGATCTTTCCGCTTGTTGGTGAGAGGCGAGATAAAGCTTGCCAGGAGATAGCCGTGCGCCATGTGAAGTTCGAGCATGTCGAACCCGGCCTGTTCTGCGAAAACAGTACTGCGCTTGAAATCGGCGATGATCTTGTCCATATCCGCGCGAATCATCTCGCGTGGCACCTGCGAAATCCCCTCGTAGTAGGGAATGGGCGAGGCAGAGATGACGGGCCAGTTGCCCGCCTCCAGCGGATGGTCCATGCGCTGCCAGCCGAGCTGCGTCGAGCCCTTGCGGCCCGAGTGGCCGAGCTGCATGCACAGTTTCGCCTTCGAATTCGCGTGGCAGAAGTCGACGATGCGCTTGAAGGCATCGCGTTGCGCCTCGTTCCACAGCCCGGTGTCTCCCGGCGAGATGCGCGCCTCGGGCGAAGGGCAGGTCATCTCGACGTACACCAGGCCGGCGCCGCCGACGGCGCGGCTGCCGAGATGCACGAAGTGCCAGTCGCCCGGCACGCCGTCGACCGCCGAGTACTGGTCCATCGGCGAGACCACTACGCGGTTCTCGAGCCGCATGCCGCGCAGGCGAAACGGCATGAACATCGGCACCGGCGGGTTGTTGAGGTCGATGTCGAAGCCCTGCGCCCCGACCTTCCCCGCGAACCAGCGATGCACCTGCTTGATGAAATCGGGATCCCGCAGCTCGAGGTTCTCCCAGGTGATCTGCTTGGAGCGCGACATCACGCCGAAGGCGAACTGCTGCGGCTCCATGCCCCAGTAGCGCTTCATATGCTCGAACCAGGCAAGCGACACGTTGGCCGCGTGCTGGGTCTTTTCGACTTCCTCCCGACGCGCAGTGTCGTAAATGCGCAAGGCTTTTTTTAATTCGGATTCTTTCTTAATGCATTCAAATAGCGCAATGGCGTCCTCCATCGCCAGCTTGGTGCCGGAGCCAATGGAGAAATGCGCCGTCGCTTTCGCATCGCCCACGAGCACCGCGCTCATTTTCCCTTCCTCTTTCACCCAGGTCTTGTTGGTGATGGTCGGGAAATTGCGCCACAGCGAGCGGTTGGCGATGAGCGGATGTCCTTCGAGCTCCCCGGAAAAAACCTTTTCCAGGATCGGTATCATTTCCTGCTCGTTCTTGCGGTCCAATCCAAAATTCTTCCACGTCTGCTCGTCGGTCTCGATCACCCAGGTCGAGCGGTCGGGCTCGTACTGGTAGCAATGCGCGACGATCAGGCCTGCGGGCGTCTCGTGGAAGAAGTACTTGAAGGCGTCGAACGGCTTGGTCGAGCCGAGCCAGGTGAACTTGTTCGGGCGCAGGTCGACGCTCGGCTGGAAATGGTCCTTGTACTTCTCGCGAATGCGCGAATTGATGCCGTCGGCCACCACCACCAGGTCCGAATCGGCGAATTCCTCCAGCCCCTCGACCTCGCGCTGGAAGCGCAACTGCACGCCGAGCTCGCGGCCGCGGTCCTGCAGGATGTTGAGCAAGGCCACGCGCGAGCAGCCGCAGAAGCCGTTGCCGCCGGAGCGCAGCACCTGCCCCTTGTAGACGACGTCGACGTCGCCCCAGTAGGCGAAGCGCCGGCGGATGCGCTCGTAGCTCGCCGTGTCGTAGAGCTTGAAGGTGTCGAGCGTCTGGTCGGAGAACACCACGCCGAAGCCGAAGGTGTCGTCCGGGCGGTTGCGCTCGTAGACCGTGATGTCCCAGCGCGGCCAGGCCTTTTTCGCCAGCAGCGCGAAGTACAGGCCGCCGGGACCTCCACCAATGATGCTCACCTTCATGGGATCACCGCCGTCGCTTCAATTTCGAGGCGCGCCTCGTTCTCCATCAGGCCGCTCACCTGCACCACCGCCATGGTGGGATAGTGCTTGCCCATCAGCTCGCGGTAGGCAGTGCCGACATCCTTCAGCGCCGCGAGGTATTCCTGCCGGTCGAGCACGTACCAGGTGAGGCGCACGATGTGCTCGGGTTTGCCTTTCGCCTCTCCCAGAACAGAAATAATATTTTTGAGCGCTTGCTTGAATTGACCCGCAAAACTTTTTTCCTTCCACTCGCCCTGCCCGGTCCAGCCGATCTGGCCGGCGATGAAGACCAGCTTGCCGGAAGCGGCGATGCCGTTGGAAAAGCCCTTGGCGCGCGCCCAGCCCGGGGGTTGCAGGATATTCATGGGGATGTCCTCAGCTTGAAGCGCTGCAGCTTGCCGGTCTCGGTGCGTGGCAGCGCGTCGACGAAATCGATGGCGCGCGGGTATTTATACGGGGCAATAGCTGCTTTGACATGGTCTTGCAGCGCCTTCACCATCAGGGAATTCGCGGTGTGGTTGGGTTTTAAAACGACAAAGGCCTTGACGATCGTTCCTCTCTCTTCGTCAGGCGTGCCGATCACGCCGCATTCGGCCACCGCCGGATGCGCGAGCAGCGCGTCCTCCACCTCGGGGCCGGCAATGTTGTAGCCGGCCGAGATGATCATGTCGTCAGTGCGCGACTGGAAGAAGAAGTAGCCGTCCTTGTCCATGACATAGGCGTCGCCGGTGATGTTCCAGCCGTTGCGCACGTAATTCTTCTGCCGCTCGTCAGCGAGATAGCGGCAGCCCGTGGGTCCCTTCACCGCGAGGCGTCCGACTTGGCCTGGCGCACAAGGATTTCCTTTTTCATCAAAAACAACTGCCTTGTAACCAGGAATGGGGTAACCCGTCGCGCCGCGGCGCACCTTCTGCTCGGTGTGCGAGATGAACATGTGGATCATCTCGGTCGAACCGATGCCGTCGATGATCTCGATGCCGGTGGCGGTCTTGAACAGCTGCCGCGTCGCATCCGGCAGCGCCTCGCCGGCAGAGATGCATTTCCTCAGTGATTTCAGGTTGAATTTCTTGGCCAGCAGAGCAATATTCCGGTACATCACCGGCGAGGTGAAACAGACCGTGGCCTTGAATTTCTGAATGGTCTCCAGCAGCGTTTCCGGCGTCTGCTTCTCCACCAGCACCGTGGACGCGCCGTAGCGCAGCGGAAAAGTCAGCAGGCCGCCGAGGCCGAAGGTGAAGGCAAGCGGCGGCGTGCCGCAGATCACGTCGTCACGCCGCAGGCCGACGATCGAGCGCGGAAAGCAATCGCTCATCGCCAGGACGTCGCGATGGAAATGGACCGTGCCCTTGGGCTTGCCCGTGGTGCCCGAGGTAAAGGCGATCAGGGCGACGTCCTCGGCCGCCGTATCGACATTCCTGAATTCGGTGGCTTGCCGCGCGATCAGGGCGTCGGTCTCGTCGTCGTGCCAGAAGCGGACGGTTCTCAGCGTCGGGCAGGCCGCGACCGCCTGCAGCAGATCCCCCGCCAGCCGCTTGTCGCACAAGGCGTGGCTGATTTCGGCCTTGGTGATGACATCGGTCAGCTCCTTCGCGCGCAGCAGCGGCATGGTGGCGACGCAGATGCCGCCAGCCTTCATGACCGCCAGCCAGGCCGCCGCCATCATCGGGCTGTTGGCGCCGCGCAACAGCACGCGATTGCCCGGAACCACGCCCATATCGCGCACCAACAGGTGGGCGATGCGGTTCGCTTGCGCCTGTAGCTGGGCATAGGTGCATTCCCCCTCCAGCGAGCGCAGCGCCACGCGGCCGCCTGCACCGCGCAGCAGCGCCCGGTCGAGCAGCTCGGTGGCGCAATTGAGGTGCCGGGGATAGCGCAGCTCCGGCCGCTCGAACAGGAGCTCGGGCCACAGCTCGCGCGGCGGCAGGTTGTCGCGCGCAAACGTGTCGCGGTGGGCGGTGGCGCTCACGGGTTTTTCAGCAGGTCGCGGGCGATGATCAGCTTCTGCACCTCGGTCGCGCCCTCGTAGATCCGCAGCGCCCGCACCTCGCGGTAGAGCTTCTCCACCGGGTTGCCGCGCATGACGCCGAGGCCGCCGAGGATCTGCACCGCGTCGTCGATCACGCGTTGCGCCGACTCGGTGGCGAACATCTTCGCCATGGCCGCCTGGCGGGTGATTTTCCTGGCGTGCACATCCCGCTCCCAGGCGGCGCGGTACGCAAGCAGCGCGCCAGCGTCGATGCTCGTCGCCATGTCGGCGAGCTTGGCCTGCGTCATCTGGAAGTCGGACAGCCTCTGGTTGAACATCGGTCTGTTTTTCGAATGTCGAATGGATTCATCCAAAGCACGCCGCGAAAACCCCAGCGCCGCACCGGCAACCGTGGTGCGGAAGATGTCGAGGTTGCGCATCGCCAGCTTGAAGCCTTGCCCTTCCTCTCCAAGAAGAATTCCATGGGCCGCGCGAAGGCGAATCACGGCCATCGGGTGCGGAGCGACGATCTGGATGCGCTCGGAGGCATCCACCTCCTTCGCGTCGACGACGAACGCACTGATGCCGGCATCGGCTTTCGCGAACACGACGTAGAAACTCGCGATACCGCCGTTCGAGATCCAGGTCTTGGTGCCGTCGAGCACCCAGCCCTTGCCCTGGCGTTTCGCCGTCGTGGTCATCGCCTGCACGTCGGAACCGGCGTCCGGCTCCGACAGGGCAAACGCGGCAATGGCGTCGCCGGAGGCGGCTTTTTTAAAGTATTGGTTCTTTTGCTGGTCGGTGCCGGCAAGCGCGATCGGACCACTGCCCAGCCCTTGCATGACGAACGCAAAATCCGCCAGGCCGGCGTGATAGGCGAAGACCTCGCGCAGCAGCGCGATCGAGCGGACGTCCGGCTTTTCGCTGACGCAGTGATGCAGAAAGCCCGCGCAGCCCAGGTCCTGCACCAGGCGCTTGCAGATGACGTCGGCGTTGTCGCCATGGGCATGACCGAGGTTGTCCTTCGCCCAGGCTTCCGCCTCGCCGGCCAGTTTCTGATGCTTGGCGTCAAAGAAAGGCCACTGCAGATGCGCGAAGCGGTCCATCAATCTCCCTCGAAGGACGGCTTTTTCTTCGCCGCGAAGGCCTCGTAGGCGCGGCGGAAGTCCTTGGTCTGCATCAGCGCCGCCTGCGCCTGCGCCTCCATCTCGATGGCGTCGTCGATGCCCGCATTCCACTCTTCGTGCAGCATCCCCTTGGTCACGGCGTGAGCGGCGGTCGGCCCCGTGGCGAGGTCCTGTGCCGTTTTCATGGCGAGATCGAGCACCGGCTCCCCGATGCGGTTGAAGAATCCCCAGGCGAGCCCTTCGTTGGCATCCATGGAACGCCCGGTGTAGAGCAGCTCCGCGGCGCGCCCCTGCCCGATGATCCGCGGCAGCACGGCGCAGGCGCCCATGTCGCAGCCGGCGAGTCCCACGCGCACGAAGAGGAACGCCACCTTCGCGTTCGGCGCGGCATAGCGCAGGTCGGCGGCCATGGCGAGGATGGCGCCGGCGCCGGCGCATACCCCGTCCACCGCGGCGATTACCGGCTGCGGGCAATGGCGCATGGCCTTCACCAGGTTGCCGGTCATGCGCGTGAACTCAAGCAGCTGCGGCAGCGCCATCCTGGTGAGCGGCCCGATGATTTCGTGCACGTCGCCGCCGGAACAGAAGTTGCCGCCGGCGCCTGTCAGGACGATGCTTTTTACCGAAGACTCTTTCTTGAGCGAACCAAAAAAGTCCCTCAACTCTGCGTAAGACTCGAAGGTCAGGGGATTCTTGCGCTCGGGGCGATTGAGCGTGATGACGCCCACCTTGCCCTCGAGGCGCCACTGGAAGTGCTGCGGTGACTTCATGCGCTGCCCTCCATCGCATGCTGCTTGAGTTTGGCGAGCAGCCGCAGCAGCTCGTCCTTTTCGCGCGCGCTCATTCCGGCGAGCAGTCCCACCACCCATCCCTCGTGCTCGCGCGCCATCTCGGCGAAGGTCCGGTCGCCGGCGCGGGTCAGGCGGATGCGGAAAGCGCGGCGGTCGGCCGGCTCGTCGAGCCGCTCGACCAGGCCCTCCTTCTCCAGCTGGTCGACGATGGCGGTGACGTTGCCGCCGGTGACCATCAGCAGGCGCGACAGCTCGTTCATCTTCAGCCCCTCGGCGTGGCGCTCGAGCTGCGCCATCAGGTCGAAGCGCGGCAGCGTGGTGCCGAAGCGGCTGCGCAGCCGCGAGCGCACCACGGTCTCGATCATCTGCGTGCAGGTGAGCAGGCGCAGCCAGATGCGCAGCGCGCGGTGGTCGTCGGCGCGGGCGATGAATTCGCGGTCGATGCGGCGCTCGGCGCGCCGGGGCATGCTCATGGCATTACTCCAAGCCTTAATAGATGAAGCTTGAAGCAGTTTGCCCCGCCTTGTCAATCAGCCGCGCGCCGGGTCCTTGGCCGGCAATACCTCGTTGAAATGCGGCATCTTTTTCCACCCCGGCACCGGCGCCTCCACCCCCTCGCAGGGGACGTAGGGCGAGGCCTCCACAACCTGCATGCGGTGGATGTAGCGCGGGCAGTTGGGAAAGATGTGTTCGGCCCGCACGCGCACGATCGCCTGCGCGCCGACGAAGTCAGCCAGCAGCGGGTCCTTCAGGTGCAGCGACGCCACGCCATTCACCCGCAGGCGCTTGGGCTGCTCGAAGTCGATGAACAGCAGGCCGACGTTCGGATTGGCGGCGAGGTTGCCCAGGCTCTTGAACATGCCGTTGCCGTCGTAGCTCGGGAAAGCGAGCGTGTCCTCGGCCACCACGCGCACGAAGCCTGCAGCACCCCCCTTGTAGGAGCAGTCGGGACGGCCCTGCGCATCGGCCGTAGCGAGAAAGAACAAGGTTTGCCGGGCGATAAAAGCGCGATCCTCGTCGCTGAAGCGCGCGCGCAGCAGCTTTTCGGCCAGCCGGTCGGCGATGCGCCGGCTGTCGAAGCGGTCCTGCAGCTTGCGGCTGTGCTCGTGGTACAGGGGCCTATCCATGCTCGGTCTCCGGTTATCGGCGTGGGGATATGGGAAACTTACCCCATGACGCGATGGCTGATTATCCCGCTCGCCGCGGCCTCCCTGGGCGCCGCGGCGCAGGCGCCCGCCGGCAAGCCGGCAAACCCGACCGAAAACGACGCGGTGACCTCGATCGTCGAGTGCATGGCGCCCGGCCTGCCGGAGGACTGGAGCGAGGCGGTGATGATGGTGCAGCTCGCCAAACCTGGCGACGAGAACGTCGCAGTGCAATACTTGTTTGCGCGCCGCGGCGCGGCGGTGCCCGACGAGCGCTTCATGCCCTGCGACGTGCGCACGCCTGCCGTGGCGCTGATGGGGGTGCGACAGCAGCAGCCGCAGGCGCTGCGCGGCTGGACCGGCGCCCGCCTCACCATCTTCCGCGACGGCAAGTTCAGCCTGAAGTACGAGTACCCGAAAAACTAGACCTCAGGCCTTGCGCAGGAAATCGAAATCGCAACCGTGCTCCGCCTGGAGCACATGGTCCATGTAGAGCTTGGCGTAGCCCCGGGCGGGCGCGGTGACCGGTGCTTTCCAGGACGCTTTTCGCTTCTTCAACTCATCTTCGCCGACGACAAGCTCGATTTTTCGCTGTTGCACCGATAAGCGGACGCGGTCGCCGTTCTTCACCAGCGCAAGCGGCCCGCCGACTGCCGCTTCCGGCGAGACATGCAGCACGATGGTGCCGTAGGCGGTGCCGCTCATGCGCGCATCCGAGATGCGCACCATATCTTTCACGCCAGCGCGCGCCAGCTTTTGCGGGATCGGCAGGTAGCCCGCCTCCGGCATGGCGTAGCCGGACTTCGGTCCGGCGTTCTGCAGCACCATGAAGTCGCCGGCCGCGACGTCGAGCGCCGGGTCGTCGACGCGCGCCGCGAGGTCGTCGAGCGACGAGAACACCACTGCCCGCCCCTCTTTCTCGAATAGCGCCGGGTCGGCCGCCGAGCGCTTGAGGATGGCGCCGTTGGGCGCGAGCGAGCCGAACAGCGCCACCAGGCCGCCCACCGGCGAAATCGGATTCTTCAATTCGCGAACGACCGCGCGATCAACCCAGGAATTCTGTTTTTCAAGAACATCGCCCAAGGTCCGGCCGGCGACCGTCATGCAGTCGAGGTGCAGCAACGGCTTCAGCTCGCGCAGCACCGCGCCGACGCCGCCCGCGGCGTACAGGTCCGACATGTAGTACTGGCCGGTGGGCTTCAGATCAACCAGCACCGGCGTGGAATCAGAAAGCTTGTTCAGATCATGCAAGGAAATCTTTATTCCCGATCGTCCCGCGATCGCCGTCAGATGGACGATTGCATTGGTGGAGCCGCCGATGGCGAGCAGCACGCGCAAGGCGTTCTGCACCGACTTTTCGGTGATGATTTCGGAGGGACGGATCGGCGCTTTCGTCATCTCCACGGCACGCCGGCCGCTGGCCTCGGCGGCGCGCAGGCGGTCGGCGTGCACCGCCGGAATCGCCGCCGTTCCGGGCAGCGCCATGCCCAGCGCCTCGGCAATCGCCGCCATGGTGGAAGCGGTACCCATCACCGCGCAGGTACCGGCGGTGGTCGCCAGGTTGCCTTCGATCTCTTCTATTTCGGCGGCATCCACTTTTCCAGCCCGATGCAGGGCCCAGAAGCGCCTGCAATCCGTGCAGGCGCCGAGGCGCTCGCCGCGGAAGGAAGTCGGCATCATCGGCCCGGCGAGCAACTGCACTGCCGGCACGTCGGCCGAGGCGGCGCCCATCAGCTGCGCCGGCACCGTCTTGTCGCAGCCGCCCACCAGCACCACGGCGTCCATCGGCTGCGCGCGGATCATCTCCTCGACGTCGACCGCCATCAGGTTGCGGAACATCATCGAGGTGGGACTGAGGAATACCTCGCCGAGCGATACCGTCGGAAACTCGATCGGCAGCCCGCCCGCGGCCAGCACGCCGCGCTTGACTGCCTCGATCAGCTCGGGGAAATGGCGATGGCAGTTGTTGAAGCCGCTGCGCGAATCGGCGATGCCGATCACCGGCCGCGCCAGCATTTCGCCCGAGTAACCCATGCTCTTGGCGAACGAGCGGCGCAGATAGAGTGAAAAGCCGGCGTCGCCGTAGTTGGTCAGCCCGCGACCGAATCCCTTCTTGCTCATGGCCACACCTCGCGCGCCACCGCCATCGCCAGCTCGAGCTTGCGCCGCGTGTCCCCCGGCGTCACGGCCTGCCCGCCGCCGCCGCCGCTCGAGAAACCGCACTGTGGCCCGATGCCCAGTTGTTCGAGCGCAAGGTATTTTGATGCGGCTTTGATTTTCCCGATCAATTGCTTTTTCTCCTCGAGCACCGGCGTCTTCGTCGAGATCAGCCCGAGGATGACACGCTTGCCCTTCGGCACGAAGCGCAGCGGCGAAAAATCGCCCGCGCGGTCGCTGTCGTATTCCAGGCAGTAGATGCCGGCGTCGAGGCGGTTGAACAGCGCGTCGGCGATCGGCTCGTAGCCGCCCTCCGCCATCCATGCCCCCTTGAGGTTGCCGCGGCACAGATGGATGGCCACCGTCATGTTCCCTGGTTTTTTTGCAACACAGTCATTGAACAAGCGGACGTACCGCTCCGTCAATTCAACCGCATCCTCGCCGCGCGCCTTTACATCGTCGCGCGCGTGCGCGTCACAGTTGCAAGGCAGCGCCGTATCGTCCAATTGCAGATAGGTGCAGCCTTCGGCGGCAAGGTCGGCGATCTCCTCCCGGTAGATCGTCACCAGGTCCTGGAAGTAAGCCTCGCGGTCGGCATAGGCCGACCGGTCGAAAGCTTTCGGTCCGAGAAAGTAGTGCATGACATCGGGCGCCGCGATGGTCACCTTGGGTACGCCTTTCTTCACCGACTGCTTGAGAAAGCGGTAGTCGTCCGCAACGATGCGCTGGCGCCGGCGCAGCGGCGCCTTGGCGTAGGGCGAGGCGGCGACGCCGATGACGCGGCTGTCGTCCCTGAACGTCAGGGTGCCATCGCGCAAGCCGAAGCCGTCCACCGCGTCGATGAATCCTGCCGACCAGCTGCGCCGGCGGAACTCGCCGTCGGTAACGCTCGGCAATCCGATCGATTCTTGGAATGAGACGACATCGCGGATGCTTTGATCCTGGACTTTTACAAAATCGGCCTTTGCTAGCTGACCGGCCTTGAACGCGCGCGCCGCCTGGAGCAGCGGTTCCGGGCGTACGAAGCTTCCCACATGCTCGACGCGAAAAGGCGCCGTCATTTCGAGTACTCCGCCCGCAGCAATTTCGCGCCCTCGACCATGGCGCGCAGCTTGCCGTCGGCGACTTCGCGCGGCAGGTACTTCATGCCGCAATCGGGCGCCACGACGACGTTCTCGGGCGAAACGAACTTCAGCGCCCGCTTGATCCGCTCGGCCACCTTCTGCGCCGTCTCGATCGTCATATCGGAGAGGTCGATGCAGCCCACCATGATTTTCTTGCCGGGAAGCTTTTGCAGAACGGCACAGTCAAGATTGGATTGCGCCGTCTCGATCGACACCTGCTTGCAGGAGCAGCCGGCGAATTCCGGCAGGAACGAGTAGCCCTCGGGACGCGCATGGATGATGGCCGCATAGCCGAAGCAGATATGCACTGCCGTCTCGCCGGCAATGCCTTCGAGGGCGCGATTGAGCGCCTTGAGGCCGAATTGCCGCGCCTTCTCCGGCCGCGCCTGCATGTAGGGCTCGTCCACCTGCACGATGTCGGCGCCGGCCGCGAACAGGTCGCGGATCTCCTCGTTCACCGCGGCGGCATAGTCGAGCGCCCCTTCTTCCTCGGACTGATAGAAGTCGTTCTGCGCCTGCTGGAACATGGTGAAAGGCCCGGGGACGGTGATCTTGATTTTTTTTGCCGTGTGTCGCTTCAGGAATTTCAAATCATCGACTTCCACCGCGTGCCGGCGCCGGATCTTGCCGACGATACGCGGCACGGGATTCGGGTGCCCCGAGCGATCGAGCGCCGTGCCGGGGTTGTCGGTGTCCACGCCCTCGAGCGCGGTGGCGAAGCGGTTGGAGTAGCTCTCGCGCCGGATCTCGCCGTCGGTGATGATGTCGAGGCCGGCCGCCTCCTGCGCGCGGATGGCGATGCGCGTGGCGTCGTCCTGCGCCTCGGCGAGCAGCGGCTCGGGCACGCGCCAGAGCTCGCGCGCGCGCACCCGCGGCGGAAAGCGCCCGGCGAGCTTCTTGCGGTCGATCAGCCATTCGGGCTGCGGATAGCTGCCGACCAGCGTGGTGGGGAAAAGCATGGATCCCTAGTCCTTGGCGTCGACGAATTTCGGCGAGGTCTTGCGCAGCCGCGCCGGGTCGATGCGACCGCTCCTCTGAATATAGCTCCAGGCGAACTCGCGCGGCGCCAGTTTCATGTGCTCCGGAAAGCGGTCGTACCAGGCGCCACTCGCGTCGGCCGCGGCGACCAGCTTGTCGACGATCGGCCGCCGCGCGTCCTCGAAGGCCCGGAGGGCCTCGGGCAGCGCATGTTCCCCCAGCGCCTTGACCAGCGCAATGGCGTCTTCCATCGCCAGCCGCGTCCCCGAACCGATCGAGAAGTGCGCCGTGCGCAGCGCGTCGCCGATGAGGACAATGTTGCCCACTGACCATCGCCGGTTGCGTACATTAGGGAAGCTGCGCCAGATCGACTTGTTCGACACTAGCGGCGCGCCGTCCAAGACCGGCGCATAGACGCGCTCCAGGCAAGCCCGCGTCTCCTCCTCGCCCATGGTAGCGAAGCCAGCCCGCTTCCAGGTCGCCGTGTCGCACTCGGTGACGAAGGTGCTCATGCCGCCGCCGTGCCGATAGTGGTGCACGTTGAACGTGCCGAGTTCGTGCTCGAGGAATGTCTGCGTCAGCTTCTCGAAGCGCCGCGGCGTGCCGTACCAGGCGAACTTGTTGGTGCAGTGCGTGATACGCGTGCCGAAGTCGCGCGTGCTCCGCACCGCGGAGTTGGCGCCGTCGGCGGCGACCACCAGATCGTAGCCCTGTAGTTCTGCTTCTTCAAGAATTGCTTTCTGGAATTCCGGAGAAATGCCGACACTTGCGAGCTGCTTTTGCATCAGCTGGAGGAACTTGAGCCGGCCGATGGCGGCGAAACCGATGCCTTCGATTACATTGCGCTCGCCGCGATGCGCTACGACCAGGTCCACCCAGGCCTCGAGCTGCGGCGTAATGCGCTCATAGGTCGCCGGATCGTCGGCCTGCAGAAATTCGAGCGCGCGATCGGAAAACACCACGCCGAAGCCGAAGGTCGAGTCCGCGGGGTTTTGCTCGACGACGCGCAGCTCGCCATCCGGAAATCGTTTCTTGAATAGATACGCAAAATAGAGCCCGGCAGGACCCGCGCCGACGACGAGAACCTTCATCCCCAGATCGCCCGCGCGGCTTCGGTGCACAGGCGAAGCTTGGCTTTCTCGTCCGCCTCGGTCACCGGGTTGCCGCCGATGGTGCTGGCGAAGCCGCACTGCGGGCTGATGGCCAGATTGGCCAGGTCGATATGGCGCGAGGCCTCTTCGGTTCTTCGTTTTAGCAAATCTTGCGGTTCGAGTTGTGGAGTCTTCGAACTGACCAGTCCCAGCACGACTCCCTTCCCCTTGGGCACGAAGCGCAGCGGCGCGAAGCTGCCGGCGCGCGGGGTGTCGAATTCGAGCAGAAAATGGTCGACGTTGCAGCGGCCGAAAAACCTTTCGGCCACCGAGTCGTAGCCGCCCTCCGAGAGGTGCATGCCCTTGTAGTTGCCGCGGCAGACGTGCACGCCGACCGTCATGCCTTTCGGCCGGCCTTTGACCGCCTCGTTGATCGCGTCGATGTAGAGATCGACTAGGCGATCGGGATCTTCTCCCTTTGCCTTCACCTTCTCGCGCGCGGCCGGGTCGCACAGGATCGCGACCGCCACTTCATCGAGTTGCACGTACTTGCACCCCGACCCCGCGAGGTCGGCGATCTCCGCCTGGTAGACCTTTCCCAGATCCTTGAAGAAGACTTCGGCCTGGTCGTAGGCGCTGCCCCAGTCGGTAAAGCGATAGAAATGCATCGTCGACGGCGCCGGCAGGGTGATTTTCGTGTTGCCGAAGCCAAGCTCGTCCAGCGTGATCGGCTCGCCCCGCGAGACCTTGCCGCTGACGTAGGGCGCGGTGAACTTCGAAGCGTGGCCCTCGGCGTCGTGAAACGTGAACTCCGCGTCCCGCACCTCGAGGCCGCGGGTCAGGCGGACGAACTTCTCCCAGTACGAGATGCGCCGGAACTCGCCGTCCGTGACGACCTGCAAACCGCATTCCCGCTGCAGCCTGACCACGTCGCGGATCGCCTCGTCCTGGGCCGCGCGCAACGCCTCTCCCCGTAGCGTCCTGAACGCTTCGCGCAGCTTTTTCGGGCGCAGCAGGCTGCCGATATGGTCGGCTCTGAAGGGCGGTGTCATGAGGCCGTTATTCTATTTCCCGGCACTGAACAGCTCGACGACCTGCTCGCGCAGCCAGCGATTGCCGGCGTCGGCCTCGAAGCGCTCGTGCCAGTGCACGCCGACGTCCGCCGGTGGGATCGGCACCGGCGGCGGCAGCGACTTGAAGCGGCCGCGCCGCTCGTAGACCCGCGCCACCCGGGCCGGCAGCGTCAGGATCAGGTCGGTGCGCTCGAGCACCATCGGCACCACGGTGAAATGCGGCACGCGCAGCGCGATCCGCCGCGAAATGCCGGCGCGGTCGAGCGCTTCCTCGATCACGTGGTGTCCGCCGCGGTAGCTGACCAGCGCGTGTGAGGCTTCCAGGAAGCGTTTTTTCGTCAGCGACTGGATCGGGTGGTCGGCGCGCATCAGGCAGACGTACGGGTCGCGGAACAGGGCCGTGCGGCGCACCGGGGCGCGCAGCGCGGGCAGGAAGCCCACCGCCAGATCGAGCGCCCCGGCGGCGAGCGCGGCGCCAATGTCCTCGACGTCCAAGCCGGCCGCCTCGAGCCGCACCCCCGGCGCATCCCGCTGCACCCGCTCGAGCAGCGGCGGCAGGAACTCGATCTGGCCGAGGTCCGACATGTAGAAGCGGAAGGCGCGCGTCGAGGTCGCGGGGTCGAATCCCGGACCATGCGCCAGCGCCGACTCGAGCAGCGCCAGCGCCTGCCGCACCGGCTCGGCGAGCTCGCGGGCGAACGGCGTCGCATCCATGCCGCCCGAGGTGCGCACGAAGAGCGGATCGCCGAACACGGCGCGCAGCCGCGCGAGGGCATTGGACACCGCCGGCTGGGTCAGGCCGAGGCGCGCCGCTGCCGGGGTAACGCCCCGCTCTTGCAGTACGGCGTCAAACACGCGCAGCAAGTTGAGGTTGACATCCTGGACATTCATATCCGTGATTCATATCATGAGCATCATTGATTTGACAAATAAACCCCCGGGCGCCTACCCTCGCTGTTCCTTAGAGGAGGAATCGATGACACGCATCCTTTGCCTGGCGCTTGCCCTGGCACCGGCGCTCGCCCATTCCCAGGAAGTCACGCTGCGCCTGGTGAGCGCCTTCCCGGAGAACCAGTTCTATGTGAAGCGCACCATCGACTGGATCGGCGAAGTGAACAACGATGGCAAGGGCGTGCTGCAGATCAACTTCATCGGCGGGCCGAAGGCGATCCCGACCTTCGAGGTCGGCAAGGCGGTGCAGAGCGGCGTCGTCGACATCGGCTTCAGCACCGGCGCCTTCTATACCAACGTGATGCCCGAGGCCGACATCCTCAAGCTCTCGGAGACCAGCGCCGCAGAGCAGCGCAAGAACGGCGGCTACGAGCTGATCAACCGGATCTGGGCGGAGAAGGGCAACATGCGCTACGTCGCGAAGGTGGTCGAGTTCACGCCCTTCCA
Organism: Burkholderiales bacterium; assembly: GCA_036394595.1. Taxonomy (GTDB): domain Bacteria; phylum Pseudomonadota; class Gammaproteobacteria; order Burkholderiales; family SG8-39; genus SCGC-AG-212-J23. Next base: position 68 of record DASWEU010000062.1, on the reverse strand, counting down.
CCTCTATCTCAACAAGAAGATCGACAAGCCCGACCTCACCGGCCTTAAGATCCGCATCACGCCGGTGT
>DASWEU010000061.1:0-17291 GCA_036394595.1 Burkholderiales bacterium | reverse complement strand
CCGAGCCGACCGCCGGCACCGATACCACCAAGATCAAGACCGTCGCCGTGAAAAAAGGCGACCGCTATGTCGTCACCGGCCAGAAAGTCTGGACCTCCCGTCTGCAGCACTCCGAATTGATGATTCTCCTGGCGAGAACCTCGCCGCTTTCCGGAAAAAAGACCGAGGGCATGTCGGTATTCCTCGTCGATACCAAGAGCAAGGGCATCGAAATGCGCCCGATCCGCAACATGGTGAACCACGAGACCAACCAGCTGTTCATCGACAACCTGGAGGTCCCGGCCGAGAACCTGATCGGCGAGGAAGGCAAGGGCTTCCGCTACATCCTCGACGGCCTCAACGCCGAGCGCATCCTGATCGCCGCCGAATGCATTGGCGATGGCTATTGGTTTACGGACAAATCCTGCTCTTACTCCAAGGAACGCGTGGTGTTCGATCGCCCGATTGCCCTGAACCAGGGCATCCAGTTCCCGATCGCCGAGAGCTACATGGAGATCGAAGCCGCCAACCTGATGCGCTATAAGGCCGCCTCTCTTTTTGATAAAAAATTAAATTGTGGATCGGAGGCGAATATGGCCAAGCACCTCGCCGCCAAGGCGTCCTGGGAAGCCGCCAACGTCTGCCTGCAGACCCACGGCGGCTTCGGCTTCGCCGCGGAATACGATGTGGAGAGGAAATTCCGGGAAACGCGGCTGTATCTGGTCGCGCCGATCTCGACCAACCTGATCCTCTCCCACCTTGCCGAGCACGTGCTCGGCCTGCCGCGCTCCTTCTAGGCCAGCAGCCGCTTCACCGCTTCCGGGTCGAGCGGCACGCGCCGCGCCCGCACGCCGGTGGCGCTGAAGAACGCGTTCGCCACTGCCGCGGGGATAACGCGGATGGTCGGCTCGCCGGCGCCGCTCGGCGCCACCTCGGGCCGGTCGATGAGCACCACCTCGATCGACTCCGGCGCGTCGGGCATCTCGAGGATCGGGTAGCTCGCCCAATCGACGCTGATCACGCTGTCGCGGTCGAAGCGCACCTGCTCGAACAGCGTGCGCGACAGCCCCTGCACCACGTTGCCCTCGATCGTGTAGCGCAACGTCAGCGGATTGATCACCAGGCCGCAGTCGTGCGCCACCCAGAATTTCCGTGCCCAGATGCGACCGCTCGCGCGGTCGACTTCGACTTGGGCGACGACGGCGACCGCGGTGCCGTTACGTTCGGCGAACGCGATGCCCTTTCCCTTGGGAAGCGACGACCAGCCCGATTTTTCCGCAACCGCCTTCACCACGGCCTGGTGCCGCGGGTCGGCCAGGTACTTGAGCCGGAAGGCGACCGGATCTTCGCCGGCGGCGTGCGCCAGCTCGTCGATGAACTGCTCGCTGCCGAAATGAATCTCCGGTCCCACCGGGTCGCGCAGGTGCGCGGTGCGCAGCGGCGAGCAGCTGTCGACGAATTGCGGGATCGTCTCCCAGGCGAGCAGCTTGTTGTCGAAGCCGTAGGACTCGGCGGGCGTGCCGAAGATTTGCGTCGGCTTCGGCGCGATGCCGGTGGACTGCCCGATCAGGCTGTCGGCCGGGTCGGACTCGTTGGTGGCGATGTGCTGGCGCGAAAACCCCTTCGAGGTGAACTCGTAGGCGACGACCTTGCCCGAGGCGTCGAGTGCGGCGCGAGCTCGATGCACGCAAGCCGGGCCCTTTGGGTCCCAGGCTGTGCCGTCGGCGCGCATGCCCTGCACGCGCACCGGCTTGCCGGTGACTTTCGACAGGTAGGCCGCATCGAGCGCCGCATCGCCGGCGTCGTTGCGCCCGTAGGAGCCCGGTCCGGCGATCCAGACCGCGCGCACCTTTTCCTGCGGCATGCCGAGCAACCGCGCTACCCCGTCGCGCACGAAGTGCGGCTTCTGCGATCCGGTCCAGACCGTGCAGCGGTCGGCCTTGACGTCGGCCACGGCGCAGGCCGGGCCCATGCTGGCGTGCGACTGCAACGGCCACTCGTACTCGGCCTCGATGACGCGCACGCCCGGCGCCTTGAGCGCCGCCGCCACGTCGCCGCGTTTCACTTGCTCCTCGCGCTTCACCACCCGCGCGGCTCGGATATGGTCGTAGAGCTTCGCCATCTCCGGGAAGGCGCCATCGAGCGCGTGCCAGTCCACCTTCAGCATCTGCGCGGCTCGCACCGCGTCCCATTCGCGCGGCGCCACTACGGCGACGAAATCCTTTTCGCGCACCACCTGCGCGCCGCGGATCGACTTGATCGAGGCCTCGTCCACGCTGCGCACCTTGCACGCAGCGCGCGGCGGGCGAATCACCCGCGCGTGCAGCATCCCGGGCACCTTGACGTCGGTGACGAAGTCGCCCGTGCCGTAGATCTTCCAGGCGACGTCGCGGCGCGCCAGCGGCTTGCCGACCACCTTGTAGTCCACGGGCGCCTTCGGCTGCGCCGCAACCTTGATGTCCATGCCGTTGCCGTTCTGCTTGTTCCACTCCACCTGGTGATGGAAGTACTTGCCGCCGACCAATTCGGCATAGCTGGCCTTCTTCGTACCGGAGAAGACGATGCCGTTCTCGACCTTCAGTTCGCTCGCCGGAACCCCGAGCTTCTGCGAGGCCCGTTCCACCAGCACCCGGCGCGCCTCGGCCGCGGCGCGCCGCAGCAGGCGCACGCCGTTCGAGACCCCGGTGCTGCCCGAGGCGCCGCCCTGGTTGCACGAGGTCCCGGTGTCGCCCATCAGCACCGCCACCCGGTCGAAGCCGACGTCGAGCTCCTCCGCGACGACCTGGGCGCACGCGATATCCAGTCCCTGACCCATGTCCATCTTGCCGAAAAAGGCCTGCACCCTGCCGTTGGGCAGGACCGCGATCCACGAATCGAGCTCGGTCGGAACCAACGAGGGTTTGGTATTTTGAGCAAAAGAATTCTCAATGGAATAAGGAGACGAGAGCGACACCACCAAAGCACCACTGACCTTCAGAAACTCGCGGCGGGAAAGAAGAGCATTCATGCGAGCCTCCCTTTCGCCATCGTTGCTTGCGCGCGCTTGATCGCGCGCAGGATCGAGACATGGGTGCCGCAGCGGCACTTCAGCCCGGCGAGCGCCTCGCGCAGCTCGGCGTCGCTCGCCTTGGGGTTCTTCTTGAGGTAGGCGGCGGCGGTCATGATCCAGCCGTTGACGCAGTAGCCGCATTGCGGCACCTGCTCCTCGACGAATGCGGCCTGCAGCGGATGCGGCTTCTGCGGCGTGCCGAGACCCTTGATGGTAGTGACCTTCTTGCCCTGCGCCGCTGCCACCGGCATGACGCAGGAGCGCACCGGCTCGCCGTCCAGGTGCACCGTGCAGGCGCCGCATTGCGCGAGCCCGCAGCCGAAGTGCGGGTTGTTGAGGCCGAGATCGTTGCGCAGGGCGTACAGCAGGGGCATCTCCGCCTCCGCGCTTACCGATACGCGCTTGCCGTCGACCGTGAAGTCGAAGTTCGCCATGATTCCTCCTCTGGAACTGGGCTCGATTATTAGACCAGAATCAGCCGCCTCCCGTCTCGCTCGTCCGGACATGCTCCGGGCGCAGGCCCATGCCGACCAGGCGCCCGGGCAAGCGCTGTAATAGCGGATAGCGAGAGATCAGACGCATGGCCAGCGGCGGCTCGAGGGGCCGGTCGGAGCGGAGCACCCGAGCGATTACGCTCTCCTGCACCAGCAGCTGCAGGCGCTGGGTCATCTTCACCGGCCATTCGCGGCGCCGCTGGACCTTGGCCAGGTCGTCGGTCGCTAATCTGTTATTTCTTAAAGGTTCAACCAGGATATTCGCAGCGGCCACCGCATCCTGGATTGCCAGGTTGATGCCGACGCCGCCCACCGGCGACATGGCATGCGCCGCATCGCCGATACAAAGCAGCCCCTCCCCGTACCAGCGCTTCAGCCGGTCGACCTTGACCGTCAGGAGCTTGACCTGGTCCCAGTCGCGAATTTCGCCCGCGCGCTCGGCGGCGAAGGGCAGCAGGCGGACGATGCCGGCGTGGAACGCCGCCAGGCCGGCACGGTGCACCTCCGCCGTACCCCCTTTGGGGATGACGTAGCCGCACTGCCAGTATTCGCCCCGGTTGATGATGACGAAGATGCGGCCGGCGTCGAAGCGGCCCATGCTCGTCGCGGGGTCCCCGGCACGGTGCGAAAGCTGAAACCACAGCACGTCCATCGGCGCGCCGAAATCCTCCACCTCGAGGCCGGCAAGGCGTCGCATAGTCGAATGGCGGCCGTCGGCGCCGATCACCAGATCGGCTTCGATGCCGCCGAGCGAGGCGATCTCGCTGCCCATCTTCAGCTTGAAGCCCGTGTAACGCGAAGCCTGGCGAGCCAGGAAATTGAGGAAGTCCCACTGCGGCATCATGGCGATGTAGCCGCAGCGCGTCGGCAGGTGGCTGAAGTCGGCGAGCGAAATCGGCGTGTCGCCGAACTGCCCGCCGAGCCTGCGCAGCTTCTGATGCGGCAATTTCAATAGCTCATCGAGCAGGCCGAGCTCGGCGATCACTTCGAGGGTCGAGGGGTGGATGGTGTCGCCGCGGAAGTCGCGCAGGAAGTCTGCGTGCTTCTCGTGCACCACGACGTCGATGCCGGAGCGGGCGAGAAGCAGCCCGAGCATCATGCCGGCCGGGCCGCCGCCGGCGATGCAAACCTTCGTCTTCACCTACGGGAGGATAACGGTCTTGCCGCGGCCGTGGCCGGATTCCGACACGGCGTAGGCCGCGGCCGCCTCGTCCAGCGGAAAGGTCCGCGTCACCTGCGGGCGCAACACGCCGTCACGCGCCCACTGGAAGATCTTCGCCAGGCGCTCGGCGCTCGGCTGGATCTGCGCCATGACGACCCGGATCGCTTCTCGCGGCTGCACCGGAGGCACCGGCGCTGCGGACAGCGCCACCAGCACGCCGCCCGGCTTCAAGTAATCCATCGAGCGGATATGCGTGCCGCCGCCGATGGTGTCGAGGACAGCATCAAACGCATTTGATTGAGGAGATTCCTTCTGGTAATCGATGACTTTCGCGGCCCCCAATGTGAAGCAGAAATCCTTATTCGATTCGCTTGCGGTCGCCGTCACTTCGGCGCCGAGGTGCCGCGCGATCTGGATCGCCAGGCTGCCGACACCGCCCGCTCCCGCATGAATGAGGATGTTTTGGCCTTTTTGCAGAGACATAACTTCTACCAGCGGGATGTAGGCCGACAGCCCGGCGACGCACAGGCTCGCGGCCTCCGGTGCGCTGAGGCCCTCCGGCACCTGAGTAAGGTTTTTTTCATCAAGTAACGCGTATTCGGCGTGCGTGCCGTCGATGCGCGGATCGCTGACGCCGGCCACCAGCGTGCCATCGGCGGTTTCGCCGGCGCAGTCGCGGCCCAAGATACGCGGGAAGGTCAGCGGAAAAATCTTCGCCATGACGCCGTTGCGCATCTTCCAGTCGACTGGATTGACGCTCGCTGCACGGATTTTCAAAAGAAAATAATCTTTTTTTTCAAGAGGCTTTTCCACCTCTTCGATCCGCATCACCTCTGGACCACCATAGCCGTGAATTCTCAGGGCACGCATGGCGCTAGTGGCTGACGGTGGGCAGCCAGGTAGCGAGCGGCGGGAAGAAGATGATGACCAGGATCAGGATCATCACGCAGCCGATGAACGGCATGCCGGCGAGGTAGATGTCGCGCATGGTGGTGCCGGGCGGCGAAACGCCCTTCATGACGAACAGCAGCAGCCCGAACGGCGGCATGGTGTAGCCCATCTCCAGCGCCAGCAGCATGATCAGGCCGAACCACGTGAGGTCGAAGCCCAGCGTCTTGGCGAGCGGAAAAAAGATCGGCGCCGTGAGCAGCATCTTCGACAGCGGGTCCATGAAGCTGCCGAGGAAGATGATGACGCCGATCATGACGAAGACCACGCCGAGCGGCGCGAACTGGAAGCTCAGCGCCCAGTTCACCAGCCCGGTGGAAGCGCCGGTAAACGCCAGCACCTGGGCGAAGGTGGCCGAGCCGAAGATGACGAGGAAGGCCATCACCGTGACGCGCAGCGCGCCGTCCATCGATTTGACGAACGACTGCCAGGTCAATTCGCCGTAGCAGGCCGCCAGCGCGATGACCGATACGGCGCCGAGCGCCGCGGCCTCGGTGGGTGTGCACCAGCCCACGGTCATGACCAGTACCGAGAAGACGATGATCGCCACCATCGGGATGACGTCGACGAAGATCAGGCGGATCTTCTCCTTGCGCGGCGTCTCGTCCACCTGGTAGGCGGGTGCGGCGCTCGGATCGATCAGGATCCAGGCCCAGATCAGCACGCCGTACATGAGAGCGAGTACCAGTCCAGGAATGATTCCGGCGATCAGCAGCGCGCCGACGTCGGTCTGGCCGAGCGTGGCGAGCAGGACGGTGAGCGCCGAGGGCGGGATGATCACCGCGAGGCCCCCTACCCCCATGATCGGGCCGATCGACAGGTACTTGCTGTAGCCGCGCCGGATCATCTCCGGCGCCATCAGCCGGCCGAGCAGCGCACAGGCGCCCATCGAGGAGCCGGCCGGCCCGGCGTAGGCGGTGCCGCCGATCAGCGTGACGTAGGCGAGCCGCCCGCGGATGTTGCCGAGCAGCTTGTCGGCGGCGTTGAAGCAGCGCGTGGCGAGGCCGGTATGGTAGAAAAGCTCGCCCATCAGCAGGAACATCGGGATCGGCACCAGCGCGAAGTTGGTCATGGCGCCAAAGCCGTTGTTGATCACCTGCTGGATGCCCGCCGCGCCGCCCATGAAGATCGACGCCGCCAGCACATTGGTGACGAAGAAGCCGATGGCGACCGGCACGCCGAGCATCATCAGCCCGAGGGCCGTGCCGAACAGCAGTGTCGCGACCCAGTACCAGGCCACCGGCGCCCTTACTTGCCGCTGGTCACTTCGGCGAGCGGCGCGAGGAAATTCTCCCGCCGCCACAGGAAGCGCGCGAACTCGATCGCCATCATCAGGAACGACAGCGGAATCCAGCCGACGATCATCCAGCGCGGCATGTCGAGCGAGCGCACGTCCTTCTCGTTCTGCACGAAATCGCGCAGCGTGATGTCGAAGCCATACCAGGCAATCACCAGGCAGACGCCGATACAGACCAGCCCGACCAGCACCGTCATCCACGAGCGCAGGCGCGGTGGCAGCGCCATCAGCAGGATCTCGACGTAGATATGCCCCTTTTCGCGCGCCAGCCAGGGCGCGCCCATGCAGGGGATGACCAGCAGCGCGTACTCGGTGAAGGTGAAGAAGTGCGCCGAACTCTGGTAGCCGAGGTTGCGCAGCACGACGTCGACGGTGATGGTCACCATCATCGCCGTCATGAGGAAGGCGGCGATGAACGCCATGCCGTACAGGACGGCGTCGTAGGCCCGCGCTACATAACGCACGCCGGCGCGGTCCCCGGGCCTACTCCGGGGTCAGGAGCTGTACGACCTTGTCGTAGTTCTCCATGCCGCCCGCCTTCTCCATGCGCTCCTTCATGCGCTGCAGGCTCGCGGCGCGCGCGCCCGCCACGAAGCGCTTGGAGGCTTCCGCAGACTGCGACAGCGTCTTGATGCCGCGCTTTTCAAGCTCGGTCTTCTCTTTGGCCCACAGCTGCTGCAGCTCCGCCAGGCTCGCGGTCTCATGCGCAATCGCGACGCGCTGCAGGATTTCGCGCGTCTTCGGCGACAGCGAGTCCCATTTCTTCTGGTTCATGATGATCATCAAGTCGGTCTCAAAGAAGTCCGGCAGGATGCGGAACTTGATGTAGCGGTCCCAGTTGAGATCCATCAGGCCGATCTGCGTCCAGGCGGTGATGTCGACCGTGCCGCGCTCGAGCGCCGTGTACAACTCCGAGGAATTGATGTTGATGACCTGGGCGCCGAGGTAATTGGTCAGAAACGCGTTGTAGATCGGGTTGCCCCGCACCTTGAAGCCCTTGATGTCGATTTCCCCGGCGGCGTTGAATTTCGGTTCCTTGGTCGACCAGAGGGTGAAGCGGATGCCGCTGTCCACCCAGCCGAGCAGCACGACGCCCATGCGCTTCTGGTGGATCTGGTTGAGGAGCGCGATGCCGCCGTTCTTGCGCGCGGTCGGCCCATCCACCGTGCTAGCGCTCACCGCGTCGCACTCCGGCACCACCGCCGCGTAGAAGGCGCAGGGCGTATACACCATGTCCACCACACCGCTGCGCGCCGCGCCGGGCTGCTCCATCATGCCGATGGCCTCGGGGCCGCCGCGCACGGTGATGGTGAATTCGCCGCCGGAAGCCGCGTTCGCCTTCTTCACGTATTCGAGGAAGCTGCGCGCGTAGATCAGCGAAGCCGGGAACACATGGGTGGCCGAAATCGCGTCGGCCGGCAGCGCCGGCGCGGTGGCCAGGGCGCAGGCCAGCGCCCCCGCGGCAAGTGCAAATCTTTTCATCGGCAATCCTCCCTGAGTTGTCCGATTGTCGCGCGGCATCTTACCATCCTCAAAGTGGCGACCGTCTACTCCGCGTTCGAGCAAACCGCCCGGACGCACCGCGCCCGGCCGTTCCTGCAGGTGCTGCCGGAGAACGTCGAGCTGACCTACGGCGAAGCGCTCGAGAAAATCGGCGCGATCGCGGCGTGCTACCGCGCCCGCGGCTACGGCCGCGGCCATCGCGTTGCACTGCAATTGCCCAACTGCCCCGAGTTCCTGCCCCATTTCCTTGCATTGAACTCGATTGGCGCGAGCGTCCTGCCGTTGAATCCGGATTACCGGTCCGCCGAGCTGGATTACGTACTGACTCACAGCGAAGCTTCTGTAGTGATAACAAAAGATCTTCTCGAAGACCCTCCAAAGGCAGGAAAAACTGGAACAGCTACCGAATGCGCTCTCCTCTATACCTCGGGCACGACCGGCAAGCCCAAGGGCTGCCTGTTGAGCGATTTCTATTTCCTCAACGTCGGGCGACGCTACGTCGAGGAAGGCGGCCTGTGCGCCCTGCGCCAGGGCGAGGAGCGGCTGATCACGCCGCTGCCGCTGTTTCACATGAACGCGCTCGCGGTGTCGACCACCGCCATGATCCTCACCGGCGGCTGCGTGGTTCAGCTCGACCGCTTCCATCCCAAGACCTGGTGGCACCATGTGGTGGAATCCCGGGCGACGATCGCACATTACCTCGGCGTGATGCCTGCCATGCTGTTGGGACTTCCTGAATCCCCTTTTGACAAGGCACATCGTGTCCGCTTTGGCTATGGCGCCAATGCCAATCCCAAGGACCACGTCGCCTTCGAGGAGCGCTTTGGATTCCCCCTGATCGAGGGCTGGGCGATGACCGAGACCGGTGCGGGAGCGCTCATCTGCGCCAGCCGCGAGCCGCGGCATGTTGGGACGCGATGCATCGGATTTCCAAAAAGTAATTTAGAAATAAGAATTGAAGATGAAAGCGGAGAACTCCTCGTACGGCAAGCGGGGCCCGATCCGCGCAAAGGCTTCTTCTCCGGATATCTGAAGGACGATGCCGCCACGGCCGCAGCCTGGCGCGACGGCTGGTTCCATACCGGCGACTCGGTGCGGCGCGGGGCGGACGGCGCGCTGCACTTCGTCGACCGCCTCAAGAACATCATCCGCCGCGCCGGCGAGAATATCGCTGCGCTGGAGGTCGAGGCGGCGCTCGCCGGGCATCCGGCGATTCGCCAGGTGGCCGTGATCGCCGCTCCCGATCCGGTGAGGGACGAGGAAGTCATGGCCTGCGTCGTCTCCGAAAATAAGACCCGGGAAAACGCGATTTCCATTCAAGATTGGTGCTTGGAACGACTGGCCTACTTCAAAGCCCCGGGACTGGTGGCCTTCGTCGACAGCCTGCCGGTAACGGCGACCAACAAGGTGCAGAAGGCCAAGCTCGCCGATTTCGCGGTGAACCCCACCAACTGCTTCGACCTGCGCGATCGTAAGCGGCGCAAATGACCCGCAAAAGCTACGAGGGCGTCGCAGTCGCGGTTCCGGTCACGGTGCCCTATGTGCGGTACTCGATTCGTGCAGCGCATTGGTGGCTTGCTAAAGCATTGGGCGAATTAATAAAAGAATCGAATTTGAAAAAAGACGATATTGACGGTCTGAGCGTTTCCAGTTTTACCCTCGCTCCTGACACAGCCGTCGGCCTGACCCAGCACCTGGGGCTTTCGCCGCGCTGGCTCGACCACGTCCCCTATGGCGGTGCGAGCGGCGTGGTGGCGCTGCGCCGGGCGGCGCGCGCCGTGCAGGCGGGCGACGCCGAGGTCGTGGCCTGCGTCGCCGGCGACACCAACCACGTCGATTCCTTCCGCCTGACGCTCGCCAATTTCAGCCAATTCGCGCGCGACGCCGTCTATCCCTATGGCGCCGGCGGCCCGAACGCGAGCTTCGCCTTCCTCACCGCCTATTACATGCGTGCCTACGGGGCGACACGCGAGGATTTCGGCAAGCTGTGCGTGGCGCAGCGCGCCAATGCGCTCAACTATCCGCAAGCGCTGTTCAAGAAGCCACTGACGATGGACGAATACCTCGCGGCCCGTCCCATCGCCGATCCGCTGCACCTTTTCGATTGCGTGATGCCGTGTGCCGGAGCAGAGGCTTTTCTGGTGTTGTCCGAGGCACGGGCAATCCATTTAAAAATTCCATTTGTTAAAGTCCTTGGAACAATCGAAAGGCACAACGCGTTTCCCGCCGACCCGGTACAGATGCGCGCCGGCTGGGCGCTCGACAAGGACGACCTCTACGCCCAGGCCGGCGTCGGACCCGAAGACATGGACTTCGTGCAGACCTATGACGATTACCCGGTCATCTCGCTGATGCAACTCGAGGACCTGGGCTTCTGCGGCAAGGGCGAAGGCCCGGCGTTCGTGCGCCGCCACAGCTTCACCCACGACGGCAGCTTCCCCCTCAATACCTCCGGCGGGCAGCTCTCCGTCGGCCAGGCCGGCGCGGCGGGCGGCTACCTCGGCATGGTCGAGGCGATCCGCCAGCTCACCGGGCAGGCGGCCAGCCGGCAGGTCGAGGACGCGAAGCGGGGCGTTGCCAGCGGCTTCGGCATGATCAACTACGACCGGGGCATCGCCTCCGGAGCGGCAATCCTCGGATGCTAGAGCGGCCCAAGCGCAAGAACCCCGTGCTGCGCACGCGGCTGCCGACGCTGCCGCCGGCCGCTCGCAGCCGCGTCGCGCTGGGGCTCACCGCGGCAGCCGCCCTTGGACGCTTCGAGCTGCAGCAGTGCAAGGACTGCGGCGCGGTGCAGTACCCGCCTCGCGAAGCCTGCCACTCCTGCCTTTCTACAAAATTAATCTGGCAAAACCAGAGCGGAACAGGTGAATTGGTTGCCGCTACCGTGCTTCACCATAGCAATGACCTGTTCTTTCGCGAGCGCCTGCCGTGGCGATTGGGGTACGTGAAGCTCGACAGCGGCCCCATGGTCGTCGTTCACCTGCATCACCTAATCAAATCCAGTCCAGCGAAAGTCACTGTGCGTGCGATGCTCGATCGCGCCGGCCAGGCCGTGCTGGTGGCGCGCCCCGAGAAGGAGACACCCAACATGGCAGACGACCGCCAGCTCCGCGAATTCACCTGCGACCCCAAGTTCCGCAAGATATTCGTCACCGATGGAAAGACGAATCTCGGTCAAGCGCTGGTTCGTTCTTTTGTCAATGCAGGTGCTGATCTGATCTGGGTCGGTCACTCGGAGCCGTGGAAGAAATTCGCCGGATTCGATGAACTGCAGAAAGTCTCCCAGGTGACCCTGCTTCCACTCGATCTCACCGATTCCAAAAACGTGCGCGAGGTGGCGGCGGAGATCGGCGGCAAAGTCGACATCGTGGTGAACAACGCCGAGTGTCACCGCGCCTTCGGCATTGGCAACCGCTTGGGCGTGGAGACCGCGCGCGCGGAAATGGATGTCAATTACTTCGGCCTGCTGCGCCTGGCGCAGGAACTCGGGCCGGCGATGCGCTCGCGCGGCGCCGACGGCCAGTCGAGCGCGGTGGCCTGGGTGAACATCCTTTCGATTTACGCCCATGCCAACTTCCCGCCGCATGGCACCTTCTCGGCCTCCAAGGCTGCGGCCCACTCGCTCGCCCAGTGCCTGCGCGCGGAAATGCGTCCGGCGGGCGTACGCGTGGTCAACGTTTTCCCCGGCCCGGTCGACGACGAATGGAACCAGCTCCTGCCGCCGCCCAAGCTCGCGCCGGCCGCCCTCGCCGCGGCAGTGGTCAAAGCGCTGCAGGACGGCGTCGAGGATGTCTATCCCGGCGATGTGGCGCAGGAATGGCTCGCGCGCTGGCGCGACAATCCCAAGGCACTGGAACGGGAGCTGTCGGCATGAACGCTCTTTTAAATTTCACGAAAAGTCTCACGGCGGGAAAAATCAGGGTCATTGACCTCACCCACACCCTTTCGCCGGAATTCCCGCACATCTCCTTGCCGCCGGAAATGGGCCAGGCCTGGCCGTTCCGCATCGAGGAGGTGTCGCACTACGACGAGCGCGGGCCCGCCTGGTACTGGAACAACTTCTCCTGCGGCGAGCACACCGGCACCCACTTCGACGCGCCGGTGCACTGGGTCTCGGGCAAGGACTTGCCGAATAACGCGGTCGACAGCATTCCGCCGGAGAACTTTATCGGCCCGGCCTGCGTGATTGATTGTTCGGAGGAGGCGGCGAAAAACCCAGACTTTTTATTAAATAAAAAACACTTATTGAACTTCGAAAAGCGTTACGGCCGCATTCCACCTCGTGCCTGGGTGCTGATGCGCACCGACTGGTCGAAGCGCGCCGACGACCCGATCGCCTACCAGAACTACGACGAGACCGGGCAGCACACGCCCGGCCCGGACACCGACGCCGTGAAATTCCTGGTCGAGGAGCGCGACATCCTGGGCTTCGGCACCGAATCGATCGGCACCGACGCCGGCCAGGCTTACCACCTGCGCCCGCCCTACCCCTGCCACTACTTCATGCATGGTGCGGGCCGCTACGGCTTGCAATGTCTCACCAACCTCGACCGGCTGCCGGCGACCGGTGCCGTGGTGATCGCCGCGCCGCTGAAGATTCGCAACGGCAGCGGAAGTCCTCTAAGAGTTCTGGCCTTGATGGAGATTTCATGAAAAAGAAATACAAGATCTGGGTTCAGGGGGCCACCGACCGCGCCCACATGGCGCCCTATATCGCCCGCGTCGAGGCGCACCTGAAAGAGATCTTCGATCCCGAGTTCACATTCACCTTCAACTCGACCACGCCGCCGGCCACTACCACGCACCCGCTCACCGAGTACCGCATCGGCGCCGCCTTCGTGCGCGGCGCGGTCAAGGCCACGCGGCAGGGCTACGACGCCATGATGATCACGCACTTCCAGGATGCAGCACTGGCGGAGGTGAAATCGGTCGCGAAGATTCCGGTGCTGGGCCTGGGCGAAACGACGCTGTTTCACGCCTGCACGCTCGGTCGCAAGCTGGGGCTCGTCACCATCAATCCGACCTTCATTCCCTGGCACGAGGACCAGGTGATCCGCTACGGCCTGCAAAGCCGCGTAGTCGGGGTGCGCGCAGTGGATGCAAAAGTCAGCGACTACATCGAGGCGTTCGCCAGCAAAAAGGCTTTCGACAAGCTGAAACCCAAATGGGAGCGCGAGTGCCGCAAGCTGCTTGACGCCGGCGCAGACGTCATCGTGCCGGCCGGCGGCCTGCCGATGATGTTGTTTGGAGGGCAATTCGAGGGTGCACCGGTGGTAAACGGCGTGACATTGCTGGCGAAAACCGCGGAAATGGCGGTCAAGTTGCGCCAAAAGACGGGAATGTTCTCCGTCAGCCGGCGTTCGAATTTTGTCCATCCGCCGGACAAGGCATTGAAGGAATTCCTCGCCGCAAAATGAAACAGACGCTCGCGCAGAAGCTCGTCGCCCGCGCCGCCGGCAAAAGCTCGGTGACGCCGGGCGAGATCGTCACCTGCAAGGTCGACCTTGCCATGGTGCACGACTCGAGCGGACCGCGCCGCCTCAAGCCGATGCTCGAGCGCCTGAACGCGAAGGTCTGGGACCCCTCGAAGGTGGTGGTCATCACCGATCACTACCTCCCCGCTTACGACGAGGAGAGCCGCAACATCATCCGCATCGCCCGCGAGTGGGTGAAGGAAGTCGGTGTCGACAACTTCTACGACGCGCAGGGCATCTGCCACATCGTGCTGCCCGAGCGCGGGCACCTGCGTCCCGGCATGTTTGCCGTCGGCGGCGACAGCCATTCACCCACCGGAGGCGCCTTCGGCGCCTACATGTTCGGCGTCGGCGCGACCGAGATGCTCGGCGTGATGGTCACCGGCGAAATCTGGCTCAAGGTGCCCCACACCATCGCCATCGAGCTGGACGGTGCGCTGGGCCCTGGCGTCGCGGCCAAGGACGTCATGCTGCACCTCATCGGGCGCCTGGGCATGGATGGCGGGCGCTACCAGGCCGTCGAGTACCGCGGTTCGGCAATTCGCAAGCTGCCGATGCAGGAGCGCATGACCCTGTGCAACATGACCGCCGAGCTGGGGGGCCAGACCGGACTGATTGCTTCGGATGCCGTGACAAAGGATTTTCTCAAGCGAGAAATTGAAATCTGGGCCAGCGATGCCGAAGCGCCTGTTCTCGAAAGCCACCGCCTCAATGCCAGCGAACTTGCCCCGCAAATCGCGGCGCCGCACAGCCCCGCGAACACCATGGCGGTAACGGAATTCGAGCCGATCAAGCTGGACCTGGCCTACATCGGCGCCTGCACCGGTGCAAAGCTGGTCGATTTGAGAATGGCAGCTTCAATACTAAAAGGCCGCCAAGCGAAAACCCGACTGATCGTCGCGCCAGCCAGTCTGCGCGATCAGCAGGTCGCGGAGAAGGAAGGCACGTTGAAGGTGCTGCTCGACGCCGGCGCCGAGCTCCTCGCCAACTCCTGCGGCATGTGCGCCGGCTACGGCGAGCACCTGCTGGCGGAAAATACGGTCGCGATTTCCACCACGGCACGCAATTTCAAGGGACGCATGGGTGCGGCTTCCGCCCAGGTCTACCTCGCCTCGCCCTATACCGTGGCCGCGTCGGCGGTCGCGGGGCACATTGCCGACCCGCGGGAGCTGCTGAATTGAAGGCCTGGGTATTCGGCGACAACGTCGACACCGACGCTATCGCCCCGGGCCGTTATATGAAAAGCGAAATTGAGGTTATTGCGAGTCACTGCCTTGAAGGCGTAAATGCGGATTTTGCAAAAGAAGTAAAGCCCGGGGATGTCGTCATCGGCGGCCGCAATTTCGGCACGGGCTCCTCGCGCGAGCAGGCGCCGGCGGCGCTCAAACACCTCGGCGTCGCCGCGCTGGTGGCCGAATCCTTTGCCGGCCTCTTCTACCGCAATGCGCTGAATCTCGGCCTGCCGACCGTCGAGTGCCGCGAGGCGAAGCGCATCGAGCAAGGGGATCGGGTCGCCGTCGATTTTGAACAGGGAAAAATCACCATCCTCGATAAGAACATCAGTTTTTCCTGCGATCCCATCCCAACTCACCTGATGCAAATGGTGCGCGACGGCGGACTGCTCGCCCACCTGGAGAAGCGCCTGAAATGAAAGCCGATCTGCTGATCAAGAACGTGCGCGTGGTGCGGCCGCAGGGTAATTCGGTTCATGCCACCGATATCGCCATCCAGGGCGGGCGTTTCGCGAGAATCAGCCCGAATCAAAAGGCGTCTGGCGCCAAATCCGTGTACAACGGAAAAGGCCTGCTTGCCTTTCCCGGCGTGGTCGACGCGCACATGCACACCGGCATCTACTCGCCGCTGGTCGAGGACGCGGTGAGCGAGAGCCGCGCCGCGGCGCAAGGCGGCGTCACTTCGAGCCTCAACTACTTTCGCAGCGGCCAGTACTACCTCAACAAGGGCGGCCCTTACCGCAAGTTCTTCCCCGAAGTGCTGAAGCTTTCCGAGGGGCGCTTCCACGTCGACTACGGATTCCACCTGGCGCCGATGGATTCGACTCAAATTAAAGAAATCCCCGAGCTCATATCCAGAAGCGGTGTTTCTTCATTCAAGATCTTCATGTTCTACGGCTCGCACGGCTTGCATGGCCGCTCCGACAGCCAGCACGACTTCCTGATGATCGGCCCCGAGGCGCGCTATGACTACGCGCACTTCGAATTCGTCATGCGTGGGGTGCAGGCGGCGCGCGAGCGCTTTCCGGACAAGGCCGCGCAGATCAGCTTGTCCCTGCACTGCGAGACCGCGGAAATAATGACGGCGTATACAAGAATCATTGAAAAAACGGATCAGCGAGGCCTCGCCGCCTACCACGCGTCGCGCCCGCCCCATTCCGAAGGCCTGGCCGTATTCATCGCAGCGTATCTCGCAAACGAGGCGGCGCTGCCCACGATAAATCTTTTGCATTTATCCTCTGAAAAAGCAGTAACAGCGGCACTACAGATGGCTGAGGTTTTTCCGCACATCGACTTCCGGCGCGAAGTCACTATCGGCCACCTGATGCTGGACATCCGCTCAAAGGCCGGTCCGTTGGCCAAAGTCAATCCGCCGATCCGGCCGCGGGAGGACGTCGAGTTTCTCTGGCAAAAGGTGCTGGAAGATAAAATCGATTGGGTAGTGAGCGATCATGCCTGCTGCCGGCACGAGACCAAGGTGGCAAAGAAGGCCTACGGCAACATCTGGCTGGCGAAGTCCGGCTTCGGCGGCACCGAGTACCTGCTGCCGGCCCTGGTCTCCGAGGGCACGAAGCGAGGACTCTCGCTCAATCAGATTTCTAGATTGCTGAGTTACAACCCGGCCAGACGATTCGGCCTCAACTCCAAGGGCGACATCGCCGAGGGCCTCGATGCCGACCTGGTGCTGGTCAATCCGGCCGAATCCTGGACCATCCGCGCGCGCGACTCCGAGTCGTCCCAGGGCTACACGCCGTTCGAGGGCATTGAACTGGGTTGCAAGGTCAAGGCGACCTTCCTGCGCGGCGGGCTAATCTGCCAGGACGGCAATGTCCTCGGCGGGCCGCGCGGGCGCTACCTGCACCGGCCGACCACCTGACGCGGTGGCGCGCGCCACATAGGGGCGCTTTTGCGCCTGCATCAGCGACTTGTGCAGCACCTGCTGCGCGCCGAAGCGCGCGCTGAACTCGGCGCTGGCGGCGGCGTAGTCGTCGACGATGACCACCCGGGTGATTTTCCAGAATTCGTCGCGGTGATAGCGCAAGGTGCCGATATAGACCGCACGATCCTCGCCATTGACCGCGACGCGCAATCCGCCCGGGAAATAGGCGCGGTCGAGCATGTTGCCGCCGATGTCGAGAAACAGCATGCCGCCG
>DASWEU010000060.1:0-8109 GCA_036394595.1 Burkholderiales bacterium | reverse complement strand
ATGGTGATCGCCAAGCGCAACCGCGGCCTCAATTCCTCGTTCATCGTGCGCAAGATTTCCTCGGGCGAGGGCGTCGAGCGCACCTTCCAGACCCACTCGCCGCTGATCGCCTCGATCGAGGTGAAGCGCAAGGGCGAGGTGCGCCGCGCCAAGCTCTACTACCTGCGCGAGCGCTCGGGCAAATCGGCCCGCATCCGCGAGCAGATGGGCGGGCAGGAAGGCGGCGCGGCCGAGGAGTAAGAGTAAAATCGGCGGATGCGCCGCGAAGCCGCCGCGATCACGCCGATCTCCGAAGTCATCGCCGCCGTGCGCGGCGGCGAGATCGTCATTCTGGTCGACGACGAGGACCGCGAGAACGAGGGCGACCTCGTCTTCGCCGCCGAGTTCGTCTCGGCCGACAAGATCAATTTCCTCGCCAAGCATGGCCGCGGCCTGGTGTGCATGCCGATCACCGAGGAGCACGCCGCAAGGCTCGGCCTGCGCCCGATGGTCGAGCAGAACCGCTCGCGCCACGGCACCAATTTCACCGTCTCGATCGAGGCCGCCGAAGGCATCGCCACGGGCATTTCCGCCCACGATCGCGCCCTGACGATCAAGACCGCCATCGACAAGAACGTGAAGGCTGCGGATCTGGTGCAGCCTGGCCACGTGTTTCCGCTCATCGCGCAGTCGGGCGGCGTGCTGGTGCGCGCCGGCCACACCGAAGCCTGCTGCGACCTCGCGCGCCTGGCGGGACTCGCGCCGGCCGCGGTGCTATGCGAGATCATGCGCGACGACGGCAGCATGGCGCGCCTGCCCGACCTGCTGCGCTTCGCCGCCGAGCACGGCCTGAAGATCGGCACCATCGCCGACCTGATCGAGTATCGCGGCCGCAACGAGTCGCTGGTGCAGCGCGGCGCGGCGCGCGAGATCGACACGCCCTGGGGAGAATTCACGCTGGTGCCGTACCGCGATCTGGCGGTTGGCGCCACGCACCTGGCTCTGGTGTTCGGGCAAATTAAGAGCAGCACGGAAACCCTGGTCCGCGTGCATGAACCCCTTTCGGTTCTCGACTTGCTCGACGCCGGCCGCAGCACGCACTCGTGGGGAGTCGGCGATGCTCTGCAGGCCATCCGCCAGGCCGGACACGGCGTGATGGTGCTGATGAACTGCAGCCGGGCGGGCGAGGCGCTCGCGGCCGGGCTGGAGGCGGTGCGACCGCCGGCGGCCGGGCGCTCGGCGGACCTGCGCGTCTACGGCATCGGCGCGCAGATTCTGCGCGACCTCGGCGTCGGCCGCATGCGCCTGATGGCCGCACCGCGCAAGATGCCCAGCATGGCGGGCTTCGGCCTCGAGGTCACCGGTTACCTGAGCAGCGGCGCCGAGCTGCCCAAGGGCTGAGCGGGGCCGCGATGCGCCTGGGCATCGTCGCCAGCCGTTTCAACGAGACGGTCAGCAAGAAGCTGCTGGAGCGCGCGCGCGCCGCGGCCGACAAGCTCGGCATCAAGGACTGCACCGTGGTGACGGTGCCGGGCGCGCTGGAAATTCCGCTGACGCTGCAGTGGATGGCGCAATCCGGGCGCTTCGACGCCCTGGCCGCCATCGGCTGCGTGATCCGCGGCGACACCTATCACTTCGAGATCGTCTGCAACGAATCGGCGCGCGGCCTGATGGACGTCGCGCTCGAGTACGGCATTCCCGTCGCCAACGGCATCCTGACGACCAACGACGAGGCCCAGGCTCTGGCGCGGCTCGACAAGGCGGCCGAAGTGATCCGGGTTGCACTCGAGATGTCCGCCTTGCGATCCAAGCTCGCGGAGCCGCGGCAATGAAGAGCGCCAGGCGCCAGGCGCGTGAGATCGCCCTGCAGGCGCTGTACGCCTGGCAGCTGTCGGGCGACGATCCGCTGGAGCAGGCGCGTTCCATGGAGTCGGAGGGGAAAGTCGACAGCGCGTTCGTCGAAATCCTGGTCGTCGGCGTGCGCGACGGCATGGCCGACCTGCAGAAGCAGATCATGCCTTTCCTCGACCGCGATTTCAGCCGCCTGTCGCCGGTCGAGCGTTCGATCTTGTACATCGGCGCCTTCGAGCTCGGCGCGCATCCCGAGACGCCGTTCAAGGTGGTGCTGAACGAGGCCATCGAGCTCGGCAAGAGCTACGGCGGCACCGAAGGCCATCGCTTCGTCAATGGCGTGCTGGAGAAAGTCGCCGCGGCGCTGCGTCCCGAAGAAGTGGCGCGCGCCAGGAACCTCGCCTGAACGAATTCGAGGTCATCCGGAATTATTTTGACCGCCCGGCGAAGCGCTCACTCGTCGGCATCGGCGACGATTGCGCGCTGCTGCGCCCCGACGCGGGTCTCGAGATCGCCGTCAGCACCGACTTGCTGATCGAGGGCCGTCATTTCGCCGCCGGCGCCGCGCCGCGCTCGCTCGGCCACAAGGCGCTCGCCGTCAACCTGTCCGACCTCGCGGCGATGGGCGCCGCGCCGCGCTGGGCGCTGCTCGCGCTCGCGCTGCCGTCGGCGGACGAGGCCTGGCTCAAGGATTTCGCCGCCGGCCTGTTCGCGCTCGCCGAGCGCTTCGGCGTCGAACTGGTGGGCGGCGACACCAGCCGCGGCGCGCTGCGCACCATCTGCATCACGGCGATCGGCGAGGTGCCGGCGAGCGTCGCCCTGTACCGGGCCGGCGCGCAGGCCGGCGACGACATCTGGGTCTCGGGCGAGCTCGGCGGCGCCGCGCTCGCGCTGTCGCGCCCGGACATCGCGGCTGCAGCGAAGCGCCTGCATGAGCCCGAGCCGCGCGTCGAGCTGGGCGAGCGGCTGCGCGGCCTGGCGCACGCGGCAATCGACATCTCCGACGGCCTGGTGGGCGACCTCGGCCACATTCTCGAGCGCTCCCAAGTGGGCGCGGTCGTGCATTACGAGCGGATTCCGCGCCCCGCGCTGTTCGAGGATCCGGAGATCGAGAAGAACTGCGTTCTATCCGGCGGCGACGACTACGAACTGGTCTTTGCCGCTGACCCGGGCCAACGTCGGGAGATCGAGGCGCTTTCCACAGAGCTGGGCCTGCGCTTGACGGCGATCGGCTCGATCCAGAAAGGCGCGCCGAAACTGAAGGTGCTGGACGCCAAAGGCAAGCCGCTGCCGTTCGCGCCGGCGTTCGAGCACTTCCGGTGAGCCCGGCGCCGCTCATCGCCACCGGATTCGGCGTCGGGCTCGCGCCTTTCGCGCCCGGCACCTTCGGCACGCTCGCCGCCTGGCCGCTCGGCTGGTGGCTTTCCGGTTTTGATGCGGCGGTCGTTCTCCCGCTCATTGCTGTTTTGTTCATGATCGGCGTGTGGGCCTGCGGCGTCACGGGCCGGCGTCTCGGCGCCGCCGACCACGGCTCGATGGTCTGGGACGAGATCGTCGCCTTCCTGCTGATCCTTGCGGTGCTGCCGCGAGCGCTCGACTGGCAGGCGGCGGGCTTCGTCCTGTTCCGCGCCTTCGACATCGCCAAGCCCTGGCCGATCCAGGCATTCGAAGCGCGCTTCAAGAACGGCTTCGGCGTGATGGGCGATGACCTGATCGCCGCGGGCTATACGCTGTTCGTCCTCGCGGTTTTTCAAAGGCTGCTGTTTTGATCCGCCTGGCCAAGACGCTGGGGCTGCGCCTCAAGCGCGCGAACGCATCGCTGGCGACGGCGGAATCCTGCACCGGCGGCTGGGTCGCGCAAGTCGTCACCTCGGTGGCCGGCTCGTCGGATTGGTTCGAGCGCGGCTACGTCACCTACTCCAACGCTTCCAAGCGGGAACTTCTCGGCGTGAAAAAGAAGACCTTGGAAAAACACGGCGCGGTCAGCGAGCAGACGGCACGCGAGATGGCGCGCGGCGCGCTGCGGCGCAGCCGTGGCGATATCGCGGTGGCGGTGACCGGAATCGCCGGCCCAGGAGGAGGCACGGCGAAAAAGCCGGTGGGCACCGTTTGTTTTTCTTTTGCTTTTGGAAAGAAAATCATCTCTGAAACCCGCCGGTTCCGCGGCAATCGCGCTGCGGTGCGCCGCCAGTCCGTGGTCCGCGCACTGAAAGGCCTCCTCGCCCTCCTGCCGAGGGGATAATAGGCGCATGGCCTCGGTGCGGGCGGCGGCGGTTGCCGGCATGTTTTATCCAGGCGAGCGCGACGCGCTGGCCGCGGAGCTCGATGAGCTGATCGGCGGCGTCGAGACGCTCGCGCCGCGCCTCGGCTATCCCAAGGCCCTGGTCGTCCCGCACGCCGGCTACATCTATTCGGGGCCGGTCGCGGCGCGCGCCTTCGACGAGCTCGCGCCCGGACGCGGCCTGATCCGCCGCGTGGTGCTGCTCGGCCCGGTGCACCGGGTGGCGGTGCGCGGCCTCGCCCTGCCGGGCGCGGAATTCTTCGACACGCCGCTCGGCCGCATTCCGGTCGACGCGGCGGCCGTCGCCGCGCTTGCTTCGCTGCCGCAAGTGGTGACGAGCGCGCCGGCGCACGCCATGGAGCACGCGCTCGAGGTGCAGCTGCCGTTTCTGCAGGAGGTGCTCGGCGAATTCAGCCTGGTGCCGCTCGCCGTCGGCATGGCGAGCGTGCAGGAAGTGGCCGAAGTGATCGAGTGCCTGTGGGGCGGGCCGGAGACCGTGATCGTGATCTCGACCGACCTGTCGCACTACCATGCCTACGAAGAAGCGAAACGGATAGACGGCGCGACGTTGACGAAGATTGCCGGCTTCGCCGCCAACATCAACCACGATGAAGCCTGCGGAGCGACGCCGCTCAACGGTCTGCTGTCGCTTGCAAAAAAGAAGAGCCTGGAAATCAAGTTGCTTGCAGCGTGCAATTCCGGCGACTCCGCTGGAGGCAAGGGCAGGGTAGTCGGCTATTCGTCGTTCGCGCTGCACGAGCTGGATGGTGCGGTATCGCTCGAAGTGGCGGGCAATGTCTTGTTGTCCGCCGCCCGCGCTGCCATCGAAAATAAATTATTTGAAAAAGAAAATCCTAAATTACCCTATCCCTGGTTGAAGCAAATCGCCGCCACCTTCGTCACGCTGACCAAGGAAGGCAAGCTGCGCGGGTGCATCGGCAGCCTCGAGCCGAAGCGTCCCCTCAGCATCGACGTGGCAGAGAACGCGCAAGCCGCCGCGTTTCGCGATCCGCGTTTTCCGGCGCTCACTGCCGCGGAGTGGCCGGGCTGCGGGCTCGAGGTGTCGCTGCTCTCGGCGCCGAAGCCGATGCGCTTTGCCGACGAGGCGGATCTCCTCGACCAGGTCATGCCCGGCGAGGACGGCATCATCGTGCAATACGAGGGCAAGCGCGCCACCTACCTGCCGCAGGTCTGGGAGGGCATTCCCGACAAGCAGCTGTTTTTCCGCGAGCTGATGAAGAAGGCGGGCATGCCCGAAGGCAGCCGCTTGGCGCGCTGCAAGGTCTGGCGCTACCGGGTGGCTAAATGGAAGAGCTGAAGAAGGAAACGCTGACCGGCGTGCCGGGCCGCTGGTGGCACGCGCTCGAAGACGGGCGCATCCAGTGCGACCTGTGCCCGCGCGACTGCCGGCTGCACGAAGGCCAGCGCGGGCTCTGTTTCGTCCGCGGCATGCAGGACGGCAAGATGCTCCTCACCACTTATGGGCGCTCCTCGGGCTTCTGCGTCGACCCGGTGGAGAAGAAGCCGCTCAATCATTTCTATCCCGGCACGTCGATCCTGTCCTTTGGCACTGCAGGCTGCAACCTGGCCTGCAAGTTCTGCCAGAACTGGGACATCTCCAAGTCGCGCGACCTCGACCGATTGCAGGACCAGGCGAGCCCCGACGCGATCGCGGCGGCGGCGCTGAAGCTCGGCTGCAAATCGGTGGCCTACACCTACAACGACCCGGTGATCTTCGCCGAGTACGCGATGGACATCGCCGACGCCTGCCACGCCAAAGGCGTTTTCTCGGTCGCCGTCACCGCCGGCTACATGCACGACGCGCCGCGGCGCGAGCTCTACGCGAAAATGGATGCGGCGAACGTCGACCTCAAGGCATTCACCGACGAGTTCTACTACAAGGTCTGCGGCGGAAAATTGCAGCCGGTGCTCGACACCCTGGTCTACCTGGTGAAGGAGACGCAGGTCTGGACCGAGACCACCACGCTGCTGATCCCAGGCAAGAACGACTCCGACGAGGAAATCAAGGCGGAATGCCGCTGGATCAAGGCGAATCTCGGCGGCGACGTGCCGCTGCACTTCACAGCATTCCACCCGGACTGGAAGATGACCGACGTGGCGGCCACGCCGGCGGCGACGCTGACGCGTGCGCGGGAGATTGGCCAGCTCGCCGGCCTCAATTACGTCTACACCGGCAACGTGCACGACGAAACCGGCGGCTCGACCTACTGCCCCGCGTGCGAAAAGCGGGTGATCGGGCGCGACTGGTATCAAATCAAAAACTACGATTTAAAAGTCGGCGGCGAGTGCAGCTTCTGCGGCACCGGGATTGCCGGCCGCTTCGGCAAGTTCGGCAAGCCCTTCGGCCCGCGCCGCATCCCGGTACGTCTGCAATAGGGGCTAGTCCTTGAGCAGGAGCTGGATCAGCGAAGCCGTGCTGTCCCAGCGCTTGCCGCCGCGCGCCTCGAGGTGCGAGTAGAACTGGTCGACCAGCGCTGCAACGGGGAGGCGCGCGCCGCTTTGCTTCGCCTGCGCCAGGCAGATGCCGAGGTCCTTGCGCATCCACTCGATGGCGAAGCCGAAGCCCTCGGCCTTGAGCTCGCTCATCTGCTTCCAGCGGTTTTCCATCTGCCAGGATTGCGCCGCGCCCTTGGAGATGACGGCGATCACCTTCTCGACGTCGAGATCGTTGCGCTTGGCGAACGCCACCGCCTCGGCGAGGCCTTCGGCGATGCCGACGATGCAGATCTGGTTCACCATTTTGGTGAGCTGGCCGGCGCCGGGGCCGCCGATCAGCGCGCACATCTTGGCGTAGGTATCGAGCACCGGCTTCGCCTTGGCGAACACGGCGTCCTCGCCGCCGCACATGATGCCGAGCTGGCCGTTGACCGCGCCGGCCTGACCGCCGGAGACCGGCGCGTCGACGAAGCCAATGCTCTTTTCTTTTGCTTTTTGATGAACTTCTCTGGCTACGGTGGCTGACGCAGTCGTGTGATCCACCAGGATCGCGCCCTTCTTCATGCCGGCGAGCACCCCGTTGTCCCCGTAAACGACAGAGCGCACGTCGTCGTCGTTGCCGACGCACATCATGACGAAATCGCAGTCCTTCGCCGCCTCGCGCGGCGTCGCCGCGTGCTTGCCGCCGTACTCCTTGGCCCACTGTTGGGCCTTGGCCGGGGTGCGGTTGTAGACAGTCACGTCGTGGCCGCCTTTCTTCAGCAAATGGCCCGCCATGGGGTAGCCCATGACGCCGAGGCCGAGGAAAGCAACTTTTGCCATCTCTTTGTCTCCTAAGGGATTTTCCTGATGTTTGACACGGCGGCGTCAACCGCCACATACTACTGAGCGTTTATACAGTATCCGGTACTGGCCCAGCATGAGCTGCCGTAGATGCCAGCCTAAATAAGAGGTACAGCATGGATGACAACAAGTCTAAGGCATTAGCCGCCGCGCTTTCGCAGATCGAGAAGCAGTTCGGCAAGGGCTCGATCATGAAGATGGACGATGCGGCGATCAAGGACATCGAAGTGGTGTCCACCGGCTCGCTCGGCCTCGATCTCGCCCTCGGCGTCGGCGGCCTGCCGCGCGGCAGAGTGGTCGAGATCTACGGTCCGGAGTCCTCGGGCAAGACGACTCTGACCCTCCAGGTCATCGCTGAAATGCAGAAGGTCGGCGGCACCGCCGCCTTCATCGATGCGGAGAACGCGCTCGATATCTCCTACGCCGCGAAGCTTGGCGTCAAGACCGAAGACCTGCTCATTTCCCAGCCCGACACCGGCGAGCAGGCGCTCGAGATCGCCGACATGCTGGTGCGCTCGGGCGCGGTCGACGTCATCGTCATCGACTCGGTGGCGGCGCTCACGCCCAAGGCCGAGATCGAGGGCGAGATGGGCGAGCCGCAGATGGGCCTGCAGGCGCGCCTGATGAGCCAGGCGCTGCGCAAGCTCACCGGCAACATCAAGCGCACCAATACGCTGGTGATCTTCATCAACCAGATC
>DASWEU010000059.1:0-6440 GCA_036394595.1 Burkholderiales bacterium | reverse complement strand
GAAGCCGCCGATCGCCATGATCAGCGGAAAGGCGACCGGCAGGAGCCAGATGGCTGGCGCGCCGAGCTGCGCGCCCCATAACCCGACCCCGACCATCGCCATCAGGTGGTCGAGGCCGGTGACCGGGTGCAGGAAGCCGTCGAGGAAGCCGCCGTCGCCGCCGCCGCCGTGGCCGACATGGGCCATGGCGCGGCCTGCGACCAGCAAGAACAGCAGGAGGGCAAGGCGCTTCAGAACAGCACCGACACGCTGGTGATCAGGCGGTAGCGTTCCTTGCCTTCCGCGCCCTGCTGCAGGCTGTCTTCGTGCAGGTGCGCCGACACCGGCTTCTTGATGCCGATCGCGGCGCTCATGCGCCCCCAGTACAGACGCA
Organism: Burkholderiales bacterium; assembly: GCA_036394595.1. Lineage (GTDB taxonomy): Bacteria > Pseudomonadota > Gammaproteobacteria > Burkholderiales > SG8-39 > SCGC-AG-212-J23. The sequence continues at coordinate 6,067 of DASWEU010000059.1, read as the reverse complement.
CGCCAGGCACCAGGTAGTAGATCGTCCCGCCGGTCGCGACCGCGCCGGCGCCGTTCGTGCTGTCGCGGCCCAGGTATAGATACTGCGCTTCCATGACCAGGTCCAGGCGCATCCGGCTCTCGGCGTTGGTGTAGGTGCGGTACATCACTGCGGCGTTGGCGCGGTATTCCGGGCCGAAGCGCGTCTTGTTGCCGTCGTCGTAGCGGTACTCGGTGAAGCGCAGGTGCGACAGCTCCGCGTTGAAGGTCCAGTTGCGCGAAACCAACTTGGTCGCCGTGAAGCCGAGCGTGTAGGAAGGCTTGCCGAATCCGGTGGATTTCGAGGGGTCGATCGCGCCGGTGCCGTCGCGCAGGTTGGGATCGCCCGTCGGGAAGCTCATGCCGGCGAAAGTGGTGTAATGCCAGTCCTCGAGGTCGTCGAGGCTTTCGGATTCGGGAAGCAGCCTGAATCCCTTGTCGTACTTGAACCCGACCTGGCCCATCACCGAGACATCGGCGAAGCCGCGCGTGCTGAAGCCGCCGGGCTCGTCCACCTTGTCATGGTAGGGAACGAAGAGATAACCGGTGAACCAGGGCGTGAAGCCGTAGCCGGCGCCGGCGATCCAGAAATTCGAGTGATCGAGCTCGGGATTGGCCGGATTGGAGTCGAATTTCCGGAACTCGGCATGATCGAGCTTGATCAGGGCGAGCGAGCTGCCCACCGGCAGCACCGCGGAGGTCGCCGATTCGATCGGCGCGCCCGGGCCTTCCAGCCCCGCCGCACCGACGCCGGCGACGCCGTGGTGCGCATGCACGGCTGACCAGGCCGCGCACAGCGCGGCCGCGAGAAGAATGCGGATCATCGGGGCAGCTCGAATTGGAGGATGGCGCCGTGCACGATGCGGTCGGCAAGCGGGTCCTTGATCGGCTCGTCGAAGCTCGCCGCCACCATCTGCACGCCGCCGCGCCGGATGCGCAGGTTGACCTCGCCCTGCGAGTCGGTCGCGCCGCGCGTGTCGCCGGCGTAGGCGACCGCGACGCCCTTGCGCGGCTTGCCTTGCCACAGCACCTGCACGCGCAGTTTGTCGCCGGGCTTGAGGAGGAACGGGTTTTCCAGCGGCACGATCTCCAGACCGTCGGAGAGCGGTTTCATGGCGGCGGCATTCCAGCCGTCGAGCCGCTTGATGGATTCCTCGGACTTCCAGCCGCGCAGCGCGCCGAACACTTCGTTGCGCGGTTTTGGCACCGTGTCGAGCAGCGTCTGCGTCCAGTAGCCCGACACCACATCGATCAGGATCGCGGCGCATTTCGCATCGACCTTGACCGGATAGGACTTGCCGGCCGAGGGCGACGCGGAAGCACCGCCGGCGCAGAGCACGCGCTTGACGATTGCCGGGTCATAGGGCACTCGCGCCTCGCCCTCGTGGGTCGAGAACACGTGCCCCTGGAACAGCGTATAGCCGCCGTCGCCTTTCTCGATCCAGTACTCGTGCGCGGCCGCGCCGGGTGCAGCGAGCACCCATGCGACTGCAATCGCGAATGACTTTCCGTTCACCAAGGGCTAGAACTCGAAGTGGGCGCGGAAATTCAGCACCTGCGCTGGGCCGCGGTCGCGGTTATAGCCCGGGTTCATCACGTACTGGTAGTCGGCCGTCAGCCAAGTACCGCGAATCACGTTCACGCTGTAGAAGAGCTCACCGATTTTTTCGTTGGCGTAGTTTAGCCTGCCGTCGCCGAGGAAGAATCCCTGGCCGCCCGCGGCGAGGTAATCGCGGTGGGAATCGGAGAGGCCGTTGAGGTAAGCGGCGACGCCGAAGCTGTCCTGCGGCCGGCCCCAGGAAGCGCCTTTAGCGAGCAGGCCGGCGGCGAGCGATCGATCGATTTCGGTGAACGCAAAGGTCTCGGTCTTGCCGTCGCTCCAGCCGGCGCGGACATAGGCACCCAGCGTTTTCGTCACCTCGACTTGCGTGCCGATGCCGAAGCCCGTCTTGGTTTGCGACTTGCGCACGGTGGTGATGTCGGGCGGCGTTCCCGCGGCAAGCGCATCGTCGAAGGCGCCGGCGAAGACGCGATTGCGGTAGACCAGCAGGCGCGTCGTCGCCGGCATGCCGGCGAAACCGTGGGGCTTCTCGAATTCGACCACGTCGCCGTAGTGCCGCAGGATGCCGTGATCGAGGGGCAGGCCGTTGGATTCCTTGGGCATCATGAAGCGCCCGGCGCGCACCTGCCAGCCGGGCGAGATGTACTCGCCCGCCAGGCCCCAGGTGTAGCCGCGTGCGTCGGCCGGGTAGTCCCAGGCGCCGTACGTGAGGGAGGACCAGTTCATGAACTGGGTGCGGGGATCACGGCTGTAGTCGACGGCATCGAAGACGTCGAGCGCAGAAACATTGCCTGCGGTGACGACGAAGCGCTCGGCGGCGTAGCGCGTGTGCACCTGATTGGCCTCCGAGGCCTGCTCCTCCATCTCTCCGGCCAGATTCCAGGTCTGGCGCAGGAACAGCCGCGCACGGTACAAGGTGAGCGACGGCCCGGCGCCGCGCTGGGACTCGCCGTTGGCAAAACCACCGACACCTTGCAGGTGCGACAGCGGAACGCCCTGCACGAATTCCGGATTGAAGTAGAACTCGGTGCCTTCGGCGAGGCGCGCGCCGAGAAACACGGTAGCGGTAAAGGAGTAGCCTGTCTCGCCGTCGGCGTTCAGGCTCTTGGGGCCGCCATAGGGGCTGTGGAAGGGCGGCATCCACTGGCGCACGTAGGTTGCCTGGCCGTGCACCTCGACCGGATCTTCCGCGTGCGCCAGCAGGGAAAACGCCCAAACGACGGCCGCAAGCTTGCTTGAAGCTTTCATAACAAATTCATGAACTTGTATGCGATAGCGCAGGTAGAATTGCGCGCTCTGCAAGGAACAGGATGACCTCGAGGTCGCACCGCTTTATTTCACTTTTGATACTAGCCTCGCTGGGTTGGCCGCTCATGGCGCGCGATCTTACGTTGCCGGACGCGGAAGCGCTTTTGGTGAGAAACAACCGCGAGCTGCTGGCAGCCCGGCGCGCGGTGGACTCGGCCGACGCGCAGGGCGTGATCGCCGGCGCGCGTCCGAATGCGACCCTCTCTCTCAATACCAGCGGCATCAGTGGCCAGTCCAACCTGTCGAGCGGGCCGTTTTCCCAGGCGCGCGCCGACTCGGTGCTGCGCATCGACCAGCCCTTCGAGCGCGGCGACAAGCGCGACCTGCGCATCGGCGCGGCCTCGGTGCTGCAGCGCGCGGCGAGGAACGACGCCCTTGACGTGCTGCGCCAGCAGCTGGCGCAGGTGCGCGGCGGCTACTACGACCTGAAGCAGGCCCAGGAGCGCGCGGCGGTGCTCGCCGAGACGGCACAGCTCTTCGCGGGCACGTTGGCCGCAGCCCAGGTACGCCTGCGCGCGGGCGACCTCGCCTCGGCGGACGTCGCCAAGGTGCAGGTGGACTACGAGCGCTCGCAAAACGACGCGCGCGCGGCACGCGCGGATCTCGCGCGGGCGCAGCTCGCGCTCGGCTACCTGCTTGGCCTCGAGACCGAGGCGTCGGACCTGAAAGCGGCCGACACCTGGCCGGCGGCGTCGCGGCCAGAGCCCGGGGAGCTGGAGCGCGCCGTGGACGCGCGCCCCGACGTGATCGCGGCATTGGCGCGGGTGGAAGCAGCCGACCGCTTGCGGGACCTGGCGCGCGCCCAGCGCACGCGTGATATTACCGTCGGCGCCCAGGTCGAGCGCTTTCCGGGCAGCGCGCCCGTGAATACGGTGGGGCTGGGCGTCGCGCTGCCGGTGTTCACCGGCTACGACTTCGCCGGGGAAATCCAGAAAGCAGAGGTGGACCGCTACGCCGCGGTGGATGCGCTGGCCAAGACCCGGGCGCTCGCGACCAATGAGCTGCGGCGCGCCGGCGGCGACCTGGACGCGGCGGCCGAGCGCGTCGAACGCTTCGACACGTCACTGCTCGAGGCCGCGAACCGCAGTGCGCAGGCCGCGGAGTTCGCTTTCAAGCGCGGCGCGATTTCGGTGCTCGAGGTGCTGGATGGCCGGCGCACGCTGCGCGCGGTGCGCCTCGAGGAATTGGCGGCGCGCGGCGACTACGCCCGCGCGCTGGCGGCGTGGCGCGCTGCGCAAACGTCTGCGGCGACGCTGGAGGGGAAATGAAGCTCCGCTTTGCACTGTGCCTCGTCGCCGCGCTTGCCGCCTGCTCGGACAAGAACGGCAAGGAGGTGCCGCAGCCGACGGTCGAAAACCGCAGCGTGGTGGTGTTCCCGGCAGGCAGCCCGCAGCTTGCCGCCATCGTCTCAGTGCCGATCGAGCCGCGGACCGAAACGGTGCTGCGCTTCAACGGCCGCCTGGTGTGGAACGAAGACCGCACGGTGCGCGTGTTCGCGCCTTTCGCCGGACGCGTGACGGCGATTGCGGTGCGGCCCGGCGATCGGATCGCCGAGGGACAGTCCCTCGCCACCCTGTCCGCGCCGGAACTGGGTCTCGCGCAAGCCGAGGCGCGCAAGGCGGAGCAGGACTTCGTGCTGGCGCAGAAGAACCTCGCGCGCGTCGAGGAGCTGCAGGCGGCCGGCGTCGCGCCGGCGAAAGAACTGCTCGCCGCGCAGGCCGACGTCGCCCGGGCGGGCTCGGAGCGCTCGCGCGCGATGGCCAAGCTCAAGCTCTACGGCAAGGCCGATGCGGTCGACCAGGCCCTCGAGCTGCGCAGCCCGATTGCCGGCGTGGTGGTCGAGCGCAACCTCAATCCCGGCCAGGAGCTGCGTCCGGACAACCAGGGCGACAAGGCGTTGTTCGTGATTTCCGACCCGAGCCAGCTCTGGTTTTTTCTCGATGTCGCCGAGAAGGACGTCGGCAGCATCAAGCCCGGCATCGAAGTGAAGATATCGACCACCTCGCTCGGCGACGACCGGGCCACGGGACGCATCTCGCACGTCGCCGATCTCGTCGATCCGCAGGCGCGGACCGTCAAGGTGCGCGGCGTCGTCGCCAAGGCCGATGCGCGCCTCAAGGCGGAGATGTACATGGTGGCCGAGCTGCGCGTGCCCTCGCCAGTGGGCTACCTGGTGCCGACGCGCGCCGTCTATCTGCGCGGCGAGCAGACCTACGTGTTTATCGACCAGGGCGGTGGCCGCTTCGCGCGGCACGCCATCCTGCCGGGCCCGGTGTTGAACGGCCACCAGGTGGTGCTGGGAGGGATTGCGGCGAGCGACAAGGTGGTGGTGGAGGGCAACCTGCTGCTCGAGCGGCTGCTGGCGGCGAAGGACTAGCCGCCGCCGATGATCAAGCGCATCGTCGCGTTCGCGCTGTACCAGCCGCTGTTCATCGTGCTGGGCCTCGCGCTGTTCATCGGCGCCGGCCTGTGGGCGTTCAAGAACCTGCCCGTCGAAGCCTTCCCCGATGTCACCGATACCCAGGTGACGGTGATTTCGCTCTACCCCGGCCGCGCGGCGGAGGAGGTGGAGAAGCAGGTGACGGTACCGCTGGAGGTGGGCCTGTCGGGCCTGCCCGGCGCGATCCGCATGTTCTCGCATACGCAGTTCGGCCTGTCGTTCCTGATCCTGACGTTCGACGACCGCACCAACGGCTACTTTGCGCGCCAGCAGGTGGTCGAGCGCCTGCGCGAAGTCGATCTGCCCGACGGCGTGCAGGCGCAGCTGGCGCCGTTTTCCACCGCCATCGGCGAGATCTACCGCTACCGCGTGAAGGGCGACGGGCACTCGCCGCGCGAGCTGCGCACCTTCCAGGACTGGGTGGTGGCGCGCCAGCTCAAGCTCATTCCAGGCGTGTCGGAAGTGGTGGCGCTGGGCGGATTGGTCAAGCAGTACGAAGTGCGGCCTGACCTCGCGAAGCTGCGCGACTACAAAGTCACCCTGTCGCAGCTGTCGCTGGCGATCCAGCGCGGCAACGCCAACGCTGGAGGCAGCTACGTCGAGCAGGGTCGCCAGCAGTACCTGATCCGCGGCATCGGCCTGTTCCAGGGCCGCGAGGACATCGAGAGCGTGGTGATCACCGCGCGCGGCGGCAGCCCGGTGCTGGTGCGCGACGTGGCGCGCGTCGAGATCGGCTCGGTG
>DASWEU010000058.1:0-16416 GCA_036394595.1 Burkholderiales bacterium | reverse complement strand
CCCGCCAGCACCACGCACGGGCGCATCTCGCTCGAGGCGCGTGCCGCGGCCGGAATCGGCGAGGGCTTGATCCGGCTCTCGATTGGACTCGAGGCCGTCGAGGACCTGAAGGCGGACCTGGAGCGGGGCCTGCGCTAGGCGGGATCCAGCATCAACGTTGGCGCCGCCGGCTACGCGCGAGTCCCCTTTGGCAGTGCGTTCTGGCACCGTGGGCATCGCGCGACACGGGGCGAAGGAATTTCCTAGCCTTCGCGATCGCGGTCTCGACGTCTATGATCGCCTCGATTTGATGCGGCGGGAGCAGATGACTCGCTGGATGATCGGCGGTAAGCGCCGCCGCGGGCGCGGCAAGTTTCTCTTCTACTTCCTGACGACGACGGTTTCGTTGTACGCGCGACGTCCGGACCGAATGCGGAACAGCTCTCGATAGCCCGATTCTGTCTGCGCCGTGCCGGCGGGTCCTCTCACCGCGCCGCGACCCGATGGGCGACGGCGCTCGCTACCCGTTGCCCCGCGGCTTTGCACCCGGCAACAAAGCGGAAGAGAGGGCCGAAGCAGCGCAATGAAGACAGGCCGACGAAGTACAGTCCGGGGACGCTGCTCTCGAATCGGGCATTCAACATCGGCGTGCCCATGTCTTGGTCGATCGCGGCCGTCAACTTTGGATGGAGCATCGGCAACCTGTTGATATCCACGGTATAACCCGTTGCCATCAGCACATGATCCGCCCTCACTATCGCGCCGTTCGAGAGCGTGACCTCGACCGCTCCATTGATCGCTTCCATCGTTGCTATCCGTAGCCCTTCGTGCAGCACAACCTTGCCGATGACGCGTGGGCGCAACCAGTCAGAGGCCGCCGCCGTATAGTAATTGCGTATATAGCGATCTTTCTTCGGCTGGGGGAAACGACGGAATAGGTAGGGCACGTATTCGAGCGTCCAGTTCTTCCAGCCGGGAGCGATCGCGGAATCCGGCGCCCGAGCCCTTTCGATGAGTGAGCGTTCGCCGAACCGGTCCCGGGTCAGCCAGACGATGGGGCGGCGCGCGACGACATGGACGGATGCTCCCGCCTCGTTGAGGAGCGCCGCAGACTCGATCGCGCTCTGGCCGGCGCCGATGACGACGATTCGCTTGCCCTTGAAGCGGTTGAAATCGCCATGCTCGACCGAGTGTGAAACGAGCCCCGCCGGCAGGTGGGTATATTCGGCGGGACGATTGGCGTAATAGCAGAGACCGACGGCCATCACCACGGTCGGGCTGCGCACCATGCGTCCGTCTTCCAGCGTCAGGCGGAAATGTCCGTCGATACGCTCGACCAGTGCAACGTAGGTTTCGTCCACCTCGGGCACAGCATGGCGCTGAAACCAGAGCGCGTAGTCGACAAAGGTCTGAATGGGGAGCGGATAACGCTTTGCGTATCGGGATGCCTCGAAAAAGCGCTCGAAGGTGTATTTCCTTTGCGGGTCATGGAGATTCGTGGCCCACGAATGCGAGCGCAGGAACATGCCCTTCGGCATGCGCTGGCGCCAAAGCTCCAGGACGTTGCCGAACACGGCCACGTTCAGGCCTCGTGCACGCAAGTTGGCGGCCGTCGACAGACCATAGGGGCCCGCGCCGATCACCACCGCGTCGTACTCGGCAATAAGACCGGGTCGGCGGAATTGTTCGATATTCGACGCGGCTTTCATGAGCATCGCCCCTGTCAACGTCGTAATCTTTTCCTGATCGCCGGCATCATCCAGCCGCGCGTAAAGTTGGCTGCGGCCTTGAGCGCCGGAAGAGGGTCTTTCCAGTCCATGTAGTCGTAGCCCGCTGGCTGAAAAAAGGAAAGGCAGAATCCCAGGATCGCCTCGAGCGGCGGCGCCACGCCGGGTCGGCCCCGCTGCTGGATGGCCGCGATGGTGGTTATGAAGTCTCCACCCAAGTGGCGCATCCAACCGTGCGCACGATAACTCGTCACCTTGTCAATCGGCCCTCCGGTCGCCCATTGGTAGATCAGGGCGGGGAAATCGATCCCGGCACGGACCGCCAGTTCCACCGACGCCGAGAGTCTCGGATTGATCTCCATGAGGTAAGGCTTGCCGGCCTCGTCGCGCCGGAATTCCACCTCGGAATAGCCTTCCAGCCCGATCTCGCGGACCAGGTGTTCGGCCTGTCCGCCGATATCCGCCGGGACGGCAATGCTCTGCCGCAACACGGATTGACCGCCCAGCGGCGGTTCGGTGCGCTTTGCCCATTGCGCGAAGCGCGCGTACATCACACCGTCTGCAAGCAAGAAGCTCACCGCCTCGCGCCTGCCGGGGACGTACTGCTGAAACAGCGTTTTTCCGCCAAAACGGGTGAGCTCGTCGACCGCAGCCCGCGCTTCGACCGAGGTGGTGACCAGCCGGGAGGCGAGCCTAGCGCCATGCCGTGCATCCCCCACCCACGACTCGACCGGCTTGACCACCGCGGGAAGCCCGATCTCGTTCAAAGCGGCGGCCACGTCGCTGGCGTTGCCGACGGTCACGCCACGCGGCACGCCCAACCCCAGTCGCAGCGCAATCGCCAGCGTCTGCTCCTTGTTGACGGCGATCGCCAGGGCGGCTTCCGGCGCCAATGCGAGGCGGGTCCGCTGTTCGAAACGCTTACGATACCGGCGCAACAGCGCGATCGTTCCATCCGACGACGGAATTACGACGCGAACACCGGTGCGATCGAGCAACTCCTCGAGGTACGCTTCGTAGGCCTCGGCTCCCTCCTCGCTCAGGCAGACATCCGCCTGCCGGCACCACCGCGAAGAAAACGCCGGCGCATCGCCAAGCGTCTCCAGCGCGGCGACCGCAAGCCCTCGCTTGCCAAGCGAGCGCACGGTGACCAACGCCTGCCGCAGCCGGGCATCGAGCACCAGCGCATCGAATACAGTGGTCTGGACGAGCTGCAGTCTGGCTTGCCGCTCAGGTACTTGGGCCTTGACCGCTAATCCTGCATCCGGCGCATAGGCTGCCACGCTGCATTCCTTCCAACCCGTTCGGCCGACAACGACGGGCGCTGTCGCCAAGAGTTCGAGCGGCAAAGTTTGGGGCAACCCTGTGATTTGATCAGTTTTCGATATAGTCCGATCGGACTCTCGCTTCCGGCCGACATCATGGCGCGGGCGTCAATCCCTGCAGGCAGGGCAGCCTTTAGCACGAACGATCGTGACAAGAAACACCACTCGCCGACTCGAATCTCGCAGGCACCGTGGGCATTGCGCGACACGGGGGCGAAGGAATTTCCTACCTTAGCCGAGCTGGCGTGCGGCGCCGTCGATGCGGCGCTGCGCTTCCTCCAGGTTGGCGAGCGGGCTGGCGAACGAGACGCGGAAATACGGCGACAGGCCGTAGCCCGCACCGTTCGGCACAGCAACACCGTGTTCCAGCAAATGCGCGGTCACATCGGCATCGTTTTTGATGTTGCCTTTGCCAATCCACCCAGCGCAGGAAACGTAGACATAAAACGCACCGTGAGGAGCCTCGCACGCCAAGCCAGGAATCACATTAAGGCGCGGCACGATGAAATCGCGGCGCGCCTGGAATTCGGCGCAGCGGCTGTGCACGATGTCCATCGGCCCGTTGAGCGCCGCCACCGCCGCCGCCTGGCTCACCGAGGAAGGGTTGAGCGAGCTCTGCCCCTGCATGCGCGCCATGGCGCGGATCAGCTCGACCGGCCCGCAGGCGTAGCCCAGCCGCCAGCCGGTCATGGCGAATGTTTTCGAGCAGCCGTTCACCGTGAGGGCGCGCTCGGCAATCTGCGGCGCCGACGCGGCGAAGCAGGCGAAGCGGCGGCCGTCGAACAGCACGTGCTCGTAGATCTCGTCGCTGATGACCCGCACCGAAGGATGGCGCTGCAGCACCTCGCCGAGCGCGCGGTATTCCTGCTCGGTGTAGACCGCACCGCTGGGATTCGACGGCGAGTTGAGCATCAGCCACTTGGTTTTCGGGGTAATGGCCTGGTCGAGGTCCCGCGGGCCGAGCTTGAAGCCGCTTTGGGGGCTGGTGGGGATCCACACCGGCACGCCTTCGGCGAAATGCGTGATGTCCGCGTATGCGCCCCAAGACGGCGCCGGGATCAGCACCTCGTCGCCCGGGTCGAGCGTCGCCATCAGCGCGTTGAAGAGGATCTGCTTGCCGCCCGCGCCCGCCGAAACGTTCTCTGGTTTGCACTCGATGCCGTTCTCGCGCTTGAACTTGGCGGCGATCGCGGCCTTCAGCTCGGGCGTGCCGTCGACCTGCGTGTAGTGCGTCTGGCCGGACTGCATCGCTCGATGGGCCGCCTCGATCACGTGATCGGGCGTATTGAAGTCGGGCTCGCCCTGCGACAGGTCGATGATGCTCTTGCCGGCGGCACGCAGCTCGCGAGCGCGCTGCGCCGCGCGGGCCGACGCCGAGAGGCGTGCGCGCTCCACCCGTGCTGACAGAAATCCCATTAATTCACGACGATTTTTGCAGTGCGGATGACCCGCGACCATTTCTCGCGCTCGGCGGCGATGTGCCGGGCGAAGATCTCGGGCGCGCCGCCGATCGTCTCGGCGCCTTGCTCCTCGAGCTTGGCGCGCATGTCCGGCATGGCAAGCACCGTGTTGATGTCTTTGTTGAGGCGCGCGACGATCGCGCGCGGCGTGCCCGCCGCCACGGCGATGCCGCTCCACGAGAGCGACTCGTAGCCCGGCACGCCGGACTCGGCCAGCGTCGGCACATCGGGCAGCGCCGTCGAGCGCTTGAGCCCGGTTTGCGCCAGCGCGCGCAGCTTGCCCGCCCTGATGTGCGGAACCGCGCCCGGCGCGTTCTCGAACATCATGTGCACGCGGCCCGCCATCAGGTCGGGCATCGCCGGGCCGCTGCCCTTGTAGGGCACGTGCACGATGTCGGTGCCGGTCATGCTCTTGAACAGCTCCGCCGACATGTGCGTCGAGGCGCCCGCGCCCGAGGAGGCGAAGGTCAGCTTGCCGGGCTCCTTCTTCGCCACCGCGACCAGCTCGGCGACGCTCTTCGCCGGAAAATCGGGCGGCACGATCAGCACGTTGGTGATCGAGGCGACATAGACCACCGGCTCGAGGTCCTTCGCCGCGTCGAAGGTCATGTTCTTGTAGAGCGCATTGTTGATCGCCATGACGCCGGTGGTCGCCATGAGCAGCGTGTAGCCGTCGGCCGGGCCTTTCGCCACTTCGGCGGCGCCGATGTTGCCCGCCGCGCCGGCGCGGTTTTCCACCACCACCGGCTGGCCAAGCGGCGCCTGCAGGCGCTCGGCGAGCAGCCGCGCGAAGATGTCGGTCGAGCCGCCCGGCGCGAAAGGCACCACCAGGCGCAGCGGCTTGCCGGGGTATTGGGCGCCGGCGGTTCCAAGAAAAAGGATCCCCAGCAGGAAAAACAGGCGTTTCACCGTTTGCCTTTCAATTGGCGCGGATCGGCGGCGTCCAGGGCTGGTCGGCCCATGCGACCCCGACGCGGGCGACCTGGGCGTCGATCAGGTAGGGCTTGCCTTCCAGCGTCGCCTTCCGGGCACGCTCGAGCGCGGCGCGCAGCTCGGCGGGGGAGTGCGCCACCTCGCCCTCGACCCCGAAGCCCTTGGCGATCGACGCCATGTTCATGTCCGGGCGGCCGAGGTAGTCGTGGAAGAAATGCCCGGTCTGCACCATGCGCCCGCCGGGCACCTTCTCGATCACGCGGCTGTGCGGACCGCCGTAGGCATGGTTGTTGTAGACGACGGTGATCACCGGCAGCTCGAGGCGCGCCATGTTCCAGAGCGCCGTCGGCCCGAAGATGAACGAGCCGTCGCCGACGAGGCAGATCACCTGGCGGTTCGGCCGCGCGAGCTTCACGCCCGCGGCGGTGCCCACGCCCGAGCCGAGGTGCGCGCCGTAGTAGAAGAACAGTTCGCGCCCGCCATCCGGATTGAAATCGAAGCCGTGCAGCACGACCGAGCCGGCCTCGTGCACGATGATCGCGTCCCGGTCCGCGAACTGCGCGACCTCCCGGGTGACGCGATCCGCCAGCATGGGCGAGCGGTCCCAATCGGGATTCCGGATGACCAGGTTGCGCAACTCGCGCGCCTTCTCGTGGAACTTGCGCGTCTCCTCTGCCCGCGCCGCCGCGCGGCTCTTGAGCGCCGGCGTCACGAGCTGCGCCACCGCCGCCGTGAGGTCGTCGAGCCCCATCGCGACGTCGGCGACGAGCGGCACGTCGACCTCGATCACGTTGCCCATCGACAAGCTGTCGATCCTCATGTCGATGAACTTTGCGCCGCGCGCGATCATCGGGTTCGGGCTGTTGTGCTGCAGCTTGTTGCCGACGTTGAGGACGACGTCCGGGTTCTTCGGGTAGTCGAGCGACGCGAGGCGCGCCGCGGGCGGCGAGCCGACCCAGAGCGGATGCGTCTCGGGAAAGTTGGCGTAGATCTGCCGCATCTGCGTCACCGGCATGCCGAGGAGCTCGGCGAGCTTGACCGCCTTCGCCATCGCCTTCGCGCCGTAGATCTCGTCGCCCACGATCATCAGCGGCAGCTTCGCTTCCACCAGCAGCCTGGCCGCGCGCTCCACCTCGGCGGGATTCGGTCGCACCCGCATGCGCGGGTCGATCCGGTCCTGCATCACGATCTCGGCGCGCACGCTCTCGTCGTTGAAGTCCGAGTGCCACGAGGCGTAGGTCGGGCCGTAGGGCGGCGTCCATGCCGCCTTGAAGGCGCGGCGCACGGTCTCCGGGATCATGTCGGCCCGCCGCGCGAGCCAGGAGTACTTGGTCATCGGCTGCACGATCTGCTCCTGGTTCGCGACCTCCTCGAAGCCGTCGCGCCCCGCGCGCCCGGTCTGGTCGGTGCGGTAGCTGTAGAACACCAGCGGCGTCTGCTCCTTGTAGGCGTTGAACATCTGTCCCATGGCGTTCACCAGGCCGACGACCGCCGCCTGCATCACGATGGTCGGCTCGCCCGACGCCTTGACGTAGCCCGCCGCCATCGCCGCGCCCGGTCCCTCGTGCGGCGTGAGGATGTACTTGAGCTGGGGCCGGTCGACGAGCGCCTCGTAGAACTGCGCGTCCTCGCTCGCCGAATTGCCGAAGACGTACTTCACGCCGGAAGCGATGAGCTGCTCGGCGAAGCACAGGGCGCCGGTGCCTTCGACCACCTTGAATGCGGTGCCGGCCTTCGCCTGCGCATGGGCGGCAGGCACCAGCGACTCGAGGATCTCCTTCGCCGCGGCGAGCGAGACACCCGCCGTGGTCATCCCTTTGAGAAAGCTGCGCCGCGAAATCGATTGCGACAGGAATCGGGCGACGAGCTCTCTCATGGTTTCCTCCCGTACACGCTGCCCAGGTAGTCGGCCATCTGCCGGACCTCATCCTGCGTCCACAGCGCGCCGCGCCCGACCATGCGGTAGAGCGTGCTCTCCCAGGCGCGCCGGTCCTGGCGCTGGTCCATCCACATGTTCGGGCTGTGGCACTGGAAGCACTTGTTGACCAGTACCTCCTTGCCCGGCGCGTCGGGAAAGCCGGGCGGCGCCTTGCGCTGCGCGAGCGCCGGCTGCGAGGCAAGCAGGGCGGCGAGTAAGGCGAGCAGCAGTTTCATCGGTGGCTCTATGTTATTGCGGCTCGATGCCCGCGGCGCGCGCGACGCGCGACCATTTGTCGAGCTCGCGACGGAGGAAGGCGCCGAATTCCTCCGGCGTCGAGCCGAGCGGCTCCGCGCCGTCGGCGGCGAGGCGGTCCCTGGTTTCCGTGGCGCGCAGCGCGACCAGCGCCTCGGCATTGAGGCGCCCGACGATCGCGGGCGGCGTGCCGGCCGGCACCGCCAGCCCGTACCACTGCATCGCCTCGTAGCCCGGCACGGTCTCGCCGACCGTCGGCACGCCCGGCAGCGCCTCCACCCGCCGCGGCCCCGACACCGCGAGCGCGCGAACCCGCCCGGCATCGACTTGCGGCTTGGCGGTGAGCGCGGTGGCGAACGCGGCCTGGACCTGGCCGCCCATGACGTCGGTGACGGCCGCCGCGGTGCCGCGATAGGGCACGTGCTGGAGGTCGATCCCGGCCATGGTCTTGAGCAGCTCCATGCAGAGGTGCGGCGAGGTGCCGATGCCGGGCGTGGCGTAGGAGAGCACGCCGGGCTTGCGCTTCGCGAGCGCGATCAGCTCGGCGACGCTCGTCGCCGCAACGCCGGGATGGACGATCAGGATGTTCGGCGCGGTGGCGGCAAGCGTCACCGGCGCGAAATCGCGCACCGGGTCATAGGGCACCTTCCGGTACAGCACCGAATTGAGCGCGAGCGTGCTCGCCGTCATGAGCAGGGTGTAGCCGTCGGGCTGCGCGCGCGCCACCGCCTCGATGCCGATCAGGTTGCCGGCGCCGGGCTTGTTCTCGACGAAGAACTGCTGGCCGAATGCCTTCGAGAAATGCTGCGCCAGCACGCGGGCGACGATGTCGGTGCCGCCGGAGGGCGGCGAAGGCACGACGATGCGCACCGCCCGCGCGGGATAGTCCTGGGCGCAGGCCGCGAACACCCACGCGGCGAGAACGACGCTAGCCGAGCGCAGGTTTCGCGTCCTGCAGGGGAACGAGGACGAACGCGATGACGCAGGGCCCGGGACCGCGGTTGATCCAGTTGTGGATCGTGTTCCGCTGCACCAGCGCATCGCCCTGCTTGAGCCGCACCGGCTTGCCGTCGAGGTCCATCTCGATCTCGCCCGAGAGCACGACCGCGTAGTCGATGGTCTCGGTGCGATGGTTGCGCGGCGCGACGCCCGGCTGGTATTCGACCAGGCGGAAGACGATGCCGTCGGGCGACTGCCACAGGTCGCAGCGCTCGTGGCCCGGCCGCGCCGAGACACCGCGGCGGGTTTCATCGGCGGAGACGACGGCGCGACCTTTGTCGTCGTGATCGGTGACTACGCGCCTGATATTCAGGGTCATGGGACTGTTCCCTAGAAGCGCACCAGTTTCGCGCCGCGGCTGTCGAGCGCGAGGTAGCCGCCGCGACCGTACCAGTCGGGCAGCACCCAGCGCTCGCAGGTGCGGCCGTCGATTTTCAGCGCATGTCGGCCCGGCCGGTGGGTGTGGCCGTGGATCATGCGCCGCACGCCGTGCCGGCGGAATGCCGCGCGCACCGCGCCGTCGTTGACGTCCATGATGTCGGCGGGCTTTGCCTTGACCACTTCGATGCTTTTCTCGCGCAGGCCCATCACCGCCGCGCGGCGCTCGGGGATGCTTTTCGACAGGAAGTCCTGCTGCCAGGCGGCGGAGCGGGCGGTGCGGCGCCAGTTCTGGTAGTCGAGATCGTCCGTGCACAGCGTATCGCCGTGCATGAGCAATATTTTTTCGGAACCAAAAACCACCTCGGAAGGATCGCCGAGCAGGCGGGCGCCGGTCGCCTTGCAAAAATCCTCGCCGAGGAGGAAATCGCGATTGCCATGCATTAAGTAGACCGGCGTCCCCGCTCGCGTCAGCTCGCGCAGGCTGGCGGCGATCACGCCGTTGAACGGCTCGGCGAGGTCGTCGTCGCCGATCCAGTATTCGAAGAAGTCGCCCAGGATGTAGAGCGCGTCGGCGCCGCGCGCCTGCCGCTCGAGAAAACCGAAGAACCGCTCGTTGGCCGCCGGACGATCCTGGATCAGGTGCAGATCCGAGATGAAGAGCGACCGCACGCCCTTACTTCTTCGCCGCGACCACGCTCGCCGATTCGATGATCACCTGCTGGCGCGGCACGTCGCTGCCGAAGGGGCCGCCGGGGCCGGTGGGCAGCTTGGCGATCTTGGTCACCACGTCGAGGCCGTCCACCACCTTGCCGAACACCGCATAGCCCCAGCCGTCCTGCGCCTGGGCGGAGTTGAGGAAATCGTTGTTCTTGAGGTTGATGAAGAACTGCGCCGAGGCCGAGTGCGGCGCGTTGGTCCGCGCCATGGCGATGCTGCCGAGGTCGTTCTTCAGCCCGTTCTTTGCCTCGTTGGGAATCGAGGCGCGCGTCGACTTTTCCTTGTACGCCTTGTCGTAGCCGCCGCCCTGGATCATGAAATTGTCGATGACGCGGTGGAAGACGACGCCGTCGTAGTGGCCGTCCTTCACGTACTGGAGGAAGTTCTCGACCGTCTTGGGCGCCTTGGCCGGGTAAAGCTCGAGGCGGATGGTGCCGAGATTGGTCTTCAGGTCGACCTGCGGGTCGGCGGCGAGGGCGCCGGCGGGGACGACGGCGGCGGCGGACAGCAGGAACAGGTGCTTGAGTTTCATGCAGCTCCTTCGTAGAGGATTTTCCAGCGCCCGTCTTCCTTGATCCAGTACTGGCGCTTCTTCATGGCGTTGGTCAGGCCGTTCGAGCGGTAATCCTGCTCGAACGTCACGACGGCGAAATCGCTTTCCAGCGGATAGCGGAACATCGCCAGGCGCGACAGGTGCACCTCGATCCAGGTCTTGCCGGCATTGACGGCGCGCTTGTGGGACGCCCACGCGGCAAGGTCCTGCTTGCCCGAGGCGAAGCGCTGCGAGTAATGGGTGAGGTAGCGATCGGTGTCGCGGCTCTGCCAGTCGGCGCGCCATGCTTCGAGCGCGGCGCCGAGGGCGGCGCGCTCGGTCTCGAGCGCTTCGGCGCTGGTCCATTCGATCTGGTCGGCGATGATCACCGGCGTGGTGCCGACCTGCACGTGGCGCGCGACCGATTCGAGGTCGGGATTGGCGAGCACCAGGCAGCCGTCGCTCGCGCGCGGCGGCCGGCTGTAGAGGTCGGCGGGCACGCCGTGCAGCCAGATGCCGAAGCCGTCGCGGCCGCGCCGCCGGTCCCATTCGTTCGGGTAATTGATGGGGAAGGCCCCCGCGCCGTAGAAGTCGGAGAGCTTGCTGCGCGGCAGGTTGGCGGTGACGTGGTACACGCCGATCGGCGTCTTCTGGTCGCCCTTGCGCGCCTTGTCGATGCCGTTCTTGCCGAGTGATACGTAGTAGTCGGCGAACAGGCGCGGACGCCCGCCGTCGTTGGAAAAGACGTAGAGGCGCGAGCTGCGCGAATCGACCACCAGCACGTGCTTCTGCTCGGCGCTGAGCTGCAGCAGGTAGCGCGGCAGCAGATTCTCGGTGGGGCGCTGGCGCATGGCGCGCAGGCGCGCGAGCGCCTCCTCGCGCAGCCCCTCGACCTTGTCCTGCGGCACGGTCTTGACCACGTTGCCGATGGTCTCGAGCGGGTGGGCGCGGGCGAGCAGCAGGTCGCCACGCACCAGGTGCGCCAGGCGGAAATTCGGGTGCTCGGCGATCAGCGCCTCGACGCGCGTCATCGCGGCATCCAGCTGGTTGGCCTCGATGGCCTGGAACACGCCCGACAACTGATCCTCCGGCGTCGCAGCGTTGGTACTTACTGTAAAGAAAATTAAAAAGGAAAAGAGCGCGTGACGCATCAGTTGCCCGACTTCTCCTCACGGATCAGCCAGCGGCCGTCGGACTTCACCATCACCAGCGTCTTGGCGCTGTCGGTTTTCAGAAAGTCAGAACGGTAGCTCTGGCGAAATTTCACGCTCGCCTGTTCCGCGCCCTGCACGGTCACCTTGGGCGAGGCGATCGCCACCTCGATCGACTTCGGCGCGGTGATGCGCGCGCGGCGCGTCTTCTCCCAGCTTGCGCGCGCCTCGCCGCCCGGTGTTTTGAAATCTTTGGCGTAGAAGCCGAGGTAGCCGTCCGCATCCTTCTTCGACCAGGCTTCCGCCCAGGCACTCAGGGTCTTGATGATCTCGGCGTTGGCGCCGGCGGCAGCTGCGGGCGCTTCCGCCTTGGGTTTTTCCGGAGCGGGCTTCTGCACCGCCGCGACGACGGGCTTGGCGGGTTCCTTGACGGCCGCCACAGGACCGCCGACCAGTTCGCGCACCAGCGAGAGCTTGTTCTGCGCGCCGGTGTTGGAGGCGTTGAGCTGCAGCGCCTTGCCATAAGCCTGGCTGGCGAGCTTGGCATAGACGTCGCCGAGGTTCTCGTAGGCGGTGGCGTAGCTCGGGTGGGTGCGGATCGACTTCTCCAGCGCGACGCGCGCCTTGTCGTATTCGCCCTGGCTGGCGTAGATCACGGCGAGGTTGTTGTAGGGCTCGGGCAGGTCCGGGTAGTCCTGCGTCAGGCGCGTGAAGATGTCGATCGCCTCGCGGGCATTGCCCTGCTCGGTGAGGATCAGTCCCTTGAGAAAGCGCGCCTGGGGATCGCGCGGCTTCGCGGCGAGCGCGCGGTTGACATGTTCCAATGCCTGCTGCGCCTGCCCGGACTTGAGCAGGCGGGAAGCGTCCTCGAAGTCGTCCGCGAGCGCGCTCGAGGCCGCGAAGAGCAGCGCCGCCGCGAGGGGGAGGAAATTCTGCATTCTGTTATATTTCAAGGCCCTACGAAAGGTCGCATTCTATCCTAAAGATCTACAACAGCCTAGGCAGGGCGAAGCAGGAATTCACGCCCCTGCGCGCGCCGGAAGTGCGCATGTACGTCTGCGGCATGACGGTGTACGACTACTGCCATCTCGGACATGCGCGAATGCTGGTGGCATTCGACGTCGTTGCCCGTTACCTGCGCGCGAGCGGCTATCGCCTCACCTACGTGCGCAACATCACCGACATCGACGACAAGATCATCCGGCGCGCGCTGGAGAATGGCGAATCCATCCAGGCGCTGACGCAGCGCTTCATTCGCGCCAATGAGGAAGACTTCACCGCGCTGGGGCTGCTGACGCCGACCCACGAGCCGCGGGCGACCGCGTCTATCCCCGGGATGATCGCGATGATCGGCGCACTCATCGCGCGGGGAAACGCCTATGTCGCCGCCAACCGCGACGTCTATTACGACGTCTCGTCTTTCAAGGGCTACGGCAAGCTCTCCGGCAAGGATCCCGCGGATCTGCGCGCGGGCGCGCGCGTCGAAGTGGAGGAGGCCAAGTCCGATCCGCTCGATTTCGTGCTGTGGAAAGCGGCGAAGCCGGGCGAGCCCTCCTGGGATTCGCCCTGGGGCAAGGGCCGGCCCGGCTGGCACATCGAGTGCTCGGTAATGTCGACCGAGCTGCTCGGCGAGCATTTCGACATCCACGGCGGCGGCGAGGACCTGCAGTTCCCGCATCACGAAAACGAGATCGCGCAATCCGAAGCCGCGACAGGCCACAAGTTCGTCAATTACTGGATGCACAACGGCTTCATCCAGGTCGACAAGGAGAAGATGTCCAAGTCGCTCGGCAACTTCTTCACCGTACGCGACATCCTGAAGAAGTACGACCCCGAAGTGGTGCGCTTCTTCATCCTGCGCGCTCACTACCGCAGCCCGCTGAATCATTCTGACGTGCACCTCGAGGATGCGAAGGGATCGCTGTCCCGGCTTTATACGGCACTACGAGACACCGAATTGCGGGCAGTACCGGTTGATTGGAGCGAACAGCATGCCAAGCGCTTCAAGGAGGCGATGGATGACGACTTCGCTACACCGGAAGCCACTGCAGTTCTCTTCGAACTCGCCAATCGGGTGAATAGGGGTGAAAAGAATCTCGCGTCCCAACTACGCGCACTTGGAGGAATACTCGGAATATTGCAGCGCGATACGCAGGTTTTCCTCCAAGGAAATCTTGCCCTAAGTGGACATCTGAAAGCCGACTTTATCCCTGCCGGTCTTACAAAGAGTGTTCAACAACTTATTAACGAACGGAATGCCGCAAGGGCTGCCGGAAATTACGCGGAAGCGGATCGCATTAGAGCCGAACTTGAGGCAGCAGGAATAGTGCTTGATGATGGTCCGTCCGTGACGACTTGGCGTCTTCCCTAGTGACTTATCTAGGCTAGACGGAATCGATTTTTTACTTCGCTTTCCGGTAGAGGGCGTAAGCTGTAAGGAACGGCGGGTTAAGTCCGACCGACGGGACCAGGAGGCTATGTCATGTGGGTCAAGGTTCATCCGTTCGTCGTCCGCGTCACGCACTGGATCAACGTGCTGGCGGTGCTGATCATGGTCTTCAGCGGCTGGCGTATCTATAACGCCTCACCGCTGTTTGCGTCCTTGTACATCCCCGACTGGCTGACCCTGGGCGGCTGGCTGGCCGGCGCGCTGCAGTGGCACTTCGCGGCGTTGTGGCTGTTCGCCGTCAATGGCCTCGTTTATCTGGTCTACGGCATCGTTTCCGGCCACTTCCGCCGCAAGCTGCTGCCGATCTCGCCACGCGCCGTGCTGCACGACATCGGCCAGGCGCTGCGCGGGCGCCTGGCGCACGAGGACCTGTCGGTCTACAACGCCGCCCAGCGCGCGGCCTACGTCGCGCTGATCCTCGCGCTGGTGATGCTGGTGGCCACAGGCCTGGCGATCTGGAAGCCGGTGCAGCTCTACTGGCTTGCATCGCTGATGGGCGACTACGAGGGCGCTCGCTTCCTGCATTTCTTCGCCATGGCGGCGGTGGTGCTCATCGTCGTGGTGCACGTGGTGATGGTGGCCCTGGTGCCGCGCACCTTCCCCAGCATGTTCACCGGCCGTATCCGGAGGACCTCGTGAAAAAAAATCTTGTCGGCGTGGAAAACCTGGAGCGGCGCCTGTTCCTGAAGCAAAGCCTGTCGCTCGGCGCGCTGTCGCTGCTCGCCGGCTGCGAGATCACCGACAACGACGGCGTGCAGCGCGTGCTCGGCGCGATGTCGCGCTGGAACGACCGCGCGCAGGCCTGGCTGTTCGACCCGAAACGCCTGGCGCCCGAATTTCCCGAGAGCGCCATGACCAACCCGTTTCCCTTCAATGCCTATTACAGCGAAGAAGAGGTGCGCATCGTCGACGGCAAGAGCTACAAGCTGCAGGTCGCGGGCCTGGTGCGGGAGAAGAAGCCCTGGACGCTCGCCCAGCTCTATGCGCTGCCGCAGGTGTCGCAGGTCACGCGCCACATCTGCGTCGAGGGCTGGAGCGCGATCGGCAAGTGGAGCGGCGTGCGCTTCTCCGACTTCCTCGAACGGATCGGCGCCGACACCACGGCGAAGTACGTCGGCTTCCAGTGCGCCGATGATTACTTCGGCAGCATCGACATGGCGACCGCGCTGCATCCGCAGACGCAGCTGTCGTTCCGCTACGGCAACGAGCTGCTGCCGCCGAAGTACGGCTACCCGATGAAGCTGCGCATCCCGACCAAGCTCGGCTTCAAGAATCCGAAGCACATCGCCGCCATGTTCGTCACCAACGACTATCCCGGCGGCTACTGGGAAGACCAGGGCTACAACTGGTTCAGCGGTTCGTAGCGGCTAATATTAGGGGGTGACCCCTTTCGAGTTGCACCAGCCGGGCAGCCTGACCGAAGCCATCGCGCTGCTCGGCGGCGACGAGGCGACGCGCCCCCTCTCGGGCGGCACGGCCCTGATGCTGATGATGAAAGCGGGCGTGCTGCGACCCAGCCGCCTGGTTTCTTTGGGAAAGCTTTCTCTTGAAAGTGTCGAAACCGGGCCCGACGGCGCGCTGCGTGTCGGCGCCATGGTCACCCTGAGGGCGCTGGAGAAATCGGACCTGGTGCGCCGCGGCTGGCCGGTCATTACACGCACCCTGCGCACGCTGTCGAACGTCCGGGTGCGCAACGTCGCCACCGTCGGCGGCCATCTCGCGCATGCCGATCCTCACATGGATCTGCCACCGCTGCTTTCCGCGCTGGGCGCGACGGTGACGATCGCCGGCACTAGCGGCGAGCGCAGCCTGCCGGTCGAGGGCCTGTACGCCGGCTACCTGGAAACCACGCTGAGGCGGGGCGAGCTCATCACGCAAGTGCGGATTCCAGCGCTGGGGTCGAAGCGCGCCGCTTATCTCAAGTGCACGACGCGGTCTGTCGACGACTGGCCTGCCATCGGCGTTGCCGTGGTGCTCGACGGCGAGAAGCCGACCATCTTCGTCAGCGCGGCGACCGACAAGCCGACGCGGCTCGCCTCGGTCGAGGCGGCCGAAGACCTGCACATCGAGAGTGATCTTCACGGTTCCGCAGAATACAAGCGGCAGTTATTGAGAGTATTTTTGAAAAGAGCGATCAGTGAAGCGCGCAACGCAGGCCACTGAAACGCCGCAGGTCGGCCGCTCGATCCCGCGCCTCGAGTCCTGGCTCAAGGTGACCGGGCGCGCCGAGTATGTGCACAACCTGCGCCTGCCGGGCATGCTCTACGGCAAGATTTTCCGCAGCAGCGTCTCGCACGGCCGCATCAGGAGTATCGACGTCGGCGCGGCACAGGCGCTGGGCGGCGTCTACCGCGTGGTCACCGGAAAGGACATTCAAAAGTTAATTCCCGAACCTTTTTACGGGCCGGCATTTCACGATCAGCCGATACTCGCCCTGGACAAGGTGCGCTATGTCGGCGAGCCGGTGGCCGTGGTGCTCGCGTCCGACCCGCATGTCGCCGAGGAGGCAGTGCACCTCATCAGCGCCGAATACGAGGAGCTGCCGGCGGTGTATGACGAAGTCGAAGCGATGAGCTCCAAGGCCATCGTG
>DASWEU010000057.1:0-3556 GCA_036394595.1 Burkholderiales bacterium | reverse complement strand
CTGGATGGTCTTGTCCATCTTCTGGTCGGTCGTCTTCTTGAGATCAGCGATCTGGATGGCCATGGCCGTCTCCCGCGGGAATCATACGTGAACCAGCGTGCCCTCGTCCTCACCGAGGACCACGCGGCGCAACGCATCCTTCTTGAAGATGCTGAACACGTTGATCGGCAGTTTCTGGTCGCGGCACAACGTGAGGGCGGTGGCGTCCATCACCTTCAGGTTGCGCATGATCGCTTCGTCGAAGCTGATCTTCGCGTAGCGCTGCGCCCGTGGATCCTTGTTCGGATCGGCGGTGTACACGCCGTCGACCTTGGTCGCCTTGATGACGATCTCGGCGCCCATCTCGCTGCCGCGCAACGCCGCCGCGGTATCGGTGGTGAAGAACGGATTACCCGTGCCGGCGGCAAAGATGACGATCTTGCCCTCCTCCAGGTAGCGAATCGCTTTGCCGCGGATGTAGGGCTCGACCACCTGCTCGATGTTGAGCGCCGACAGCGCTCGGCTCGAGATGCCGGCCTGGCGCATCGCGTCCTGCAGCGCGAGCGCATTCATCACGGTTGCCAGCATTCCCATGTAGTCCGCGGTCGCGCGGTCCATGCCGGCCGCGCCCGGCGCCACGCCGCGGAAGATATTGCCGCCGCCGATGACAATGCCGACCTCCACGCCGAGCCTGGAGACCTGCGCCACCTCGGCGACGATGCCCTCGATCGTCTGCCGGTTGATGCCAAAAGCATCGTCCCCCATCAGGGCTTCGCCCGATAGCTTGAGCAGGATGCGCTTGTATTTTGGCGTCAGTGGGCTTTCCCGGCCTGGGCCATCACTTCGGCAGCAAAGTCACTCGACTTCTTCTCGATGCCCTCGCCCACCACCAGGAACGCATACCCATTCACCCTGGCTTTCCTGGCGCCGAGCATCTTCTCCACCGTCTGCTTGTCGTCCTTGACGAAGGGCTGGCCGAGCAGTGTCCTTTCGCCGAGGAACTTGTTGACAGCGCCCTCGACCATCTTCGTCACGATCTCCGCCGGCTTGCCCGATTCCTTGGCGCGCGCTTCCTGGATGCGCCGCTCATCGGCCACCACGTCCTGCGGCACCTCGCTGCGGTTGAGGTAGGCGGGCTTGGCGAACGCGATGTGCATCGCGACGTCCTTGCCGACTTCTTCTGGGCCTTCGTAGTCGACCAGCACGCCGATCTTGCCGCCGTGCAGGTAGGCGGCGAGCTGGCCTTTGGCCGTGAGGCGCTTCCAGCGCCGGATGCTGATGTTCTCGCCGAGCTTCTGCACCAGCTTCTGGCGCTTGTCCTCTTCGGCACTGCCGGGCTCGCGCGTCGCCGCGATCTCGGCGAGCGAGTTGGCGAAGGTGATGAATTCGTCGTTCTTGGCGACGAAGTCGGTCTCGCTGTTCAGCTCGACGAGCGCACCCACTTTGGCATCCGCGCTCAAGAAGGCGCCAATGACGCCCTCGGCAGCCACGCGGCTCGCCGCTTTGCTCGCCTTTGCGCCGCTCTTGATGCGCAGCAGCTCTTCGGCCTTCTTCAGGTCGCCGGCGCATTCGGACAGCGCCTTCTTGCACTCCATCATTCCCAGGCCGGTGAGCTCGCGCAGCTCCTTCACCAGTCCTGCACTGATTTCCGCCATGCCCTATTGCTCCTTCAGGTTGAAAAAAAGGGGCCTCATGTAACGTGAGGGCCCCTTTTGGGTTTCGGTCGCGCGCAGCTACTTGGCCGCTTCATCCTCTTCCACCTCGACGAACTCGTCGCGCGACGCGGCGACCACTTCCTCGAGCGATTGCGTGCGGCCTTCGAGCACGCCGTCGGCCATGCCGCGCGCGTAGAGGCGGATGGCGCGGCTGGAATCGTCGTTGCCGGGAATGATGTAGTCGATCCCTTCGGGCGAATGGTTGGTGTCCACCACGCCGATCACCGGCACGCCCAGCTTGTTCGCCTCGGCCACCGCGCCTTTCTGGTAGCCGACGTCGATGATGAACAGCGCATCGGGCAGCGCCGAGAGCTCCTTGATGCCGCCGAGCGAGCGCTGCAGCTTCTGCATCTCGCGCGTGAGGCCGAGCGCCTCTTTCTTCGACATGCGCTCGAAGGTGCCGTCCTGCGCCATCTGCTCCATCTCCCTCAGGCGCTTGATCGATTGCTTCACCGTCTTGAAGTTGGTGAGCATGCCGCCGAGCCAGCGATGGTCGACGAAGGGCATCTGACAGCGCTGCGCTTCCTCGCGCACGATGTCGCGGGCCTGGCGCTTCGTGCCGACGAAAAGAAGCGTGCCGCGGTTGGCGGCCAGCTGGCGCGCGAACTTGAGCGCCTCCTGGTACATGGCCAGGGTCTTCTCGAGGTTGATGATGTGGATCTTGTTGCGGTGGCCGAAGATGAACGGCGCCATCTTCGGATTCCAGTACCGGGTCTGATGTCCGAAATGGACGCCGGCTTCCAGCATTTGACGCATCGTGGTCGACACTGCAATCTCCTTAGGGTTAGGTCTTCCGCCCGGCCTAGAACCCCCGATTGAATCTGTCGGGGGCACCCTAATGGACCCGGCGGGATAATTTTGCTCGCCCGACAAGGGCAAGCAAGCCCGAAATTCTAGCATAATCAGGCTAATGCCCGTAGTTCTGAAGACCGCCGAGGAGCTCGAGCGGATGCGCATCGCCGGCCGCCTCGCTTCCGAGGTGCTCGATTTCATCACCCCGCACGTGAAGCCCGGCGTCACCACGGGGAAATTGAACGATCTGTGCCACGACTACATGGTCCGCGTGCAGCAGACCGTGCCCGCGCCGCTCAACTACGCGCCGCCGGGGTACAAGCCCTTCCCGAAATCCATCTGCACGTCGGTGAATCACCAGGTCTGCCACGGCGTGCCCGGCGAGCGGGTGCTGAAAGCCGGCGACGTCCTCAATATCGACATCACGGTGATCAAGGACGGCTTCCACGGCGACTGCAGCCGCATGTTCTATGTCGGCGAATCGTCGATCCAGGCGCGCCGCCTCGTCGACGTCACGTTTGAATGCATGTGGCTCGGCATCCGCGCCGTGCGTCCCGGCGCGCGTCTTGGGGATATCGGCGCCGCGATCCAGGCGCACGCGGAGCGTCACGGCTTCTCGGTGGTGCGCGAGTTCTGCGGCCACGGCATCGGGCGGAAATTCCATGAAGAACCGCAGGTGCTGCATTACGGCAAGGCCGGCACGGGCCTCGCCCTGCAACCGGGAATGACCTTCACGGTCGAGCCGATGATCAATGCCGGCAAGCCGGGCATCCGCGAGCTCGCCGATGGCTGGACCATCGTCACGAAGGATCACAGCCTATCGGCGCAGTGGGAGCACACGGTTGCAGTGACCGCCGACGGCTGCGAGGTGCTCACCGTTTCTGCGGGCGTGCAGCCCGAGCCCGCTCTGGGGTCCGAGGCCACTTCCAAGTGACCGCAGGGACGCTGCGCGAGCGCGTCGCTGCCGAGCGGGCGTCGCTCCGCGCAGCCTACCTTGCGCACCCCGTTCCGCGCCGGCTCCTCAAGGCACACACCAAGCTCATCGACCGCACGGTAAAGGCCGTGCCGGG
>DASWEU010000056.1:0-28432 GCA_036394595.1 Burkholderiales bacterium | reverse complement strand
ACGCTGCCAGCCGAGCCGATCGTCAGCGTATTCGATGCTCCCGTCGTCAGGTTGCCGGTAGTGAAGGTCAGGGTACCGCTCACCGTCGGGCTGGCGCTCAGCGTAGCGCCAAACGCGTCATCCAGCTCCAGCTTTCCGTAGGTCCCGGTCCCGGACAACGCATGCGCTGCCGACCCGCTATTGAGATAGATTTTCCCGGCGCCGCTGTGAGTGCCTGAATTCGCTACGCCTGCGTTGGCCGTGATGGCGTTTCCTCCATCGGCAAACTGGGTGCTGCCGTTAAGGGTGAAGGTGGCATTGACGACCAGTGCATTGTTCGCCGTCACCGTGGCGGTGGTGTTTGCGATCGTCAGATTGTTGAACGTCGTCGCGCCGGTAATTCCCTGCGCCACGCTACCGTTGAAACTAAACGTCCCGGTGCTGGCCGTAAATGTGCCCGATCTCGAGAAATCTCCGGCGACGTTGTGAGTGAAGGTAGAAGCATTGAACGTTGTTCCGGCGCCCACCGTGAAATTCCCGCCCACCGTCAGTGCCGCAGCGGCGGTCGTCGTTTCCGTCCCCGACATCGTGAAGTTGCCGAGGATGCTCAGCGCCGTTGCGGGCATCGTCACCGCGCCGCTGCCGCTCAGGGACAGGTTGTAATAGGTATTCGGCGTCGCCCCATTCGGCAACTTGACCGTCTGTGCCGCGCCGGCATAGTTGACGGTGTTTGGATTCGCGTTTGCGTTCAGGGTGCCGGCGGTGAGGAGCGGCCCCGATATGTTCAGCGTCGAGCCCGCAGCGTTGGTCCAGGTCCCGGCTCCAGTAAGACCAGTTGCAACATTGGTGCTCGTAATTGTTCCGTTGTTGGTGGTGGTCCCGCTGCTCACGCTGATCGGCCCTGAAAGCGTCAAGCTGGCTGCCGCCGCGATGGACTTGTTGTTGGTGATCGTCAGCGTTGCGCTGTTCGTCACCGATCCAGTACCGGTAATCGTCGTGCCTGCTCCGCTGAGTGAGATGGCCCCGGTTCCGCTTACCGTGCCGTTGACAGTGAAATTTCCGGCCACACCGAGGGTGAACGTCGATGTATTCAACGTACCCGTTGCTGTTAGAGCGCCGGTCAGCGTAGTGTTGCCGCCAAGCGTGGTGGTATTGGCGCTGATCGTCAGGTTGTTGAACGACGAAAACACCCCTGCCGAATACAGCGGAGTGTTGGTTAGACCGAGCTGAACCGTCCCGGTACCCGGCGTCCATGTCACGGTTCCTGACCCCAAGGCAAAGGGCGTCGCCGAATTGACGATCAGTGTGCCCCCTGCGGTCATGTTCGTCGCGCCGCCCCTGTTTCCGTTCGTGCCGCTCAACGTCACGGTGCCGCTAACAGTGAGCTGACTGCCGGCGGCGAAAGCAAGCGTAGACGTGTTGTTGCCGCTGCTTGAGCCGACGGTCAAGCTCGTAACGGTGGCGGTGGTATTCATCGTCACAGTATTGCCGCCTGAGATCTGCGCCGTGTCCGCAGCTTGCGGCGTCGTGCCGTTGCACGTTGTCCAGGTGGCCGCCACGCTCCAGTTTCCCGTTGCATTCGAAACGCAGTTGAACGCCAATGCCGGGCCAACGGGAAGTAAGGCGGTTACAAGGCCCGCAAGCGCCTGCTGAGCGATTCGCGCATTCATGGAATGTTCGACACCGTCGCTTCCATCCGCCGCTCGGCGTATCCAAGAGTACCGACGGTACCGATGGTGGCGGTGCTCGTGAGGTAATAGACGAATTCCCCGACGTCATGTGTGCTCGACGCGCAAGACACGGTGACCGACGCGCCGCCGAAGCCCGAGCCGGTGGGCGAGAACGTGGTCCCGGCGCCGATGCTGGTGCAGCGCGCAGGGGCGGTGGCGGAAGGCTCTGAAATCGTGCGCTGGATGCCCCATTCCAGGCCGGTCTTGGCGCTCTGGTACGCCTGCGCGGAGAGCAGCGACTTTGTCGCGGTATCGTGCTCGACATTTGACAGGCTCGCCATCGACGCGCCCAGCGCAGCCAGGACAACGATCAGGAAGATCGCGCTGATTAGGGCCGAGCCGACGTGTCGGGTTCGGGAGGTCATTGGCTGTTGTCGAGCTGCACCTGGCTCATGAGCTGCACGCTCTCTCCCGAGCTCGTGAGGCCAATGGAAAGCGTCACGACACTGCGCGACTGCACACTTGGGGTGTCGCTGGTGATGCCGCAGCCGCTGCTGCTGATATTGCCTGCCACCCTGCCAATGGAAGAGGCGGTGCTGAGCGGTGCGGCACTGGCATCGGTCGGCTGCGACGACTGAATCGAGTATCCCGCGTAGCGGGTCAGGGTGCCTGTCGTAGCGTTACAGATGTAGGTCACCGGCAGCGCCGACGTCTGCACGACGAAGACCCGCTGGCGCGAGCTGGCGGTGGAAAACCGGTGGCCACCCGAGATGGCGAGATGGTGGCGGTACGAGGTGTTGGTTCCCGACGATGTCCCGCAGGTGCCGCTGCCCGCGCCGCCGCCATTTACGGTCGAGAGCGTAATACTGGTGCCGGATGGCGTTACCACCGCGGGCGAGCCACTTGCCGAGTAAACCAGGCCGCTCGAATCGCCAATGACTAGGCGGAATGCCGTGCTCGGAAAGCTTGCGCCAGTGAAGGTCGAATTGCGAAAGCAGCCGACGACGTCGAAGTCGGTGTCCGACACGGTGATGTCAAGGAGCTGCGAGGCCCCGGCGCAGTTGGCGACGCCGCTATCGCAATACTTCCCGCCGTCGAGCGCCGGGATCATTTCGATGGCAAATCCCACACCGCCGGTGATCGAATTGCTGATGCGTACGCTGTTGGGAAGGGCGAGGCGGATGTCGCGCGACATCCTGCGCAACGCGCTTTCAGTCGCATCGACCAGCGCCGCCCGTCGCTCCACGTCTTGTTGCGCGGTAACGGCTGGCAGGATGAAGGCGCCAATGGTGGTCGCCACAATCCCCAGCAGGATGATGGACACCACCATCTCGAGCAGCGTGAACCCTCGCGCTAGTGAGGTTTGCACTCGGTATCTCCGCTAGCGTTGCATTGGTAGTTGGTGCGGTAGGCGTTCAGGGTGACGCTCGTGCTGTTGGGCCCGGTGACCGTCACGGTTACAAGAAGAAGGCGGATCACACTGGTATTGTCGATTCCGTTCAGCGAAACGGCGCCGTCCGACACGCTGACCTGCGCGTTGTATGCGGACAGCGCGGCAATTGCAGTCCCAAACTGGTCGCGCACCACCGTGTCGGGCAAGCTGTTGTAGTCGCACACGTTGTCGTAGGCGCTGCGGCTCCCCTCCGGCGACGGGCAGACGTTGTTCGTATCCGGATCGTAGAACTTCTTGATCAGGATCTCGTCGAGGTAGGCCTCGGCGATAAGCTGCGCCTGCTGGCGCGCCATCGGGTCGGCGCTGTGCTGCGTAGTGACGACGAACACCGTCATCACCGCGGCCATCGAAATGCCGATGACTGTGATCGCGAGAATCAGCTCGACCAGCGAAAAGCCGCGATCGGAATTCGCCGGCCTAGTGGACATACCCGGTCTCGGGCTCGACCGCGATCTGCTTCCCACCGCTGATGGTGATGGTCTGGCTGGGGCTGGGGCGCCCGACGCGGTCGTAGCTGAAGGTCGACGCCGAGGTGTAGCTCGCCGACCCCTGTGCGCTCACCGTATACGGCGCGCTTTCGCCCCCGGGCCCGGCAAGACCCGTGTTACAAGCGCCACCATAGGTGGATCCGTAGGTCAGGCTGAGCTGCGTCGAGGTAAACGTCACACAGACGTTGCGTTGCATGGTCGTCGCGACGCGCTGCGCGTAGCGCAGCGCCGCGAAGGTCTGATCGTAGAGGCGCAGCTCATCCTCGCCGTATGTGGTGGCCGCGAATCGCGGCAATGCAACTGCCGCAATCACGCCCGCGATGATCAATACCGTGACGAGCTCGGTGATCGTAAACCCGACCATCCGGAAATAAAAAAAGGGGCCGATCGGCCCCTTTTCTCTGATATCGATGACTCCTCCTTCGAGACTCGCGCCGCTCAGGTCTTCACGGCAATAACGTTGGCGGTCGCCGCTGTTCCACCGCTAGCGTGCGAAATGGTGCAACTGCCGGTCGCACCGTTCGCCGTCGCCGCCGCGGTAAAGCCCGCGTCCACCGAGGTAAAGTTCGCCGGGAAGCCGCCGCTGAGCAGCCTGCCCAGCACTGCCGTCGTGCAATCGCCCACCGAAACTATAGTCCCGCTGATCGACCCCCTCGCCAAACGCGCGCCGTAGTTGATGGCGGCGCCCGAGGCAACACTTCCTGCTACGCCCGCCGCTGCAGCGGTCTGCGCATCGGTCGTTACGTCGAAGAATTTGGGCAGAGCGACGGCCGCCAGCACACCAAGGATGGTGATTACTGTGACCAACTCGATAATGGTGAAACCGGCTACTTTTCTCATCTTTTAGTTGAGCACGGCGATGACCGTCGCCGTGGCAGCCGTGCCGCCACTTGCGCTGGTGATCGTACATGCGCCAGTAAGACCGTTGGCTGTCGCCGCGGCGACAAAGCCGCCGTCGGCCGACGTGAAGTTCGCCGGGAATCCGCCGTTGATCAGCCGGCCAAGCACTGCCGTCGTGCAATCGCTCACCGAAACTATTGTCCCGGTAATCGACCCCCTGGCAAGGCGCGCACCGTAGTTGATCGCGGCGCCGGAAGCAACGCCACCCGCCACACCGGCTGCAGCGGCAGTCGCAGCATCGGTGGTGACGTCGAAAAACTTCGGCAGCGCAACGGCGGCAAGGATGCCGAGGATGGTAATCACGACCACCAGCTCGATGATCGTAAATCCGGATACTTTTCTCATAAACTCCCCGCAGTTAGGGCGGAATATTGAGGTAGGGAATCGGATGCTAGCATAAGGATCCTCCCCCTCAGGCCGCGCTGACAGGATTTATCGCGCTGCCTTGCAGCATTTTGCAAAATTTTCCTCAGTCGATGACCCAGCGGTAAGGGAATACTGCACTGATGTAGGGCTGGCGAAATTCCCTCGGCGCAGCGGGATCCTTGGCCGCCTCCGTTAACACGATCCGAAATCGTAAATTCCCGGCCGACTCTTTCGGAATCGTCAGGTAGCGCGTGCGGGCCGGCACGTAAACAAAGTCGCCGGAGTGCAAATCGTAGTACCAGCTTTCCTTCGGCACGCTCGCGGGATCGGGCGAGTAGAGCTCGCCAAGGTAGTTTTCCGGCATGCGCGCCATCAGCTTGGCCGGATTCGACCCAACGTCGTCCTCGATCTGCACGGCACGGCCGGAGGTAACCAGGGCGGCAAACTTCATGGTCACGGCAATGTTGATCGCCGCGAGGTTCTGCTCCATCGCCGTGCGCTCCGCGAGCTCCTGGTAGCGCGTGAGGCGGTCAAGCGCCACGCCGAAGGTGAGCGCGACCACACTGATGACCACCAGCAGCTCGATCAGCGTGAAGCCGCGCCCGCGCCTCATCGCTTCCTCGCGATGCTCGCCAGGTCCCAGATCGGCAGGAAGATGGCGAGCGCGAGTATCAGCACCATGACGCCGAGGAACACGATGAGGATCGGCTCGATCTGCGCGGCGAGCGTCTTCACCTCGTAGTCGACATCGCGCTCGTAGAGCTGGGCCACCTCCACCATCAGATCGTCAAGCTCGCCGGTTTCATCGCCGACGGCGATCATCTGCAGCACCACCGGCGTGAAAATGCCGCTGGTAAGCGCCGTGCGCAGCACGCTTTCGCCGCGCTCGACGCCGTCGCGCATCTGCTCGATGCGCCGCGCAAGGTAATCGTTGTCCACCACGCCGGCCACCGTGGTCAACCCCTGCACCACGGGCACGCCGCTCTTGATGGAGAGCGCGAAACTGCGCGCGAAACGCGCCAAGGTCGCCTTGAGGATGATTTTCCCGCCGATTGGAATGCGAAGCTTCATGCGGTCCCAGGCGTACTTGCCGGCGGGCGTGGTACGCCAGAGATTGAAGACGACGACGCTGCCGATCAGCGCGGCGAGCATCACCGGCCAGTACGCGACGGTGAAGTTCGATATCGCGATTACGATCCGGGTCATCAGCGGCAGCTGTGCGTTGAAGCCGGCGAACAGCTTGGCGAATGCCGGAATGACGACGATATTGACGATGACGAGAGCGATGGCCATCGCCGCCACCACGAACATCGGATAGCGCAGCGCCGACTTGATGCGCTCGCGTATTTCCTTCTCGAATTCGAGGTGCTCGAAAAGGCGGAGGAACACGTTCTCCAGCATCCCGGTGGTTTCCCCGACCCGCACCAGGCTGACATAAAACGGCGAGAACACCCTAGGGTGGCGGCGCATGGCGGCGGACAGCTCCCGGCCGCTGTCGAGGCTCGCCCGCAGGTCCGCGACCACCGCCTTGAGCGTCGGATTGCTGGTCGATTCCTCGAGGCCCGCGAGCGCCCGCAGGATCGGCACGCCGGCCTTGAGCAGCGTGTACATCTGGCGCGAGAACAGCATCTGGTCGACGATCGTGACCGCCGGCTGGAACAGGCGGCCGAGCGCCGCCGGCAGTTCCGCCGCCGAGGACTCCACGCCGCGACTCGAGGCCAGGATTTCGATCGGCGTCACGCCGGTGTTGAGCAGGTGATCCGCGATGGCGCCGCTGTCGCTTCCTTCCAGCCGGCCCTGCACCAGCTCGCCGCGGGAATTGCGCCCCCTGTAGGCGAAGAACGGCATCAGTCTCCGAGTTCGCTCGCCACCCGGATCACCTCGGTGACCGGGGCACGCCCGGACAGCGCGAGCTCGAGCGCCTGGTGGCGCAGGGATCGTCCTTGCAGCGCCCGCTCCGCGAGCGCGATGAACTCGTTGTTCTGGCTCTGGTTCAGCGCCCGCACCATTTCAGGGGATATCTCCAGCATCTCGTAAATGCCGGTCCGGCCGAGCAAGCCGGTACTGTTGCAGCGCGAGCACCCGGCGCCGCGCTTGAACCGGGAGGCGTCGATCTGCTGCTTGTATTCGCTCGCCAGCCAGGCCAGCTCCGACGCTTCCGGCACGTGCGCGCGAATGCAACTTTCGCAGTTCATGCGCACCAGCCGCTGGGCGACCACGGCGTGAATCGAGGTGGCCACCATGTAGCTCGGGGCGCCCATGTCGATCAGCCGCACCGGCGTGGCGGCGGCGTCCTTGGTGTGCAGCGTCGACAGCACCAGGTGGCCGGTGAGCGCCGCGCGCAGGCCGATGTGGGCGGTTTCCTCGTCGCGGATCTCGCCGACCAGGATGATGTCCGGGTCCTGGCGCAGGGCCGAGCGCAGGATCAGCGAGAAGCTGAGCTCGATCTTCTCGTTCACCTGCACCTGGTTGACGCCGCCGAGCCGGTACTCGACCGGGTCCTCGACCGTGATGATCTTCTTCTCGGTCGAGTTGATCTCGGCGAGCGTGGCGTACAACGTAGTCGTCTTGCCGCTGCCGGTCGGCCCGGTCACCAGCATCATGCCATTGGTGCGTTGAGTCAGCTCGCGAAAGCGCTTGAGCATGTCGGCCGGCATGCCGAGGTGGTCGAGCGACAGCACCGAGGACTTGCGATTGAGCAGGCGCATGACCACCGACTCGCCATACTGCACCGGCATGGTTGACAGGCGCACGTCCACCTGCTGCTCGCGCACGCGCACGTTGAAGCGCCCGTCCTGCGGGTGGCGCTTTTCGGAAATGTCGAGGCCGCCCATCAGCTTGAGGCGCAGCACCAGCGCCGGCCCGATTTTCGTGTCGACCTCGGTCTGCACCTGGAGCACGCCATCGATACGGAAGCGGATGCGGACGTTGCGCTCCTGCGGCTCGATATGCACGTCGGAGGCGTTGGCCTGCACCGCGTCCTCGAACATCGATTGCAACAGCTTGACGACCGGGGCGTCCTCGGCGCCAGCGGTCGCGCCGAGCGCGCCGAAATCGACATAAGCGTCGCCCAGGTCCTGCTCGAGAGCCTTGGCGAGGCCGCTGATCTCCTCCGTGCGCCGGTAAATGCGATCGATCGACTGCAGCAGCTGGTCCTCGCTGACCGCTGCCATCTCGATGTCGCGCTTGAGCGAGCGTCGCAGCTCGTCCGAGGCAAAAAGGTCCGAAGGATCGGCCATGCCGACGAGGTAGGTCGAGCGCCGGTCCTCCAGGACCAGCGCGCGGAAACGCCGCGCCTGCGACTCGGGCAGGCGACGCACCACCTCGTTGTTCAGGTTGTAGAACTTGAGGTTGACGTAGGACACGCCCAATTGGCGCGCTACTGCCTCGGCGATCTGCTCGTCCGAGCAAAAGCCCAGCTCCACGAGCACGCGGCCGAGGCGGCGGCCGGAGCGCTTCTGCTGATCGAGCCCCAGCCCAAGCTGCTCTCTCGAAATGAGCTTCTGCGCCACGAGTACGTCGCCCAGGCGCAGCTTGGTCGCGGTAGCCGGTGCACTCATCGAATTGGGGCCCTTGTCAGTACTGCAAGCGCGTCCAGTATACTGCGCCCCCGCTGCCCGACCTTGCGCCGCGATGCCCGCCGCAGACCGCGATCCCCAGTTAGACGACGCGCAACGCGCCGTAAATACCAATCCTCGCAGCGCCGCGGCCTGGCACCAGCTTGGGCTCGCCCAACAAAATCTTGCAATGCTTGGCGACGCGATCCATTCGCTGTCGAAGGCGGCATCGCTCGAACGCGGCGTCGCGCGCTATCAACACGACCTCGGCAATGCGCTGATCGAGGACGGCAAGACCGATCGCGCCATCACCGCCTACCGCCGGGCATTGCGCGTCGACGATACGCTCGCCGAAGTTCATAACGATCTCGGCGCAGCGTACTTCGAGAAGAACTGGCACGCCGAAGCCGAAGCCAGCTTTCGCCGGGCGATCGATTTGAAGCCCGAGCACGGCATTGCGCATGCAAATCTGGGTGCTGCGCTGCGCGCGCAAGGCCGCCTGCAAGACGGCCGACGCGCGTTCCAGCGCGCCTTGCTGCTCAAGCTACGTGCATTTCTGCCGGGATTTCTGCGCTGGCGCGTGGAGCTGAAGCCTGCTGCGGACGCGACCCCTGCGGCAAAGCAGGATGCCGACGAACTCTACCGTGCAGCGGCAACTAGGCAGCAGCAAGGGAATGCCGACGGCGCGATGGAAAGCATTCGCGCGGCGCTGCGGTCGAATCCAGAACGCGCCGAATACCACGTGGCCCATGCGCAGCTGCTGGCCGATGCGGGAAAGGCGGAAGACGCGCTAGCCGCGGCCGAGCGCGCGTTGAAGCTCGAGCCCGGATCGGCGGATGTTCATGCGGCCATCTCGGCGATCTATCACCCATGGCGCGAGGAGCTCGCGGAGCAGGCGGCGCGACGCGCCATCGAGCTCGATCCGGATTCCGCGGTCGGCCACGCCAATCTGGCCGCGGCGCTTTGGGGCCAGGGGCGGCTCGAGGAGGCGGTGGGCCACGGCGAGGCGTCTTTGCGGTTGCTGCCGTCGCAATTGAACTATCGGATGAATCTCGCGCTGATTCTCAAGGACCTCGGGCGGCTGGACGAGGCACGGGAACACTATCGCGCGCTGAGCATGCAGGCTTTCGACGGCGCGGGGATGTGCATCAACATGGGAACGCTGGTGCTGCAGTGCCTGGGGGACATACCGGCAGCGCGGCACTGGTTCGCCAAGGCCCAGGCGCGGGGCGAGGACGCCCGCGCAGCCCTGTCGGAATCCGTCCTGGATTTTCTCGACGGAAAATTCTCCGCCGCGTGGCCGAAGTACGAGGCGCGCAAGCGCATATCGGACCACCGGGACAATCATTCCCGGTTCGCGTCCATACCCACCTGGCAAGGAGGGCCCGTCACCGCTGGCCGCTTGCTGGTCTATGGCGAACAGGGCCTGGGCGACGAAATCATGCACGTATCGATGATTTCTGATCTGTCCCGGCTCGTGGAGCAAATCACTTTGTTGTGCGAACCGAGGCTCGCGACGCTGTTCGCGCGCTCCTTTCCGGCCATACGTGTCATCGGCGCAGCGCGCGAAGCGCAAACGCCGCCAGACGCCGATGTCTCATGCGTGGTGGCGGCGGGCAGCCTCGGCATGCACTTCAGGACAAACGCGGCGGATTTTCCCGCGCGGCGCAGCTACCTCGCTCCAGATCCGCGCAAGGAGGTGCAATGGCGCGAGCGGCTAGCAGCACTCGGGCCGGGACGGAAGATCGGATTGTCGTGGCGGGGCGGCGTGGCGAAGACCGGTCGCGCCCGGCGCTCTTTCGATCTCGCCCGCCTTCACTCGTTGCTGGAAATTCCGGGGATTGCCTGGATCTCGCTGCAGTACGGCGATTGCGCCGCAGAGATCGAGACTTTCAGGAAGGCCCACGGAATTCCGCTCCACTTTTTTCCCGGAGTCACCGAGGACATGGACGAGCTGGCTGGCCTGATGCAGGTCCTCGACCTGGTCGTCAGCGTTTGCAACACCACCGTGCATCTCGCCGGTGCGATCGGCAAGGAAGTGCTGGTGATGGCGCCGTTCCTTCCGGAGTGGCGTTATGGATTGCGGGGTGAGCGCATGCTTTGGTATCCGTCTGCGAGCGTGTTCCGCCAAGCGACGTTCGGTGATTGGGACAGCGTGATTTCTGCGGTGAAGGCGCGACTACAGGGCTAAAGAATTGGCTGCAGAAAAAACAAGGGGCAGGACCCTTGCGGGCCTGCCCCAAGTGCAACTCGGAGGAAAGAGGAGGAGGAGGATCCGCCCGAGCTGCTGCAACGCAGCAATAGTAGGTCTTTTACCAGTCGTTTAGAATATGCTTGAGTTGTAAAACACTTTTGCATATTCTGCAAATATGGCTGACACCCTCCAGGAGATGGCGGTGTTCTCGAAAGTGGTCGCCGCGGGAAGCCTTTCGGCCGCGGGGCGCGAGCTCGGACTCTCGCCGGCGATGGTCAGCCGCCGGCTCGCCGGCCTGGAGGCCCGACTCGGCGTGCGGCTGATCAACCGTACCACGCGCAGCCTGCGCCTCACCGACGAGGGTGCGAGCTACTACGACACCTGCGCCCGCGTGTTGGCCGAGATCGAGGAAGCAGACGCCGCGGCCTCCGCCGGCCGCGTCGAGCCGCAGGGGGCGCTGAAAGTGGCGATGCCCGCCTCCTTCGCCCACCAGCACCTCGCGCCGTTGATCCCCGAATTTGCCCGGCGCTATCCCAAGGTGCAACTGGCGCTGAGCCTCTCTGATCGCAACGTCAACATCATTGGCGAAGGCTTCGACCTCGCCATCCGCATCGCGCAGCTCGAGGATTCCTCGCTTGCCGCGCGCCAGCTCGCGCCAAACCGCCGCGTGGTGTGCGCCAGCCCAGAATACCTCGCGCGCCACGGCACGCCGCGCACGCCTGAGGAGTTCGTAAACCACAATTGCTTGACCGCGAATGACTTCGTCGCCACCTGGGACTACAAGGGCCCCGACGGCAAGCCGGGCTCGGTGCGTGTGTCGGGACGCTACGCCTGCGACAACTGGGCGGTTTTGCGGGAGTGGGCGCTCGCCGGGTTGGGCGTCGCGCTGAAGTCCACCTGGGACGTTCACCACCACCTCGAGGACGGCTCGCTCGTCTCGGTCTGTCCCGGCTATACCTTTGATAGCGACGTGGCGATTTACGCTGTGTACCCGCATCGGCGCTTTCTCCCTGCCAAAACGCGGGTTTTCATCGAGTTTCTCGCCGCCTCGTTCGGGCCTGAGCCTTACTGGGATCGTCCGACCCGCTCGCCCAAGCCAAGAATTCGTGCCCGTGCTGGTGTCTAATTGAGAAGCGCCATGGATCTCGCCTCCGTCACCCTCGACGACAAATACACGCTGGCGCAGGGCCGCGTGTTCCTCACCGGCACGCAGGCGCTGATCCGCCTGATGATGCTGCAGCGCGAGCGCGATCTGCGCGCCGGCCTCAACACCGCGGGCTACGTCTCGGGCTACCGCGGCTCGCCGCTCGGCGGCCTCGACCAGGCGCTGTGGCGCGCCAAGCCGCACCTCGAAAGCCACCACATCAAGTTCCAGCCGGGCGTGAACGAGGACCTGGCGGCGACGGCGATCTGGGGCACGCAGCAGGTCGGCATGTTCCCCGGCGCGCGCTACGACGGCGTGTTCAGCATGTGGTACGGCAAGGGGCCGGGCGTGGATCGCTGCGGCGACGTCTTCAAGCACGCCAATGCCGCTGGCACCTCGAAGCACGGCGGCGTGCTGGTGCTGGCGGGCGACGACCACGCGGCGAAATCCTCGACGCTCGCGCACCAGAGCGAGCACATTCTCAAGGCCTGCTGCATCCCGGTGCTCAACCCCTCGAGCGTGCAGGACTACGTCGACTTCGGCCTGCACGGCTTCGCCATGAGCCGCTATTCGGGCTGCTGGATCGGCTTCAAGTGCGTGACCGACGTGGTCGAGTCCGGCGCCTCGGTCGACATCGACCCGGGCCGGGTGCGCATGGTCCTGCCCAGCGACTTCGCCATGCCGGGGGGTGGCCTGAACATCCGCTGGCCCGACGGCATCCTCGAGCAGGAAGCGCGCATCCTCGACTGGAAGGTGTATGCCGCTCTGGCGTATGTTCGCGCCAACGGCCTGGACAGAATTATTTATGACAGTCCAAATCCCAGATTAGGAATCGTCACCACCGGAAAAAGCTTCGGCGACACCATGCAGGCGCTCGCCGATCTCGGCATCGACGAGCGCGTGGCGCGCGACATCGGCCTGCGCGTCTACAAGGTGGCGATGTCCTGGCCGCTCGAGCCGCAAGGCGCGCGCCGCTTTGCCGACGGGCTGGAGGAAATCCTGGTGGTCGAGGAGAAGCGCCAGCTGATCGAGTACGAGATCAAGGAAGAGCTCTACAACTGGAAGGAAGGCGTGCGCGCCCCGCGCGTGGTCGGCAAGTTCGACGACAGCGGCGAATGGAGCCGCTCCGGCGGCCAGCCCGCCGGCACCTGGCTGCTGCCAGCGCATTACGAGCACTCCCCGGCAATGGTGGCAAAAGCCATTGCGCAGCGCCTGACGAAGCTGGGCATGGCGGAAAAACTCGGGTCGCAATTCAAGGAACGCCTGGCGTTCCTCGAATTCAAGGAAAAAGCGCTGGCCAAGCCCCGCGTGACTGCCATACGGCAGCCCTACTTCTGCTCCGGCTGCCCGCACAACACCTCGACGCGCGTGCCCGAGGGCAGTCGCGCCCTCGCCGGCATCGGCTGCCATTTCATGGCCGTATGGATGGACCGGAAGACCTCGACCTTCACGCACATGGGCGCCGAAGGCGCGCCCTGGATCGGGCAGGCGCCGTTCACCGACGAGAAGCACATCTTCACCAACCTCGGCGACGGCACCTACTTCCACTCGGGACTGCTCGCCATCCGCGCCGCGGTCGCCGCCAAGGTCAACATGACCTACAAGATCCTCTACAACGACGCGGTGGCGATGACCGGCGGCCAGCACCACGACGGCCCGCTCGACCCGGCGAGGATCTCGCGCCAGATCGCCGCCGAGGGCGTGACGCCGATCGTGGTGGTCACCGACGAGCCGGATAAATACCCGCACGGCATCGATTGGGCGCCGGGTGTCACGGTGCGCCACCGCGACGAGCTCGACCAGGTGCAGCGCGAGCTGCGCGAGATGCCGGGCGTCTCGGCGCTGATCTACGACCAGACCTGCGCCTCCGAGAAGCGCCGCCGGCGCAAAAGAAACGCCTTCCCCGATCCCGCAATTCGCGCCGTGATCAACGAGGCGGTGTGCGAAGGCTGCGGCGATTGCAGCGCCAAGTCCAACTGCCTGTCGGTCGAGCCGCTCGAGACCGAGCTCGGCCGCAAGCGCACCATCAACCAGTCCTCGTGCAACAAGGACTACTCCTGCCTGAAGGGCTTCTGCCCGAGTTTCGTCACCGTGGAGGGCGGCCGCCTGAAGAAGGGCAAGTCCTCCGCCGTTGCCACGGAGGAAGCTTTTGTCCTGAAGGAACCGCAGCTCCCGTCCGTCGAGAAACCCTTCGGCATCCTGGTCACCGGCATCGGCGGCACCGGCGTCATCACCATCGGCCAGATCGTCGGCATGGCGGGACACCTCGAAGGCAAGGGCGTCACGGTCCTCGACATGTCGGGGCTGGCGCAGAAATACGGCGCGGTGATGTCGCACGTGCAGGTCGCCTCGCATCCGGAAGCCCTGCAGTGCACGCGGCTCGACACCGGCGGCGCGCGGCTGGTCATCGGCTGCGACCTGGTGGTCAGCGCGAGTAACGACGCGCTGGAGCGCATGGCGCCGCGCGAAACGCGCGCGCTGATCAACGCCAGCGTCACGCCCACGGCGGAATTCGTGCGCAATCCCAACTGGCGCCTGCCGGGCTCCGACATGCAGGCGGACATCGCCGAGGCCTGCGGCGAGGGCAACGCCGAATTCCTGCCGGCCGCCGAGCTCGCCTCGGCGCTGATGGGCGACGCCATCGCCACCAACATGTTCATGCTCGGCTACGCCTACCAGAAAGGCTGGGTGCCGCTCTCCGGCGCCTCGCTCGAGCGCGCCATCGAGCTGAACGGCGTCGCAGTGGACTTTAACAAGAAGAGCTTCGTCTGGGGCCGGCGCGCAGCGGCCGACCTCGAGCGCGTGCGGCGCATCGCCATGCCCGCCGAAGTGGTGCCGATCGGGCAGCACTTCTCGCGTAACCTTGATGAGCTCATCGAGCGGCGCGTCAAGCTGCTGACGGATTATCAGGACGAGAAATACGCGGAGAAATACCAGCGTCTGGTCGCAAAGACTCTTGCCGCAGAAAAAGAAAAAACAAATTCCTCGAAATTCACGGAAGCCGTGGCGCGCTACTACGCCAAACTCCTCGCCTACAAGGACGAATACGAAGTCGGGCGCCTGCATGCCGACGCGGCCTTTGCGGCGAAGATCGACGGCATGTTCGAAGGCGACTACCGGCTGGTCTACCACCTCGCTCCGCCGCTGCTGGCGCGCAAGGATCCGCAGACAGGCGAACCGAGGAAGATCAGGTTCGGCAGCTGGATGATCTACCCCTTCAAGGTCCTTGCCCGGCTGAAAGGCTTGCGCGGCACCGCCTTCGATATTTTCGGCTACACGGCGGAGCGGCGCACCGAGCGCGCGTTGATCACCGATTACGAGCGCACCATCGAAGAGATCCTCGTGGGCCTGTCGCCCGCCAACCATGCCCTGGCCGTGCAGATTGCCTCGCTGCCCGAGGACATCCGCGGCTTCGGCCACCTCAAGCTGAAAAGCATCGTCGCGGCGCGCAAGCAACGCGACGAGCTGCTGGCACGTTTTGCCGCCCAACGGGACGTGCGCGCCGCGGCTTAGCCGCGTGCGCGGCTGCGCCTTCGCGCTCGCCCTTGCGTGCGCCACCGCGGCGGCGCAGGGCGATGAGCGCAGCGTCGAGGTGGCGCCCGGCCAGGTAGTCCGCTACCGCCTGGTGGAAAGCGCGGCCGGCAGCGCGCGGCCGGTGGCCGAGAAGCTGCTGCGCCACCTCGCCGTAGGCGACATCGAAAGTGCGGCGGTGCTCTCGAACGCACCGCGCCGGCGCTATGAGGAGCTCGCCAGGTACCGCGCCGCCGTGGGCGACGAGGAGTTCAAGCGCGTCTACGGGCGCTTTTTCGCGCCGGCCAACCGCCTGGTGGCCGAGGTCGCCGTCGGCGCGCATCGGCTGCTGATCTGGGAGCTGGGAGAAGCCGGTCGCCAGCTCTCCGGCCAGTTCTATGTCGAGATCGACGGTCGCTTCCTGATGGACGATGTGCCCGGCGAAGCGCGCATGCGGCTGCGTCGCGTGCTCGAAGCCTACCGCTCGGGAAAAATCAGGTTCTAAACCTTCACCATCAGGTCTTAAGACTGAAGGGCGTGAAATTCGTATTGCGGTCGTAGTAGTCCTCGTCCTCCGCCCGCTTCAGGAAGCCGACCACGCGATAGGTCACCGGCGTCATCACGATCTCCCACCCGGTCTTGAGCACGTATTGCGCGAGCGCGATCTTGATCACGTCGCCGCTCGCCCAGATGCCGTAGAACGCGATGAAGTAGAACAGCGCTGAATCGACCAGCTCCCCCACGATGGTGGATCCGATGGTGCGCGTCCAGAGCCATTTGCCTTGGGTCCAGAGCTTCATCTTCGCCAGCACATAGCTATTGGAGAAGCTGCCGGCCCAGAATGCGATCATCGACCCCAGAGCGATCCGCCAGCTGTTGCCGAACACGCCCTCGAGGTGGCCCTGGTAGGCCGCCATGAACCCGGTGCTTGCCGGCGGCAGGGCGATGACCACCCACGCCATGAAGGAAGCAAACGCCAGCGCGGCGAAACCGGCCCAGACCACGCGCCGGTCGCGCCCGTAGCCGTACACTTCGGTAAGGATGTCGCCGAAGATGTACGAGATCGGAAAGAACAGCACGCCGGCGCCGAACGTAGTCGCGCCGACCAGCGGCAGGTTCACCGTCGCCTGCTTCGCCGCGCCGATGAAGTTCGAGCACAGCAGCACCGTGACGAACGCAGCCATTACGAAATCGTAGTAGCGGTAGGAGCGCTGCGTGCTCATGCGCCGGGGAGCTTGGGCGAATAGCCGCGCATTTCCGGCTCGAGCGCCACGCGCATCGCGTCGAGCATGCGGCCGACCATGGCGTAGAACGCCGCCACCATGGCGAGCTCGACAAACTCGGCGTGGCTGAATTTTCGCGACACCTCGGCATAGACCGCGTCGCTCACCTGTCCCTCGGTGACCGCCTCGGCAAGCGCCAGCGCCGCCTTCTCGCGCGCGTCGAACTCGCCCGAGCCGCGCCAGTCCGCCAGCGCCATGATCTGCGCCTCGCGCACGCCGCTCTTCCTCGCCATCGCCAAGTGCTGCGCCCATTCGTACTCCGAGCGCATCAGCTGCGCGCCGCGCAGGATCACCAGCTCGCGCAGCGCGCGCGGCGTGCGCGTGTCGTGGCGCAGCGCCCTGGAGAATTCCGTCCACGCCGCGATCAGCGTCGGATGGTTGCCGAGCGCGCGGTAGAGATTGGGTGGCGTACCCCACAGCTCCTCGAGGCGCTTTTTCAGCGCCGGCTCGAACTCCGCCATCGGCACGCGTTGCATGGCCGCATAATAACCGAGTGGATGTGCGCGATTTTCAGCTGACCTGGTGTTCAACGATCCGCCTGCCGGTGCGGCTGAAGGGCTAAGATTCCGCCATGCGAGGCGATTACAGCCGCAGCGGGCCGGATTACGCCGTCGAGCAGGACTGGAGCGCCTACTCGGCGGACGAGCATGCGCTGTTCCGGCGCCTGTTCGAGCGCCAGGCGGCGCTGGTGCCGAGGTACGCCTGCCCCGAATGGATAGCGGCTGTTGCCGGCCTCGATCTTTCCGGCGGAATTCCCGATTTTCAGAAGACCACCGCGAGATTGAAGAAAGCCACCGGCTGGGAAATCGTCGCCGTCCCGGGCCTGATCCCGGACGAGGCCTTCTTCACGCATCTCGCGCACCGGCGCTTCCCGGTGACGGTGTGGCTGCGCCGGCCGCAGGAGTTCGACTACATCGTCGAGCCCGACGTGTTCCACGACTTCTTCGGGCACGTGCCGCTGCTGTTCGACCGCACCTACGCCGACCACCTCTACGAATACGGCAAGGGCGGGCTCAAGGCCATGCGCCTCGATGCGGTCAAGATGCTGGCGCGTCTCTACTGGTACACGATCGAGTTCGGGTTGATCAAGACGGAGGCCGGTATCCGCGCCTACGGCGCGGGCCTGCTTTCCTCCGGCGGCGAGCTCGCCTATTGCGTCGACGATCCGCGCCCGCGGCGCCTGCCGTTCGAGCTCGAGCGCGCCATGCGCACCGAGTACCAGATCGACCGCTACCAGGAGCGCTACTTCGTCATCGACTCGTTCGAGCAGCTGCTGCGCGAAACGGCGCCTGACTTCACCCCGATCTACGAGCGCCTGCGCTCGGCTCCGCTGGAGGTCGCATGACGGTTCCCCACCGTGGCGCGCATGTCGCCTCCGGCGACGTCAAGCTCTTCTACCGCAAGCTCGGGCAGCCCGGCCGCACGCCGGTGCTGCTGGTGCACGGGCTGTCCTACTTCTCCTACGACTGGCTGCCTGTTGCGCAGGCGCTCGCCGCGGAGCGCGAGGTGGTGGCAATGGACCTGCGCGGCTTCGGCGACTCGAGCTGGAGCCCGGCGCGCGATTACAGCGTGCCGACCATGGCGCAGGACATCGTCAACCTGCTCGACCACCTCGGCTGGCGCCATGCGATTCTCTCCGGGCATTCGATGGGCGGCCGCAGCACCACCTTCGTCGCCGCCAAGCATCCGGCGCGCATCGCCGGACTGGTGCTGGTCGACTATTCGCCCGAAAACGCGCCGGCCGGCGCCC
Organism: Burkholderiales bacterium; assembly: GCA_036394595.1. GTDB lineage: Bacteria > Pseudomonadota > Gammaproteobacteria > Burkholderiales > SG8-39 > SCGC-AG-212-J23. The sequence goes on along the minus strand of DASWEU010000056.1, from coordinate 10,138 downwards.
AGCGCGTGACCAAGATCGTGGCCGGGACGCCCGATACCTTCGCTTCGGTGGATGAGGCACTGCAGTACTTCGGCAAGGATGACCGGACAAGATTTGAGAATTACCTGATACCTCTGAATGGAAAATTCGTCCTCAAGCGCGACACTTACTTCCGCGACCAGTTCAGGAAGCTCCTCGAAACCGGCGAGCGGCCCAAGCTCGGCGTCGACATGTGGCAGCTGATCGGCGAAGTACGCTGCCCGATCCTGTCGCTGCGCGGCACGCACTCCGACATGTATGCCGCCGAAAGCGCGGCGAAGATGAAGGCGGCGAACCCGCGGCTTGCGCTCGCCGAGGTGGATGCCGGGCACGACATCGCCGGCGACAACCCGCAGGGCTATTTGAATGCGGTGCGCTCGTTCATCAACACGCTGCAGGAGAAGAGCCATGCACACTAGAGGAGTAGACCATCTGGCGATCGTTGCAGACGACATGCCGACGGCGATGGATTTCTACACGCGCGTCATGGGTTTTCGCCTGGTGCACGTGCGCCGCGTGCCCTACGAACAGGACCGCGGCCAGCCGCCCTACGACAACCTGCGCCACTACTTTTTCGACATGGGCAACGATTCGCTGTTTGCCGTGTTCGAGTATCCGAAGGGCCTGCCGCGCCAGAACCGCGACCATGTCGGCGGCATGCAGCACGTCGCCTTCCACGTCCGCCCCGAGCAATTCGATGCGCTGATCGACCGCGTAAAGGGCTGCGGGGAGAAAGTCATCGGCCCGGTGCCGCTCGGCGGCCGCTTCTGGTCCGCCTACCTGTTCGATCCATGGGGAACCCGGCTCGAATTCGCCACTGACCGCAGCGGCGTAAAACAGGGGGTGGTCGAGTCGGTGCTGCAGACCGAGGCGGAGGTGCGCGCCGAGCTCGAGACGCTGTTCGCCGATCCGGCGGAAATCGAGCGGTGGCTGCATCAGATGCCGCTGCGCAAAGAGACGGTTCCGGCTTAGTGATCCTGGTTACCGGCGGCGCCGGCTTCATCGGATCGAATTTCGTGCTCGCCGCAGTGGCGAAGCGCGGCGAAAAGGTCGTCAACCTCGACAAGCTCGGCTACGCCGGCAGCCTGCGCAACGTCGCCGCGCTCACCGGCGACGCGCGCCACCTCTTCGTGCAAGGCGACATCAACGACCGCGAACTGGTGCGGAAACTCCTCGCCGAGCACCGGCCGCGCGCCGTGGTGCACTTCGCCGCCGAGAGCCACGTCGACCGTTCGATCCACGGCCCCGGCGAGTTCGTGCAGACCAACGTCGTCGGCACCTGGGCGCTGCTGGAAGAATGCAGGGAATTCTTCGCCAGGCAAAAGGATTTCCGCTTCCTCCACGTGTCGACGGATGAGGTGTTTGGCTCGTTGAAGGAAAACGACCCGCCCTTTACCGAAAAATCGCCCTACGCCCCCAACAGTCCCTACAGCGCCTCCAAGGCGGCGGCCGACCACTTGGTGCGCGCCTACCACCACACCTACGGCCTGCCGACGCTGATCGGCAACTGCTCGAACAACTACGGGCCGCGGCAGCTGCCCGAAAAGCTGATCCCGCTGCTGATTCACAACGCGCTCGCGGGCGAGCCGCTGCCGATCTACGGCGATGGCAAGAACGTGCGCGACTGGCTGTACGTCGAGGACCACTGCGACGCCCTGCGGCAGGTCCTCGAGCGCGGCGCGGCCGGCGAAACCTACAACATCGGCGGCAGCTGCGAGATGACCAACCTCGAGGTGGTGGGCGCAGTTTGCGGATTGCTCGATGAGCTGCGCCCGCGCGCCTCCGGCAGCTATCGAGGGCTCATCACCCACGTGAAAGATCGCCCCGGGCACGACCGGCGCTACGCCATCAATAGCGCGAAGATCCAGCGCGAGCTCGGCTGGCAGCCGGCGGAGAGCTTCAGCAGCGGACTGCGGAAGACGGTCGAGTGGTACCTCGCGAATGCGGAATGGATAGAGAAGGCCACCAGCGGCGGCTACAAGGACTGGGTCGAAAAAAACTACAGCTTTAGATCTTGAGAAGCGCCGGCAGCCAAGAAACCAGCCCCGGCGCGGCGATCAGCAGCAGCACCAGCACGAAGTCCGCCACCAGGAAGGGCAGCGTCCCGAGGTAGATCTTCGCCACCGGGATCTCCGGGTTTTGCGCCTGGATCACGAACACCGTCATGCCGGTGGGCGGGCTGATCAGGCCGATGGTGCACATCACCGTGACGAAGATGCCGAACCAGATGCCGTCGAAGCCGATGCCGGTGACGAGCGGCAGCGTGACCGGCACCGTGACCAGGATGGTGCTCACTTCATCGAGGAAAGTGCCGAGCACGAAATAGAGCATCGTCACGGCGAACAGGATCCAGGCCGGCGCGAAGCCCATGTCCCTGACCCACTGCGCCAGGATGTTCGGAAACTGCGTCAGCACGATGAAGCGCGCGAAGACGAAAGCGCCGACGACGATGAAGAACAGCATCGCCGTGGCGTAGGCGGTTTCGAGCATCGCCTCCCCCAATCCGCGCCAGCCCATGGCGCGCGTGGCAAAAGCGATGACGATGGCGGCGAAGGCGCTCACCGCCGCGGCCTCGGTGGGCGAGAACCAGCCGAGGTAGATGCCGACCACCGCCAGGAAAAAGAGCAGCAACAGCTTCCACATGCTGCGCGCCGCGGCAAGCCGCTGGCGCAGCGGAAGGGACGGCGCCTTGGGCATCAGTTGCGGCCGCAAGCGTGCCACCACCGAAACCGTGATGACGTAGAGGATGGCGAGCACGGTGCCCGGGATCATCGCCGCGGCGAACAGCTTCGGCAGCGACTGCTCGGCGACGATGGAATAGACCGCGAGCATCACCGAGGGCGGGATCAGGATGCCGAGCGTGCCCGCCGAGGCCACCGCGCCGGCGGCGAAGCCCTCGTCGTAGCCGTAGCGACGCATCTCCGGGATCGAAACCTTGGAGAAGGTCGCCGCCGTGGCGATCGACGAGCCGCAGATGGCGCCGAAGGCGGCGCAGGCGCCGATGGTGGCGCTGGCGAGCGCGCCGCGCACGCCGGAAAAGATGGCGTTGGACGCGTCGAACAGCTCGCGCGCCATATTGGCGCGCGAGGCCACCGCGCCCATCAGGATGAAGAGTGGAATCACCGACAGCGAGTAGGCGCTCGCCAGCGTGAATGGCACCGAGCCGAACATCTTCAGCGCCTTGTCCCAGCCATCGAGCGCGGCATAGCCGGCCAACCCGCTCGCTGCCAGTGCGAGCCCGATCGGCACGCGCGCGAAAATGAGGAGCAGCAGCCCGACCACCCCCAGGATGCCGATCGCCGCGACGCTCACTTGCCGGGCTCCCGGGCGAACAGCATCGCCGCCGCCGCGATCCCGGCGCCGATCATGCCGGCGAGCACCGGGATCCAGTACCACAGGCGCGGCAGCGCCAGATCCGAGGTCACGTCGTTGAATGCCGCCGAATCCCGGGCGGCAACCCAGCCCTGCCAGGCCATTGCCGCCATCACCAGCACGGCGAGCATGCCGGCGACGCGCCGCAACCACGGCACCCAGCGCGGCGCCCAGCCGTCGATGATGTCCACCACGATATGCTCGTCGCGCAGGAAACTCGCCGGCAGCGCGAGGAAGAAGGTGCAGGCGAGCAGCAGCTCGACGAGCTCGAGGGTGCCGCGCACCGGGAAATTGACGGTGGCGCGCAGCACCACGTCGGCGACCGTCAGCAGCATCATCGCAGCGAGCGCGATGCTCGCCGCCCAGCCGCAAACTGCCGCGGCAGTCTTACGGAATTTCAATTCCAGAAATTCTTGGAGGTCTTGGCGTGCTTCTCCGACAGCGCGCGCATCGAGTTGTACACCGCGCGCGCCGGCAGGCCTTTTTCCTCGTAGCCCTTGACGGTGACCTCGGCGACCTGCGCGCCCACCGCGCGGATCTTCGCCGTGTCGGCGGCGGAGAGCCTGATCACTTCATCGCCGCCGTCCACCAGCGCCTTCTTGCCGGGGATATCGAGCGCGTCCCAGGCCTCGCCCACCTCCTTCTCCTTGCCGGTGGTGGTGTCCATTACCAGCTTCTTCAAATCAGGCGAGAGCTTGGCCCAGAAATCCTCGTTCATCGCCAGGCCGAAGCTCGAGACGTAGGAGTAGAGCTCGGTGGTGTACTTGATCACCCCGCCCATCTTGAACGCGATGCCGGCGCCGCCGTAGTCGATGAACACGCCGTCGATGGTGCCTTTCTGCAGTTGCTCGACCTGGTCGGGCGGCGGTACGCCCACCGGCGTCGCGCCGAGCGCCGCCACCAGCTCGCGGATGGTCGGGTTGGAGAAACGGATGCGCAGGCCCTTCATGTCGTCGAGCGTGCGGATCGGCTTCTTGGTGGTGTGCACGCTGCCCGGCTGGTGCGTGAAGAGCAGCAGCACCTTGACGCCCTTGTGCTCGGCATCGAGATATTTGGCGCGCAAGTCATGGTCGTTGAGAACCTTGGTGCCGATCTCGGCGCTGCCCACCATGAAGGGCAGGCTGACGATCTCGGTGAGCGGGAAACGCCCCGGCGTGCCGCCGTGCAGAAACCAGGCGACATCGGCCTGGCCGGTGCGCGCGAAATCGTAGTGGCCTGGCGTCGGTCCCATCTGCGCGCCCGGGAACCGCTTCACCGCGATGCGCCCGCCGGAGCCCTTCTCCAGTTGTTCCGACCACTTGATCAGCCATTGCGACATCGCGTGCTGGTCGCCGACGAAATAGGCGAGCTTCATCTCGGTCTTCTGCGCGTGGCCGTTCAACGAAAACAGCATCGTGAATAGCAGCAGCCCGGCAATTCTGAACATCATGGGGTTCCTCCTCTGAGCGAAATGATTATACTCAGTGCGCCATGGCCTTCGTCCCCTGGGACAACCCGATGGGCACCGACGGATTCGAGTTCGTCGAATACGCCGCGCCCGATCCCAAAGCGATGGGCGGCTTGTTCGAACGCCTCGGCTTCAGAGCGATCGCGCGACACCGGCACAAGGACGTGGTGCTTTACCGGCAGGGCGAGATCAATTTCATCGTCAACGCCGAGCCGGATTCCTTCGCGCAGCGATTTGCCCGCCTGCATGGGCCGAGCATCTGCGCCATCGCCTTCCGCGTGCGCGACGCGAAAGCGGCCTATGAGCGCGCCGTAGCGCTCGGCGCCTGGGGCTACGCCGCGCATGCCGGCCCCGGCGAGTTGAACATCCCGGCCATCAAGGGCATCGGCGATTCGCTGCTGTACTTCATCGACCGCTGGCGCGGCAAGGGCGGCGCGCGGCCGGGCGAGATCGGCAATATCGGTTTCTTCGACGTTGACTTCGAGCCACTTGCCGGCGCTGAACTGAATCCCGCGGGACACGGCCTCGCGCACATCGACCACCTGACGCACAACGTACACAAGGGCAGCATGAAAGAATGGGCCGCGTTCTACGAGCGCCTGTTCAACTTCCGCGAGATCCGTTACTTCGACATCGAGGGCCAGGTCACCGGCGTGAAATCGAAGGCCATGACCAGCCCCTGCGGCAGGATCCGCATCCCGATCAACGAAGAAGGCGGCGAAAAAGCCGGGCAGATCCAGGAGTACCTCGACTCCTACCACGGCGAAGGCATCCAGCACGTCGCACTCGCCTCGACCGATCTGCCGCGCACCGTGGACGCCTTGAAGTCGAAAGGCGTCAGGCTGCTCGACACCAACGACACCTACTACGACCAGGTCGACAAGCGCATCCCCGGCCACGGCGAAAACATCGCCGCGCTGCGCCAGCGCAAGATCCTCGTCGACGGCAAGGCCGGCGCGCTGCTGCTGCAGATCTTCTCCGAGAACCAGCTCGGCCCGATCTTCTTTGAATTCATCCAGCGCAAGGGCGACGAGGGCTTCGGCGAGGGCAACTTCAAGGCGCTGTTCGAGTCGATCGAGCTCGACCAGATGAAGCGCGGCGTTCTCAAGGCCTGAAGTTGCGATACCAGAGCGGCTTCGGCAACTCGTTCTCGAGCGAAGCGCTGAAGGGCGCGTTGCCCGTCGGCCGCAACGCGCCGCAGCGGCCGGCAAAAGGACTTTATGCCGAGGTGATCTCCGGCTCTGCGTTCACCGCGCCGCGCGCAGAGAACCAGAGCACCTGGACTTACCGGCTGCGGCCTTCCGCCATGCATCCGCCCTATAAGCGCGTGGCCGCTGGCCTGTTGCGCACCGGTCCTTTTCGCGACACGGCAACACCCTTCAACCGCCTGCGCTGGGACCCGTTCCCGCTTCCTTCGCGTCCCACCGATTTCCTCGACGGCTTCGCCACCATCGCCGGCTCCGGCTCGCCGCACTCGCAGTCGGGCGTCGCCGTGCACATCTACCGGGCCAACCGCCCGATGCGCAACCGCGCGTTCCTGAACGCCGATGCGGAAATGATGCTGGTTCCTCAGGAAGGGGCGCTCGCGGTTGCCACCGAGCTGGGTCTGCTGTCGGTTTCTCCGGGAGAGATCTCGGTCATCCCCAAAGGCCTCAAGTTCAGGATCGACGTCAATGGCCCGTCGCGGGGCTATGTCTGCGAGAACTACGGCGCGGCCTTCCGCCTCCCCGAGCTCGGGCCGATCGGCTCGCAGGGACTCGCGCAGACGCGTGACTTCCTCGCGCCGGTGGCAGCTTTCGAAGACAAGCGCGGCAAGCACCAGCTGGTCGCCAAGTTCCTCGGTGGGCTATGGTCGACCGAGCTCGCCTACTCGCCGCTCGACGTCGTCGCGTGGCATGGCGATTACGTCCCCTACAAATACGATCTGGCTCGCTTCATGCCACTCGGCAGCACGCTGTTCGATCACCACGATCCGTCGCTCTTCACCGTGCTCACCTCGCCCTCGGGGCAGCCGGGCGTCGCCAATTGCGACTTCGTCATCTTTCCGCCGCGCTGGCTGGTGATGGAGAACACCTTTCGCCCGCCCTGGTTCCACCGCAACGTGATGAGCGAGCTGATGGGCCTGGTGCGGGGCGAGTACGACGGCAAGGCCGGAGGCTTTGTCCCCGGCGGCATCTCGCTGCACAACACCATGTCTGCGCATGGGCCGGATCTTTTGACGCATCAAAAAGCGACTGCAGAAAGCCTCGCGCCCAGAAAAACCGGCGACGGCCTGGCTTTCATGTGGGAATCGCGCTGGGTGTTCCGGCCGACGAAATTCGCGCTCGGCGCGCGCGAGCTGCAGAAGAATTACGACAGGGTCTGGGACGGCTTCCGGAAGCCGGCGAAGTGACGCTCGACCGGACGCACGATCCGGAGCTCGACAGCTGGGTGGCAAGCGCCCGCGGCAGCGACTTCCCGATCCAGAATCTTCCTTTCGGGGTTTTTTCCTTGATCGGAAAGAAAGAGCAGCGCCGTGGCGGCATCGCCATTGGGGACCAGATCCTCGATCTCGCCGCCCTCGGCCTCAACACCGGCCCGACCCTGAACGGCATTGCGGCGCTGGGAAGGAAAAAATGGAAAGATCTTCGAAAGGAAATTTTTTCCTTTCTTTTGAAAGACAATTATCAGAAGAAAAAAAGTAAATACCTGCTTTCTGCAAGCAGGACCGAACTTTTCCTGCCGCTGGCCATCGGAGACTACAGCGACTTCTTCACCGGCATCCATCATGCGACCAACATGGGCAAAATGCTGCGCCCCGACAATCCGCTGCTGCCCAATTACAAGTGGCTGCCGATCGGCTACCACGGGCGCGGCTCTTCGATCGTGGTGTCGGGCACGCCGGTGACGCGCCCGATGGGGCAGTCGAAGCCCGCCGACGCGCCGGCGCCGTCGTTCGGCCCCAGCCGCCGACTCGATTACGAGGCGGAGCTGGGGTTTGTGGTGGGGCCGGGAAATTCGTTGAGTAAAAGAATTCCTGTTGAAAAATCAGGCGACCATCTGTTCGGGGTCGTGCTCCTGAATGACTGGTCCGCGCGCGACCTGCAGGCCTGGGAATACGTGCCGCTCGGGCCTTTCCTCGCCAAGAGCTTCGCCTCCACCGTTTCTCCCTGGATCGTGACGATGGAGGCGCTCGAGCCCTTCCGCTGCCCCGCCTTCCAGCGTGAAGCGCAAGATCCGCAACCCCTGGTTTATCTGCATTCTCAGGAGGATCAGAAGCAGGGGGGCTACGACATCACGATCGAGATGCATTTGCGCAGCAAGGAAATGCGCCGGCAGAAGCTGCCGCCGGCACGCCTGTCGCGCGGCAGCTTCCGCGACTCGTACTGGACGCCGGCGCAGATGCTCGCGCACCAGAGTTCCAACGGCTGCAACGTTCAGCCGGGCGACCTGCTCGGCTCCGGCACGATTTCGGGCGCCGCGCCCGGCAGCTACGGCTCGCTGATGGAGATCTCGCTCGGCGGCAGGCATCCGGTCGACCTGCCCGGCGGCGAAACGCGCAGCTTCCTCGAGGATGGCGACGAGGTCATCGAGACCGCGCGCTGCGAGAAAGCCGGGTTCGCCGCCATCGGTTTTGGCAGCGCAAGCGGCGTGGTGAGGTCGGCGCGGCCATGAAGCGACTCGCCTTCGTATGAAGAGAATCGCGTTCGCGGTGGGCGCCGCCGCCTGCGCATTGCTCCTCAGCTACGGCTACTTCCTGCAGTACGCGCGTGGCCTCGAGCCTTGCCCGCTCTGCATGGTGCAGCGCGCCTTCTACTACCTCGTGGGCGGCACCATGGTCCTGGCGGCGATCCATGGACCGGGCCGCATCGGGATCTGGATTTATTCGGGCTTCGCCGCCCTGTTCGCCGCGGGTGGCATCGCCACCGCGGGGAGGCAGGTCTGGCTGCAACACCTGCCCGCGGACCAGGTGCCGGCCTGCGGGCCCGACCTCGGATTCATGCTGGACAACTATCCGCTGACGCGGACCATCGCCAAGCTATTTGCGGGCAGCGGGGAATGCGCGAAGGTGGACTGGAGCTTCCTCGGTCTGTCGATCGCCGAGTGGTCGCTCGCCTGGTTCGTGGCGTTCTTCGCCGGCGCGCTGTGGCTCGCGAGCCGCGGCGAGCGCCGCGTAAACGTCGCCTAGCAACACCAGCACCGGCTTTTCTCCGGTCGCAAAAGAACCCAGTTCCGCCAGAACGCCGGACTGGATGCGCGCATCCACCGAGGCGTTTTCAACCACCGCGACCGGCTTCGCGGCGCTCACCCCCGCGGCAATCAGCTCCGCCCTCACCTGCTCGGCCATGCCGGCCGCCATATAGAGCACCGCCGTGTCCGCCGCGGCCACTGCGGCCGCCCAGTTCGACGGCGCCTCGTCCGGTGCGGCGCGCGGCGTGGCGAAGACTACGCTGCGCGAGACACCACGCTGGGTGAGCGAGACCCGCAGATCCGCGCTCGCGGCGAGCGCCGCCGTGACCCCCGGCACCACCTGGACCGCGATGCCGTGCTTATTCAGATACGAAATTTCATCCTGCGCCCGCCCGAACAGCATCGGGTCGCCACCCTTGAGGCGCACCACCACCTGGTGGCAGCGCGCGGCGTCGGCCAGGCGCTTGTTGATGAAGTGCTGGGCAGTCGAGCGCTTGCCGCTCCTTTTCCCGACCTGAATTTTTTCCGCGTTGACGGCAAGACCGACGATGTCCTTCGAAACCAATGCGTCGTAAAAAACGATGTCCGCCCCGCGGAGCAGCCGGGCTGCGCGCACGGTGAGGAGGTCGGCGGCGCCCGGTCCGGCGCCGACGAGGTATACCGTTCCGCTTACTTCACGGACGCCGCTCACAGGACGAGGCCCGCAGCGACGGTCTGGTTGGTTGCCTCGTCGATCAGGATCAGCGCGCCGGTGGCGCGCACCGATTCATAGGCGTCGACGAACAGCGGCGCGTGCAGAGCAAGGCTGGCGCGCGCGATATCGTTAAGCGCCACGGCGCCTGCGGCGGTCACGCGGGCGGGGGCGCGCCTTGAGCCTTGCTGAACCAGGTAGCGGCCACCCTCGCGCAGCGGCTCCTGCCCCAGCCAGACCAGCGTTGCGTCCACGGCGCGCGTCTCCCGCGGCGGTTTTTCCGCGTCGGCAATCAGGTCGCCGCGGGAGAGATCGAGGTCTTCGGCCAGCACCAGGGTCACCGAGTCGCCCGCCACCGCCAGCTCGCGCGGCTGGCCGTGCGACAGGATCTGCCGCACGCGGGTGCGGCGGCTGCCCGGAAAGATCGACACTTCCGCACC
>DASWEU010000055.1:0-44018 GCA_036394595.1 Burkholderiales bacterium | reverse complement strand
TAGCGCAGCACGCCGTTCATGCGCACGCTCAGCCAGGCGTCGCAACGCTTGATGCGCTCGAAGGTGGCGTCAAGACGCGACATCGTCCAGCACCGCCTCGAAATCGCCGACGACGCGCTCCCAGGTCAGGTTTTCCGCCGTCGCGCGCGCCGCGCGCCCCAGCTTTGCCGCGAGTTCCCGGTCCATCGCCAGGCGCACGGCGCCGGCGATGAATGCCTCCTCGTCGTCCACGCCCGGCAGCAGCGCCGACTCGCCGTGGCGCAGGTGCTCGCGCGCCGCGGCATAGCGGTAGGCGACGATGCCGAGGCCGCTCGCCATCGCTTCGAGCGTGACGTTGCCGAAAGTCTCGCTGGTGCTGGGGAAAAGGAAGATGTCCGCCGAGGCGTAGTGGGCCGCGAGCTCGCCGTTCTCGCGCCGGCCGGCGAGCACGCAGCGCGCGCGGCTCGCCTTGAGCTCCTCGGCGAGCGGCCCGTCGCCGACCAGCACCAGCTTGGCGTCCGGCCGCGCTTCGTGCATGGCCTCGAAGGCGCGCAGCACCAGCGGGAAATTCTTTTCCGGCGCGAAGCGGCTGACGCACAGCGCCACCGGCGTGTCGTCGCGCGCGCCCCAGGAGGCGCGCAGCGCGCTCGAGCGACGGCCGGGGGTGAACACCGCCGGGTTGACGCCGCGGCCGACGACGCGCAGGCCGCGAAAGCCGAGGCCTTCGAGCTCGCCGGCAAGCTCCGCGGTCGGCACCAGGGTGCAGCCGGCGCGATTGTGGAAGCGCCGCAGGTAAGCAGTCACCGGGCGCGCCAGCCAACCCACGCCATAGTGCCGGCTGTAGGTCTGGAAATTGGTATGGAAGTCGGTCGCTACCGGCAGCTCGAGCTCGCGGGCGGCGGCGAGCGCCGACCAGCCCAGCGGCCCTTCGGTGGCGATGTGCACGATGTCGGGCAGGAACGCCGACCAGCTTTTCACCAGCGCGCCCTTGGCCGGCAGGCCCATCTTCAGCTGCGGGTAGCGCGGAATCGCGATGCCCCGGCCGAGCAGCTCGTGCAGGCTGCCGTTGACCAGCGGCCGGTCGGCCTCGCTCTGCCGCGGGCGCACCAGCTGCAGGGTGTGGCCGCGCGCGCGCAGCCCTTCCACCATTTCCTTGACGGTGCGGGCCACGCCGTTGACTTCCGGCGGGTAGGTCTCGGTCACCACGGCGATTCGCAGGCTCATGCGCCGCGCAGCCTAGGCCCCTCCGATGACGGCCCGGCGACGACTTTCTTACCGGAGGATGACGATCAGCAGCCAGACCACGCCGGCGTTGACCAGCGCCAGCATCACCGCCGCGCTGCCGATGTCCTTGGCCCGCTTGGCGAGGTGGTGATCCTCGAAAGAGATGCGGTCCACCGTCGCTTCGACGGCCGAATTGAGCAGCTCGACGATCAGCACCAGGAGGATGCTGCCGATCAGCATCGCTCTTTCGAGAATATCCACATTCAGGAAAAAAGCGGTCGGCACCAGCACCGCGGCGATGATCAATTCCTGCCGGAAGGCGTCCTCGTGGCGCGCCGCCGCCACCAGCCCCTCGAGCGAGTTGCGCGCGGCGTTGAGGATGCGCTTGAGGCCGGTCTCGCCCTTGTAGGGACTCTCCATGGCGGCCTATTTTACGTAGCCCAGGACGCGCGGCAGCCACATCACCAGGCCGGGGAAGGCGACCAGCAGCGCGAGCGCCCCGATCAGCGAGCCGATCAGGCCCCAGCATTCGCGGATGATTTCCTTCAGCGGGATGCGCGTGAGCGCCGCCAGCACGAAGAGCAGCAGGCCGTAGGGCGGCGTCACCAGTCCGATGGTGATGTTGATGACGATCACCACACCAAAGTAAACCGGGTCGATCCCCAGGACAGCGACCGTCGGCAGCAGCACCGGCACCAGCACCAGCAGCATGGTGGTGGCGTCGATGAAGCAGCCGAGCACCAGGAAAATGACATTGACAGTGATGAGGAAGGCGAGTGGGCCGAGGCCGAACCCGGCAATCCAGGCGGCGAGTGCCTTGTCGAGCTGCTCGGCGGTGACGGCGTAGTTGACGGCGAAGGCACCGCAGATCATCAGCATGATGATGGTGGTCTGCCGCGCCGTTTCGAGGAAAGCCCCGGTCAGCGACCTGAAATTCAGCTCCCGGTAGACCAGGCCCGCCAGCGCCAAGGCGTAAAGGGCCGCCACGGCGGCGGCCTCGGTGGGCGTGAAGGCGCCGCTGTAGATGCCGCCGAGCAGCATGACCGGCATGCCGAGCGGCGCGATGGCGCGGGCGAGGATTCTCGGACGCTCGGCGCGCGGCGGCAGTTCTTCCATCGGAAAATTCCGGCGGCGCGCCGTGATCCACACCACCCCCATCATCGCTGCCGCGATCAGCAGCCCCGGCACCACGCCGCCGAGGAACAGCGCCGCCACCGAAGCGTTGGCGAGCAGCGCGTACAGGATCATCGGGATCGAGGGCGGGATGATCGGCCCGAGCACTGAGGAGGCGGCGACGATGGCGGCGGCGAAGCCGCGCGGATAGCCGGCCTTATCCATGGCGCGGATGGTGACCAGGCCAGGCCCGGCCGCATCCGCCACCGCGCTGCCGCTCATGCTGGCGAAGAGCACGCTCACCAGCACGTCGACCTGGGCGAGACCGCCGCGAATGCGCCCCACCATCACGTGGCAGGCGGCGAACAGGCGGTCGCTGATCGAGCCGGCGTTCATGATGTTGGCGGCGAGCATGAACATCGGGATCGCCACCAGCAGGCTGTTGTTGAACAGCGTGTTCATCACCTGGTCGGCGACGAGGCCGAGGTCGCGCCCGGCGGTGACGAGGTAGGCGAGCGCGCCCACCAGCATGGCGAAAGCGATCGGCACGCGCGCCAGGGTCAGCGCGGCGAACGCGCCGACCAGGGCGATGAGGGGCAGGCTCACAGGTGCTCGCGCCAGCGGCGCGTCAGCAGCTGTCCGGCCTGGATGACGAACCGCAGGCCCGCCGCGGCGATGAAAAGTCCGAAGCAGGCAAACACCCAGTCCAGCCGCCACTGCAGCGCCGGCGTGCGCTCGCGCCACAGGAACTGCAGGTAGCCGCCGATCTTCGGAGCCGCGGCGAGCAGCGCGAGGCCGACCAGCAGCGCGGCGACGCAGCCGACGGCGCGGCGCGTGCGCTCGGGCAGCGCCGCATAGACCAGGTCGAAGGCGACGTGCTCGCGGTTGGCGAGCACGAATGCCGCGGTCCAGAAGATCGACCAGATGAAGAGCACCGTGGTCAGCTCGTCGATCCACACCAGCGGCACGCCGAACAGGTAGCGCCGCGCCACCCCGACCAGGATGGCGGCGAACACCGCGGCGACGAGCAGCGCGGAGACCGCCGCCGCCGCGCGCTTCATCAGCGCACGGCCATCACGTCATCCATCATCCTGCGATCCCAGGCCTTGGCGGCCTCGGCGCCGGCATATACCTTGTCGGCGTTGGCGCGGAACGGCGCGAGGTCGGGCCGCGACACGGTGAGCCCCTTGGCCGCCAGGCCGTCGATTACCGTTTTCTCGTCGTTGAGGCGGTTGTCGTCGTTCCATTTCGCCGCCATGACCGCCGCCGCGCGCAGCTTCTGCTGCTGGTCGGGCGCGAGCTTGTCGAACCAGGCCTTCGACACCGCGTAGAAGATCGGCTGCACCAGGTGCGCGGTAAGCACCATCTGCTTCGACACCTCGGAGAACTTCGCCGCGTTGAAGATGGTGGGCGGGTTCTCCTGGCCGTCGATGGTGCCGGTCTGCAGCGCGAGGTAGACCTCGGGCATGCCCATCGGCGTCGGCGTGGCGCCGATCGACTGCGCGAGCAGCAGCCAGTCCGGGCCGCCCGGCATGCGCAGCTTGAGTCCGGCGAGATCGGCCGGTGCCTTGACCTCGCGCGCCGTGCGCAGCGCCACCTGCCGCGTGCCGAGGTAGGTCGGGGCGAGCACCAGGATTTCCATCTTCGACGCCACGAGATCGGCATAGCGCTTGCCGATCGGGCCCGTGAGGGCCTTGTAGGCGTGCGCGTAATCGCGGAACAGGTAGGCGCGGTTGAACAGCCCCAGCTCCGGCACCTGCTGCGCCACCTCGAAGGTGGTCATGGTGCTCATCTCGAGGTTGCCGCGCTGCATCGCCGGCACCTCGGTGCCCTGGCGGAACAGCGAGCTGGCGTAGTGCAGCTGCACGTCGAACTCGGGCGCCGCCTTCTCCAGGTCGGCCTTGAACTGCTGCATCGAGCGCGACAGGAAGTCGGGCGGCGGCGCGGCGGTGGAAAAGCGCAGCGCCAGCTTCTGTGCCGATGCGTCGAAGGCCGCGAGCAATGCGGCGAGCAGAACGATTCCGATGCGAGTCATTTTTCCCCCGGGGTCAGGCTGCCTGCAATTTTGCCACCGCCACCGCCAGCCATTTCACCCCGGCCTGGCCGAAATTGACCTGCACGCGGGCGTCGCCGCCCTGTCCTTCGGCGTCGATGATCACGCCCGGGCCGAATTTGGCGTGCACCACGTTCTGGCCGATGCGGAAGCCGCCGCTGTCTCTTGGTCTTTTCACGAAGTTGGATCGCTCCGATTTCTTGAACGGCGAAAAAGCGCCCTGCTTTGCAAAGCGCGGCGTCAGCCACTTCAGCAGCGCCTCGGGGATTTCCTCGAGGAAACGCGAAGCGGTGTTGTAGCGCGTCTGGCCGTGCAGCATACGCGTCTGCGCGTGCGACAGATACAGGCGATTGCGCGCGCGGGTGATCGCCACATAGGCGAGGCGCCGTTCTTCTTCCAGGCCGTCGCGTTCGGCGGCGCTCTGCTCGTGCGGGAAGAGGCCCTCCTCCAGGCCGGAGAGGAACACCGCATCGAACTCCAAGCCCTTGGCCGAGTGCACCGTCATGAGCTGCAGCGCATCCTGGCCTTCGCCGGCCTGGTGCTCGCCCGCTTCCAGCGCGGCGTGCGTGAGGAAGGCGGTGAGCGGGTCGGCCGGCTCGCCCGCTTCGATGTCGCGCTCCTCATCGGTGAAGGCCGCCGCCGCGTTGGAGAGCTCCGCCAGGTTTTCCAGGCGGTCGGCGCCTTCGCGCTCGGCCCGGTAGTGCGCGGCGAGCCCGCTGCGCTCGACGATATGCTGGACGACTTCCGCCAGCGGCAGGTTCTGCGTTTCGTTTCTCAGGTCTTCGATGAGTTTCTTGAATACCAGCGTTTTGCCCGATGCCGCTTCATACAGGGAAATGTTTTTTTCTCTGGAAAAATCCTGAATTTGCTCGAGCGTCCTGGTGCCGATCCCTCGTGCGGGAAAGTTCACCACCCGCAGGAAGGCGTTGTCGTCGGCCGGCGAGGCGATGAGGCGCAGGTAGGCGAGCGCGTGCTTCACCTCGGCGCGCTCGAAGAAGCGCAACCCGCCGTAGACGCGGTAGGCGACGCCCTGCGAGAACAGCGCGTGCTCGACCACGCGCGACTGGGCATTCGAGCGGTACAGCACCGCCATGCGCGCGAGCGGCGTGCCTTCGCGCTGCAGCGACCTCGCCTCCTCGACGATCCAGCGCGCCTCGTCGGCATCCGACTCGCCCTCGAACACGCGGATCGGCTCGCCCGCGCCGGCCGCGGTCCACAGGTTCTTGCCGAGGCGATTCTTGTTGTTGGCGATCAGCGTGTTGGCGGCATCCAGAATATTGCCGTGCGACCGGTAGTTCTGCTCCAGGCGGATCACCTTCGCCACCTTGAACTCGCGCTCGAAGTCGGCCATGTTGCCGACGTGCGCGCCGCGGAAGGTGTAGATGCTCTGGTCGTCGTCGCCGACGCAGAAGAATATCGCCCCGGCCGAACGGAACAGCTTCAGCCATCGATACTGCAGACGGTTCGTATCCTGGAATTCATCGACCAGGACATACCGGAACCGGTTCGCATAGTGCTCCCGGAGTATTTCGTTTCGAGATAAAAGCTCGAACGAACGAAGCAACAACTCCGGAAAATCGACCACGCCTTCGCGCTGGCATTGCTCGTCATAGGCGGCGTAGAGCTCGGTGAAGCGGCGCGCGGTGTCGTCGGCGGCGTGGATCTCGCCGGCGCGCTCGCCCTCCTCCTTGTGCCCGTTGATGAAGTACTGCAGGTCGCGCGGCGGGAAGCGGTCCTCGTCGACATTCATGCCTTTGCACAGGCGCTTGATCGCGGCGAGCTGGTCCTGGCTGTCGAGGATCTGGAAGGTCTGCGGCAGCCCGGCGTCGCGGTGGTGCGTGCGCAGCAGCCGGTTGCACAGGCCGTGGAAGGTGCCGATCCACATGCCGCGCGGGAGCGAGGAAGGAGATGCGCTCGGCAGCATGGCGCCGACGCGCGTCAGCATCTCGCGCGCCGCCTTGTTGGTGAAAGTCACCGCCAGCACGCCGGCCGGCGAAACGCGGTCGCCCTTCACCAGCCAGGCGATGCGCGTGGTGAGCACGCGCGTCTTGCCGCTGCCCGCGCCGGCGAGGATCAGCGCGTGCTCGTCGGGCAGGGTGACGGCGGCAAGCTGTTCCGGGTTGAGATGTTCCAGATGAAGCGACAAGCCCAGATTGTACAATCGCCGCTCGCATGAACGAGACCTACGAGCCGCAGTCGATCGAGCGCGACGCCCGGCAATTCTGGGAGCAACAGCACTCGTTCCGCGTCAGCGAAGACCGCGGCAAGCGCAAGTTCTACTGCCTGTCGATGTTCCCGTACCCGTCGGGCAAGCTGCACATGGGGCACGTGCGCAACTACACCATCGGCGACGTGCTGACGCGCCACTACCGCATGCGCGGCTACAACGTGCTGCAGCCGATGGGCTGGGACGCGTTCGGCCTGCCGGCCGAGAACGCCGCCATGGCGAACAAGGTGCCGCCGGCGAAGTGGACGCGCGACAACATCGCCTACATGAAGAAGCAGCTGCAGGGCCTGGGCTTCGCGCTCGACTGGAGCCGCGAGCTCGCCACCTGCGACGCGAGCTACTACAAATGGAACCAGTGGCTGTTCACGCGCCTGTTCCGCAAGGGCCTCGCCTACAAGAAGACCGGCGTGGTGAACTGGGACCCGGTCGACCAGACGGTGCTCGCCAACGAGCAGGTGATCGAGGGTCGCGGCTGGCGCACCGGCGCGCCGGTCGAGAAGCGCGAAATCCCGATGTACTTCCTCAAGATCACCGCTTACGCCGAGGATCTCCTCAAATCGCTCGACGACCTGCCCGGCTGGCCCGAGCAGGTGAAGCTGATGCAGAAGAACTGGATCGGGCGCTCGGAGGGTGTCCGGATCGGTTTTCCCTATGAATTGGAGGGGAAGAAGATTCTGTGGGTGTTCACCACCCGCGCTGACACCCTGATGGGTGCGACGTTCATGGCAGTCGCTGCAGAGCATCCCATCGCCGTTTTCGCTTCGCAGAAAAATGCGAAGTTGAAATCTTTTGTCGACGAGTGCCGGCGCGGCCCGGCGATGGAAGCGGAGCTGGCGCAGATCGAAAAGAAGGGCATGGCGACCGGCCTTTACGCCACGCACCCCGTCTCCGGGAAGAAGATTCCCGTCTGGGTCGGCAATTACGTCCTGATGGCCTACGGCGAAGGCGCGGTGATGGGGGTGCCGGCGCACGACGAGCGCGACTATGCCTTCGCCACGCAATATGGCCTGCCGATCGCGCCGGTGATCCGCCACCCGCTCGGCGACACGGTGCCGGCGCCCTGGAAGCCCGCGTACGCCGACTATGGGGTTTGCATCAACTCGGGCCCCTATGACGGCCTGGACTATCAAGCTGCCGTAACCAAAATCGCTTCTGATTTGAAGGCGAAAGGCCTGGGCGAAAAACAGGTGCAGTGGCGCCTGCGCGACTGGGGCATCTCGCGCCAGCGCTACTGGGGCTGCCCGATCCCGATCGTGCATTGCGCGTCCTGCGGCGACGTGCCGGTGCCCGACGACCAGCTGCCGGTGAAGCTGCCCGAGCACCTGGTGCCCGATGGCACCGGCAACCCGCTGGCGAAGATGCCGCAGTTCTACGAGGCGAAGTGCCCGTCGTGCGCAAGGCCGGCGAAACGCGAGACCGACACCATGGACACCTTCGTCGACTCGTCCTGGTATTTCGCGCGCTTCGCCTGCCCGGACCAGGACCAGGCGATGGTCGACCAGCGCGCGCAGTACTGGATGGCGGTCGACCAGTACATCGGCGGCATCGAGCACGCCATCCTGCACCTGCTTTATTCGCGCTTCTTCACGCGCGCCATGCGCGACGAGGGCCTGCTCCCCGGCATGGCCGAGCCGTTCACCAACCTGCTCACCCAGGGCATGGTGCTCGCCGACTCGTACTTCACGGATGAAGGTGGCAGGCGGGAATGGATTCACCCGTCGGAAATAGAAGTACAGAAGGATGCGAAAGGCAAAGTCCTTTCCGCCAGGACCACAGACGGCCGCAACGTGGTGTACGACGGCATCGGGACGATGTCCAAGTCGAAGAACAACGGCGTCGATCCGCAGGCGCTGATCGACCAGTACGGCGCCGACACGGCGCGCTTCTTCATCATCTTCGCCTCGCCGCCGACCAACACGCTGGAATGGTCCGACGAAGGCGTCGAGGGCTCGTACCGTTTCCTGCGCCGGCTGTGGACCTTCGCCTCGCGCTACGCAAAGCGCAAAGCTGCGCTCGGAAAACTCGCCGGAAAGCCCGGCAAGGGCGCGCGCTTCGAAATCCATTCGGTACTGAAGCAAGCCAACTACGACCTGCAGAAGCTGCAGTTCAACACCGTGGCCTCGGCGGCAATGAAGATCCTCAACGCGCTCGAGCGCCTGCCCGAGGAGGAGACTGCGGCCGAGGAGGAAGGCATGTCGATCCTGATCCGCCTGCTGGCGCCGATCACGCCGCACGTCGCGCACCACCTGTGGCGCGCGCTCGGCTTCGGCGAGGACGTGATGCGCGCGCCCTGGCCCGAGCCCGACCCCGCGGCGCTCGAGCAGGACGAGGTCGAGCTGGTGGTGCAGGTCAACGGCGTGAAGCGCGGCACGCTGCGCGTTCCCAAGTCGGCCGACCAGGGCGCCGTCGAAGCGATGGTGCAGTCGCTCGAATTCGTGAAGAAGTACGTCGGCGACAAGATCATCAAGCGCGTCGTCGTCGTGCCCGGCCGCCTGATCAACGTCGTCGCATGAAGCAGATCCTCCTCGTCCTGGTTCTCATCGTCCTCGCCGGCTGCGGTTTTCGCCTGCGCGGCAGCGCTACGGTGCCCTTCGAGACGCTCTACATCCCGCAGTCGAAGAGCGGCATCGGCCTCGCGCTCAAGCGCAACATCGAGGCCAACACCAGCGCCAAGGTGATCGACGACCCGCGCAAGGCGCAGGCGCTGCTCGCCATCGCGCAGGAGGCCCGCGGCAAGCAGATCCTGTCGCTCACCGGCGCCGGCCGCGTCAACGAATTCAAGCTCACCTACACCATCAATTTCCGCGTGCACGACGGCAAGGGCGGCGACTACGTGCCGCCGAGCATCATCGAATTGCAGCGCGAGATGACCTACTCCGACGCGCAGATCCTCGCCAAGGAGGCGGAGGAGCAGTTGCTGTTCCGCGACATGCAGAGCCAGGCGGTGCAGGTGATGCTGCGGCGCATCGCCGCCGCGCAGCCAGCCAAGCCTTCGGTGCAATGACCCAGCTGCGCGCCGGCGAGCTCGACGCGCACCTCGCGGGCAAGCTCGCGCCGGTGTACGCCATCCACGGCGACGAGCCGCTGCTCGCGCTCGAGGCGGCCGATGCGGTGCGCGCCGCGGCGCGCCGCGCCGGCTACGCGGAGCGCGCGGTGCTCGAGCCGGGCCGCGGTTTCGACTGGAGCGAATTCCGGCATGCCGCGGCGAGCCAGTCGCTGTTCGCCGAGAAGAAGCTGATCGAGCTGCGCCTGCCCGGCGGCAAGCCCGGCGTCGACGGCGCCGCGGCGATCGCGGCGTACTGCGAAAAGCCCGCCAGCGACCAGCTGCTGCTCGTCTCGCTGCCGCGCCTCGATCGCACGGGACAGGGTTCGGCCTGGTTCGGCGCGCTCGCGCGCGCCGGCGTGGTGGTCGACGTCTACCCCGTCGACCGCTCGCGCCTGGCGGCCTGGATCGCCACCCGCCTCGCGCGCCAGAAGCAAAGCGCGCCGCCCGAGGTGCTCGAGTTCATCGCCGACCGGGTCGAAGGCAATCTGCTCGCCGCGCACCAGGAGGTGCAGAAGCTCGCGCTGCTGGCACCCGCGGGGCCTCTTTCCATGGACGTGGCGAACGAGGCCGTTGCCGAAGTGGCGCGCTACGACCCCTACCTCGCGGCCGAGGCGCTGGTCGCCGGCGACACCGCGCGCTACCTCCACATCGTCGAGGGCCTGCGCGCCGAAGGCGAGCAGCCGACATTCGTGCTGTTCGCGATTTCCTCGGCGCTGTTCGCGCTGCGCGGCGGCGCACGCCTCTTCAACCGGCGCCTGCAGGCGGCCGTCGAGGCGGCGGCCCGGCGCTTCACCCCGGCGCAGCTCGATGACGCGCTCACGCAGGCAGCGGCGATCGACCGCGCCATCAAGGGCGTGGGCAGTGGCGACGCGTGGGATCGCTTCCTGACCCTTGGGCTAAAATTGGCCCATGGATCAAAAGCTTGACGTAGCGAGATACGTCCGTGAGCTCGGCGTGGCGGCGCGCGCCGCGGCGCGCGAGCTCTCGCGCGCCGAGACCGCGCGCAAGAACAAGGCGCTTGCGGCGATCGCGGCCGAGATCCGTTCCCATAGGAAGAAGATCCTGGAAAGCAATTCCTTCGACGTCGCCGACGCGAAGAAGGCGAAGCGCGACGCCGCATTTGTCGATCGCCTGAGGCTCGATGCCGACCTGGTCGAGCAGATGGCCGAGGGCGTCGAGCAGGTGGCCACGCTCGCCGACCCGGTGGGCGAGATCTCCAGCCGCGTGCGCCGCCCGAGCGGCATCGAGGTGGCGAAGATGCGCGTGCCGATCGGCGTCATCGCCATCATTTACGAGTCGCGGCCGAACGTGACGGCGGATGCCGCGGCATTGTGCCTCAAGTCGGGCAACGCCTGCATCCTGCGCGGGGGCTCGGAGGCGATCCATTCCAATCGCGCCATCGCGGCCTGCGTGCGCGCCGGCCTGCGCGCCGCGCGCCTGCCCGAGGCGGCGGTGCAGCTGGTCGAGACCACCGACCGCGCCGCGGTCGGCGCGCTCGTCACACTGCGCGAATTCGTCGACCTGGTGGTGCCGCGCGGCGGCAAGGGCCTGATCGAGCGCCTGGCGCGCGAGTCGCGCATCCCGATGCTCAAGCACCTCGACGGCGTGTGCCACGTCTACATCGACGATGCGGCCGACCCGGCGATGGCGATCGCCATCGCCGACAACGCCAAGACGCAGCGCTACGGCACCTGCAACACCATGGAGACGCTGCTGGTCGCCGAAAAAATCGCCGCGAAAGTTTTGCCTTCCATTGCTTCTGTTTTTCAACATAAGGGCGTGGAAATGCGCGGCGACGCCGCAACAAAAAAATTCGTGCCGAAAATAAAAACCGCCACTGAAACGGACTATTACACCGAGTGGCTGGCACCGGTGGTGTCGATCCGCGTCGTCAAGGGCCTCGACGAGGCGATGGACCACATCGCCAAGTACGGCTCGCAGCACACCGACGCCATCGTCACCGGCGACCGCGCGCGCGGCGAGCGTTTCCTGCGCGAGGTGGATTCGAGCTCGGTGATGTGGAACGCCTCGACGCGCTTCGCCGACGGCTACGAGTACGGCCTGGGCGCCGAGATCGGCATCTCGACCGACCGGCTGCACGCGCGCGGCCCGGTGGGCCTCGAAGGCCTCACCGTCCACAAGTACGTGGTCCTCGGCCACGGCGAGGTTCGCCGCTGAGCATCGGAATCCTCGGCGGCACGTTCGACCCGGTTCACCTGGCCCATCTGGCGATGGCGCGCGCGGCGCTCGACGAGCTGGGCGTGGAACAGGTCCTGTGGATCCCCACCGGCAAGCCGGTGTATCGCCGGGCGCCGGTCGCCTCCGCCAGGGACCGCCTCGCGATGCTGCGCCTGGTGATGCCGGAAGATCCCCGCTACCGCATCGACGAGCGCGAGCTCGATGCCGACGCGACCGGCTATACCGTCGATACGCTGCGCGAGCTGCGCGTCGAAACCGGCCAGGACCTTTGCCTGCTGATCGGGGCGGACCAGTATGCGAAATTCGGCACCTGGCACCGTCCCGACGAGATCCGGCAGCTTGCGCTGGTCGTCGTGTTTGCCCGGCCGGGATCCAAGATCAGGAACGAACCCTGGATGAAAGTCGTCGCCATGCCGCCGATGGAGATTTCAGCCAGCGCGATCCGCTCGCGTGCGGCGAAAGGCGCGGACCTTGCCGGCCTGGTGCCGCCCGCGGTCGCTGGCTACATCGCCAGGCAAGGGCTCTACCGCTGATGGACCTGCGCCAGAAGCAGCGCGCGGTGATCGACGCCCTCGAAGACGTCAAGGGCCACGACATCGTGGTCTACGACACGGCACGCCTGCCCTCGATGTTCGAGCGCGTGGTGATCGCGAGCGGCGATTCGAATCGCCACGTGCGGGCGCTCGCCCACCGCGTGCGGCAGAAAGTGCGCGACGCCGGCGGCCGCGTCTACGGCATGGAGGGCGAGGGAACCGGCGAGTGGGTGCTGGTCGACCTCGGCGAAATCGTGGTGCACATCATGCACCCGGCGGTGCGCAGCTTCTACAACCTCGAGGAGGTGTGGGGAGGGAAGAAGGTGCGTTTGACCGTCAAACGAATTTCCTCTTCGAAAAAGCGGCGTGCCGCGCCTTCACGTCCTCGCCGTCGCCGCTAGGCTGCCCGCCTGGGCCGAGACGGCCTGCGCGGACTATGCGAAGCGGATGCCCCGCGGCTTTGAAATCGAAAGAATTACCGTCAAGAAAATTGGAAATTTCCCGCGCGGCAGGATCGTTGTGCTGGATGAAAAAGGCCGGGACTTTGCCAGCAGCCAGTTCGCGGCGCTGCTGAAGGCCGAGACGGTGTTCGTGATCGGCGGCGCCGACGGCCTGGACCCGGCGGTCAAGCAGAAGGCCGACCTGCTGCTCAGGCTCTCCGCCCTTACCCTGCCCCACGCCCTGGCCCAGGTGGTGCTGCTGGAGCAGATTTACCGCGGAGCGACGCTTTTGATCGGACACCCCTATCATCGGGCATGATCGTTGAACGAGGCATCTACCTGGCGTCGCGCAGTCCCCGGCGGCGCGAGCTGCTGTCGCAGATCGGCGTGCGCTTCCACCTGCTGCTGTTCCGCGCGCGACCGGGCGAGGACGCCGACGTCGACGAGGCGCCGCATGCCGGCGAGCTGCCCGAGGTCTACGTCGAGCGCGTGGCGCGCGCCAAGGCCGAGGCCGGCTGGCGCCGCCTGATGCAACGCAACCTGCCGCAGGCGCCGGTGCTCGCCGCCGACACCACCGTGGCGCTTGGCGCCAGCATCTTCGGCAAGCCGGCCAACCGCGACGACGCGGCGGCGATGCTCGGCGCGCTCTCCGGCGGCGAGCACGAGGTACTCACCGCCATCGCGCTTAAGCACGGCGAGCGGATGGAAAGCGCGGTGTCGCGCTCGGCGGTGCGCTTCCGCAAGCTCTCGGCCGAGGAGATCCGCCTCTACGTGGCAACCGGCGAATGCGACGACAAGGCCGGCGCCTACGCCATCCAGGGGCGCGCGGCGCGCTTCATCACCGAGCTGCGCGGCAGCTACTCCGGCGTGATGGGACTCCCCCTATACGAAACGGCACAACTGCTTGAGCGAAGAAGTTCTCATTAACGTCACGCCGCAGGAGACGCGCGTTGCCGTCGTCGGCGCGGGCGCCGTGCAGGAGTTGCTGGTCGAGCGCGCCGCGAGCCGCGGCCAGGTCGGCAACCTCTACCTCGGGCGCGTGGCGCGCGTGCTGCCCGGCATGCAGTCGGCGTTCATCGACGTCGGCCTGGAGCGCGCCGCTTTCCTGCACGTCGCCGACATCTGGGAGGCGCGCGAGGCGCCGCGGCCGATCGAGCAGCTGCTCACCGAGGGCAAGGCGCTGATGGTGCAGGTGGTGAAGGATCCGATCGGCACCAAGGGCGCGCGCCTGTCGACGCAGCTGTCGCTCGCCGGGCGGCTGCTGGTCTACCTGCCGCACGACGCGCATATCGGCATTTCGCAGCGCATCGAGGGCGAGGACGGGCGCGCGCAGCTGCGCGAGCGCGTGCGCGAGCTGGTGCCGGCCGACGAGAAGGGCGGCTTCATCGTGCGCACGCTGGCCGAAAGCGCCACCGAGGAGGACCTGCGCGCCGATCTCGACTACCTGCGCACCCTGTGGCGTTCGATCAGCAAGCGCGCGCAGGGCGCGCAGCCGCCGCATCTCCTGCACCAGGACCTGTCGCTCGCGCAGCGCGTGCTGCGCGACATGGTGGGCGCCGGCACGGCGCGCGTGCTGGTCGACTCGCGCGAGAACCACGAGAAACTGAAGCAGTTCGCCGCGCAGTACATGCCGCGCCTCGCCGGCAAGATCGAGCATTACGCCGGCGAGCGGCCGCTGTTCGACCTCTACAACGTCGAGGACGAGATCGAAAAAGCGCTGTCGCGCCGCGTCGAGCTGAAGTCGGGCGGCACGCTGGTGATCGACCAGACCGAGGCGCTCACCACCGTCGACGTCAACACCGGCGCCTTCGTCGGCAGCCGCAGCTTCGACGACACGGTGTTCAAGACCAACCTCGAGGCGGCGCAGGCCATCGCGCGCCAGCTGCGCCTGCGCAACCTCGGCGGCATCATCATCGTCGACTTCATCGACATGGAGAATATCGAGCACCGCCATGCGGTGCTGGATGAATTCCGCCGCGCCCTTGCGCACGACCGCACGCGCCTGACGCTCAACGGCTTCACCTCGCTCGGCCTGGTCGAGATGACGCGCAAGCGCACGCGCGAATCGCTGGCGCACGTGCTGTGCGAGCCCTGCCCGATCTGCGCCGGGCGCGGCGAGATCAAGACCGCGGTCACCGTGTGCCACGAGATCCTGCGCGAGATCCTGCGCGAGGCGCGCGCCTACCCGGCCAAGGAATTCCGCGTGCTCGCCGCGCAGAGCGTGATCGACCGCTTTTCCGAGGAGGAATCGGCGGCGGTGGCGATGCTGTCGGACTTCATCCGCCGGCCGATCTCGCTGCAGGTCGAGAGCGGCTACACTCAGGAGCAATACGACATCGTGCTGATGTGAACATGAAAGAACTGGTTTTCGAATCCGCGCTTTCCCTCGCCCGGCTGCTG
Source organism: Burkholderiales bacterium (assembly GCA_036394595.1). GTDB lineage: Bacteria > Pseudomonadota > Gammaproteobacteria > Burkholderiales > SG8-39 > SCGC-AG-212-J23. The sequence goes on along the minus strand of DASWEU010000055.1, from coordinate 28,804 downwards.
CGCAGCGGGAAAATCTCCGCCACCGAGCTCACGCGCGCGTACATCGCGCAGATCGAGCGCGTCAATCCGAAAGTCAACGCCATCGTGACTTTCCTTCCGGAGCTCGCGCTCAAGGCGGCGAAAAAAGCCGATCGCAAGAGCCGCTATGCCGGCCTGCCGATCGCCTACAAGGACCTGATGCCCACCAAGGGCATCCGCACGACTTATGGGTCGTTGATCTTTGAGAAGAACATCGCCACCGAGAACGGCGCCGTGGTCGACCGTCTGAGCGCCGCTGGCGCGATCACGCTCGGCAAGACCAATACGCCGGAATTCGGCGCCGGCAGCCAGACCTTCAACCGGGTGTTCGGCGCGACGAAGAATCCCTACGACCTGACCCGGACCTGCGGCGGCTCCTCGGGCGGCGCCGCCGCCGCGGTGGCGAGCGGCATGCTGCCCTTCGCCGACGGCGGCGACCTCGCCGCCAGCCTGAGAAATCCCGGCAACTACTGCAACGTGGTCGGCTTCCGGCCCACGCCCGGCCGCGTCTCGGCCTATCCCGAATCGAATGTCTGGAACACGCTCTCGACCCTCGGTCCGATCGCGCGCACGGTGGGCGACTGCGCCTTTCTCCTCTCCGGCATGGCCGGGCCCGACCCGCGCGCGCCCGCCACCATTACCGAGCCGGGCGAAATTTTCCTTAAAAAATTGAATCGTTCTTTCAAAAAAACACGCATTGCCTGGAGCAAGGATCTCGGTGGTCTGCCGGTGGAAGCAGATGTTTCCCAAGTCATCGAAAAGCAAAAGCAGGTTTTCAAGGACCTGGGCTGCGTCGTCGAAGACGCCGAGCCTGATTTCTCCGGCGCCACCGAATCCTTCGAGACGCTGCGTGCGGTCGGCTTTTTCCACAAGGTCGGGCCGCTGGTGAAGGATCACCGCGACAAGCTCAAGGACACGGTGCTCTGGAACGTCGAGGAAGGCCGCCGGCGCAGCGCCGAGGACGTGGCGCGTGCGGAGGTTTTGCGCAGCGCTCTCTTTCACCGGATGCGGGTTTTCCTGGAGAAGTACGATTTCCTCGTCTGCCCGGTGAACCAACTCGCGCCCTACCCCGTGACCACCGAATGGCCGCGCGAGGTGGCGGGCGTGAAGATGGGCAATTACCTCGACTGGATGAAGAGCTGTTACTACATCACCATCACCAGCCACCCGGCGATCTCCGTTCCAGCCGGTTTTACGAAAGAAAATCTCCCCGTGGGGATTCAGATCGTAGGCCGCTACCGCGACGATTTCGGCGTGCTGCAGCTGGCGCACGCTTTCGAAGCGGCGACCCAAGCCTGGAAGCGACGGCCGGCACTGCAATAACGGATAGGAAAATCTATCCGTCTCGGTTCACACAGTACCCACGGAAATGCGCATAATTATGCTCCTCCGCCCGAGTTCAGCGACCCACAATGGCGCTTATGTCGCGTGGCGCCCCGCCATTAGTAGAAACTTAGTCCGACAAACCCCGTCCACCACTGAAACTTCCCGCCTAGCTCGACATCGTACTTGCGCACGAAGCTGAGCTTGCCGTCGTCGCCGATGCGGAATACGGTCAGCGCGGCGGGCACGTGCCGCACGTTATTGCCGTCGCGCACCGACATGTCCACGATGCTGGCCGCCACCATCATGCGGCCGCTGGGATCGATGCTGAAGGTGCGGATGTGGAAGCTCTGCGGATCGGCATTCTGCACCAGCGTCGGCTCTCCAGTGTTCGGGTTGATTGAAAACACGGCGATGTTGTTTTCGCCGCCGCGGAATACCCGCTTGCCGTTGAAATCCACGGTGGCGTTGGCGCGGTTCGACACGTAGACCGTGCGCCCGTTCGGATGCACGTGTATCCCGCCGGCGGCCTGCGGGAAATGGATGTCGTAATTTCCGATCGTGGTGCTCTTCTTGTAAACCGGTTCCGCCGCCGGGCGATCGCCTTCCATCCGGTGCATGTGCAGCTCGTTCTGGGATTCGACCGACACGTAAACCCACCGCTGCGTCGGATGAAAATCTAGGTGGCGCGGGCCGTAGCCATGGCCGCCCTTGCCGCCCACCGGAAGGTTGGCCAGCGGCGAGAGCTGCCCTTCCCTGAAGTTGTAGATTTTCAGCGCGCCTGGGTCTTCCGCTTTGTTGGCTTCCGGCCGGTTGCCGCGCGTGACCAGGATCGCTGAACGATTGGCGGGCGTGGTCATCACCTGATGCGCGAAGATGCCCATGTCGACCTTCGACGTTTGCTGCACTTGCGCGCCGACCGTGCCATCGGCATTGACGCGATGCACGGTCAGGTTGCTGGGACTGTTGTACGCCGTGAGCGCGTAAGCGCCGGCTCGGTCGACACTGTTGTGGATGGGGCGCTGGGCCAGCGCCTGTGGCTCGCCGTGCATCTGCAGCGCGCCGCTTCCATCCACGCGCACCGCGCACAGGCGGTGCACCTTGCCCGGATTGGGCACGTTGCCGGATGCGGCGTCGCTGGTGGAGACATACAGATACTGCCGCGAAGGATGCGGCCACACGTACTGCACGTTGGACGGCACGGTGATGGAGGCGCGCGGGGACAAGGTCAAGCTGTTCGCATCCACGTCCCAATGCGTGAGCCGGTCGCCGACGCTTTGATAGAACGCGCTGCGGCCACCGCCCGAACCGGAACCGCCGGTGGCGCACCCGACGACCGATGTTGCGGCAGCGCCCATGAGCGCGGTATTGAATGTGCGACGATTCATTGTGGCCATTCTCCCTTGTAAACGGGGTTGTAAAATGGGAGGTTTTCGCGGGGGCAAGCCCCGGACGGATGGGAAAATCTATCCGTCTCGGATTAGTAGAAAAGAGAGGCTCCAGTGAGTCGCGAGGACCGCCGCAGCGAAGAGGACTGGCGCGCCGGGGCCGCTGACCCTAATCCCGACCGAACGGGATCGCGGCTCGCGCGCTACCTGATGGGTTTCGCCATTGTCTTGGCGCTGGCGTTTGCCGGATGGTTGATGTTCCGATAATCCCAAACGGTCCAAGGGCTTAGGTGCGGAAATTCGATCGGCCTATACTCGTCAGCGGCGCCACCTAGCGCCGCCAAGAAAAAGGAGAACCGTATGGCCGTGACTGCCACCATCAAAACCTGGATTGGAGAAATTATCGACATCGGGCTGATGCTCCTCGCCCTAGCAATTGTCGCCAGTCTGTTGGTCGGAGGGACTCTCCCGTTCTTCGGGGGGGTCGTAGGCAACATCATTGCGCTGGTCAAGGACCTGGGCGCAAATGGCCTGGTGGGTCTGATCGCCTTAGGGCTAATCCTCTGGCTGTTCTCGAATCGTTCCCCCGGCTGATTAGCGGAGACGAACCCAGGGTGGGCCCCGCCCACCTTGGTGTTTCCTGAATGAACCTGATCCGGCAGATCACGAAAATAGGTTGGATCGTCGTTGAAGTGGCGTTCCTGCTCGTCGTGTTGTGCGTGCTTCTGAATATCATCCTGGGCAAGGAAGGCGGCGGGTTTGTGTCGTCGGTGGCCGCAAATGCCCTGGATTTCCTCCAGAAGGTTCCATCGGGAACCTTCCTCGGCATCTTCCTGATCCTGGTGGTGTATCGGCTGGTCAAATCCAAGGCAAAAGACTCGCCTTGATGTGAGCGCTTAGAGCCGCTTGCGGTTCCCGAAGTGCAGAAGTGCGAGCGGAAATACGCCTGCTTGCGTTGGAATAATCGCGCGACCTCAGGCGTAATCACCTAATTGACCAAGGAGGAGAGCCCGATGGAAGAATCGCGCAGGGATTTGCAGAACAGCGACCTGAACAGCCTGGTGCCCGATGTGCAGGTGGACCGGCGCGGCTTCGTCGCCGCGTGCATCGCCGCCGGATTTGCCGTCACCGCCGAGCCGCTGCTCGCGCAGGCCATCAAGACGCCGATGGACGGCCTGGAAGGCGGCGACTTCAAGATCGGCGACATCCCGGCTTACTACGCCGTGCCCAAGGGCGGCGGCAAGCGGCCGGTGATCCTGGTGGTGGCCGAGGTCTTCGGCAACCACGAGCACATCAAGGACGTGGTGCGCCGCGTCGCCAAGGCGGGCTACTTCGCCGTGTCGAACGAGCCCTACTTCCGCATCGGCGAGCTCTGGAAGATGACCGACATCAAGGAAGTGATTGCGGCCGCGAACCAGCTCACCGACGAGCAGGCTTTCGCCGACCTCGACGCGGTGGTGGCCTGGGCGGACAAGCAGCCACGCGCCAACGCCAAGAGGCTCGCCATTACCGGCTTCTGCCGCGGCGGCCGCACGGTGTGGATGTACACCGCGCACCAGAAACGCATCGCCGCCGGCGTGTCCTGGTACGGCGGTCTCAGCCCGGCGCTGCCGGCGGAGCCGCTCACGCCGATGGATGTCACCGACAAATTACATGCGCCGATCCTCGGCCTCTACGGCGGCGCCGACACCGGCATCCCGCTCGAGCGCGTCGAGATGCTGCGTGCGGGCCTCAAGGCCTTCGGCAAGGACCAGCAGTCGATGATCCACATCTACCCGGACGCGCCGCACGCCTTCAATGCCGACTACCGCCCGAGCTATCGCAAGGAAGCGGCCGAAGACGGCTGGAAGCGGATGCTCGCCTGGTTCAAGAAAAACAACGTCGCGTAATCAGTCGGCGTAGACGCCGGCCTTTTTGATGATCGGCCCCCACTTGTCGATCTCGGCCTTGAGGTGGGAGCGCAGCGCTTCCGGCGTGCCGCGCTTCGGATCGACCGGATCGGTGCCAAGCTCGTTGAAGCGCTGCTTCACGAACGGATCCTTGAGCGCTACCTGCAGCGCGGAAGAAAGCTTATCGATCACCGGCTTCGGCGTGCCCTTCGGCGCGTAGAAACCGTGCCAGATGGCGATGTTGAAGCCCTTCAGGCCCTGCTCGTCCAGCGTCGGCACGTCCTTGAGCGACTCCACCCGCTTCAGCGTCGTCACGCCATAGACCTTCACCTTGCCCGCCTTGATCTGGCCGGTGGTGCTGGTGGTCTGGTCGCACATGAAGTCCACCTGGCCGCCGAGCAGGTCGTTCATCGCCGGTCCGGTCCCTTTGTAGGGCACCGTGAGCAGGTCGGTCTGGATCGCGCTCTGGAACAGCATGCCGCACAGATGAGACGCCGCGCCGATGCCGGCGTTGGCGAGGCTCATCTTCTCCTTGTTCGCCTTGATGTAGGCGAGCAGGTCCTTGAGGTTGTTGGGCGGCAGCGTCGAGCGGCCGATCAGCGTCATCGGCACTTCGTTGATCAAGCCGATGTAGTCGAAGTCCTCGAGCGGCTTGAAGCGCAGCTGGCGGTAAAGCGCCGGTGTGGTCGCCATGCCGATGTGGTGGATCAGGATGGTGTAGCCGTCGGGGTTTGCCTTGGTCAGCAGTTCGGGTGCGAGGATGCCGCCGTTGCTCGGCCGATTCTCGACGATGATGCTGGTGCCGATAGGCTTGGTCATGGCCTGCGCCATGATGCGAGCTACCGTGTCGGTCGGGCCGGGCGCGTACGGCACCAGCAGTGTGATGGGCTTGGCCGGGAATTGCTGCGCGAATGCAGTCGTAGCGGCCACGGCAAGCAGGGTCAGGCTGGAGCTCAGCACGCGCAGTATCGACACGGCGGCACCTCCGACGAGATTGGCGATTGAACGGTTGAAGCGAGACGACAAATCTTACTGGAAATAACCCGCCGCAGAAGCGAATCCGCTATCATCGTCAGCGTAGAAACTGGGACCAGCGCCCATGCCAGCTTGGGGGAAAAGGAGGGTTGGCGAACCGGATCATGAATTCCATCGTCGTGCCCGTCGGTTCGTGGGCCACTTGGGGAGAGGACGCCCGCAGCGCGCAGCCGCAACTAGGGTTCATCGAGCCCCTGCTGCGGCGGCGCCTGTCTTTCCTTGATCGCATCGGATTGCACGTCGCCCACGCGTGCGTTCCAGAAGGCGAGTCCGTGCGCATGGTTTTCGCTTCGCGCCACGGCGAGCTCGCGCGCAGCGTCGAAATGTTCGACCAGCTGGCCGCCGATGAGTTGCCCTCGCCGATGACCTTCAGCCTGTCGGTGCTGAATGCGGCCGTCGGCCTGTACAGCATCGCGCGCAAGGACTGCTCGCCCACGACCGCCGTGTCTTCGGGCGAGGCGACCTTTCCGCTGGCGATGGTCGAAGCGGCGGCCCAGGCCTGGGAGCACCCGGACGAGACCGTGGTGCTCGCCTTCGCCGACGAACCGCCGCCGCCGGTCTACGGATCGCTGATCGAATCGCCCCGCAACGCGCACGCGATCGCGCTGCGCCTGGACTGCCGCAAGCCGCGCGTTGCGGTGCACTTGAGCTGGTCGCCCGGTAGCGGCAGCGACGAGCCGGAGCAGGCCGTGTGGAAGTTCGCGCGCTGCCTCGCCGACGGCGCGGCCGGAAGCTGGTCGGGGCCGACGCACGCATGGCACTGGAGCCGGGATGGCCAGGCTTAACCGCTACTGGCGCGTCGCGGTGGTCGCGGCCTGCTTCGGCGCGATGGGTATCGGCGGCATCCTCTATGCGCTCGTGCTTTTCCCCGCGCTACGCCTGCTGCCCGGCGGACGCAAGGCGCAGGCGCGCCGCGTGCGCACCGTGATCCACCATTCCTTCGTCGCGCTGCTCGCCACGCTGCGACTGGGCGGCGTCATGCGCCTGGAGCGGCGTAACGTCGAGCTGCTGCGCGATGCTGCAGGCCCGGTCGTGGTGCTCGCCAATCATCCGAGCTACCTCGACATCGTGGTGCTGATCGCGCATCTGCCGCAGGCCCTGTGCGTGGTGAAGAGCGAGCTATGGTCCAACCCTTTCTTCGGCGGCGTGGTGCGCGCCGCCGGCTACGTGCGCAACGACGAGCCCGACCGGCTGATCGAGAACTGCGCCGCTTGCGTCGCCGAAGGTACGCCGCTGATCATTTTTCCCGAGGGCACCCGCAGCGAGCCCGGCAAGCCGCTGCAGTTCGTGCGCGGCGCGGCGCATGTCGCGCTGAAGAGCGGCGCGGCGATCCAGCCGGTGCTGCTGCGCTGCGAACCGCCGGCGTTCACGCGCGGCGGCAAATGGTATGACCAGCCGGACTACGGCTTTCGCCTGGTCATCGAAGCGCGGCCGCGTCTTGGCGCTACCGCGCTGCTCGACGCCGAGCGCGCCTCCGGCTTCAAGCCGCGCGCGCTGACGCGCGCCCTCGAGCAGTTCTTCACCGTGCAACTGGAAGGCGCCCACCCCGCGCCATGACCGACCTGCTGCACGAGCTGAAATGCATGGTGATCGAGGTGCTGCACCTCGAGGATGTCGCGCCCGAGGACATCGGCGACGACACGCCGCTGTTCGCCGATGACGGCCTCGGGCTCGACTCGATCGACGCGCTCGAGCTCGGCGTGGCGCTGCACAAGAAATACCACCTCAAGCTGGTGCAGGCCGACCAGCGGGTGCGCGAGCACTTCCGCTCCGTGCGCACGCTGGCGGAATTGATCCGCACGCGGGGCAGCGCGGCAAGCTAGCGCCATGACCACGCAAGCCGCCATGGACGAAACCCAGATCCTCGCCCGCCTGCGTGCGGTGCTGGCCGAGAAATTCGAGCTCGACCCGGCGCAGGTCACGCCGGAGGCGAACCTCTACAACGACCTTCATCTCGACAGCATCGATGCCGTGGATCTCGTCATCCAGCTGCAGGAGATGACCGGCAAGCGCATCAGGCCGGACGAATTCCGCAGCGTGCGGACCATCGGCGACATCGTCGCGGTGGTCAACCGGCTGCTGGCGGCTTGACCACGCTGTCCTGGCGGGCCGGAGCGCAGCTCGCGCTGGCGCTGGTCTATCCGATCCTGATTTATTGCGCGCTGGTCTGGTTCGAGCCGCGCGTGGTCGCCGCGGCGCTGGTGGCGCTGATCCTGCTGCGCCGGCGCCAGCGCGCCCTCGCGCTGATCCAGGGCATGTCGTGGATCTCGCACGCCATCGTCGCCGCGCTGGTCGCGCTGTGCCTGGCGGCGCTGTTCGCCAACGACGAGACGCTGCTGCGCCTCTACCCCGCCGGCGTCAGCGTGGCGCTGCTGATCGTGTTCGGGCTTTCGCTCTGCTACCCGCCCAGCACCGTCGAGCGCATCGCGCGCCTCTCCAATCCCGAGCTGCCCGCCGCGGGCTTGCGCTACACGCGCCAGGTGACCGGCGTGTGGTGCGCGTTCTTCGCGGTGAACGCCAGCATCGCGGTGTGGACCGCGGTCGCCGCGAGCCGCGAAGCCTGGGCGCTCTACAACGGCTTCATCGCCTATATCGCGATGGGAGTGTTGTTCGCCGGCGAGTGGCTGCTGCGCCGGCGGCTGTTTCCCGAGTCGCACTGAATCCGTGTTTGCCCCGATTGCCGGCGTGTTCACGCGCGGGATCGCCCCGGAAGCGCTGATCGGCTGGGCGGAGGGCGCGCCGGTGACCTGGGGCGAGTTCCGCCGCCGCGTCGCCACGCTGGCGACGGTGCTCGGCGCGCGCCCCGCGCCGGGCGCGGTGATCGCCTGCGCGCGGCCGCTCGGCTTCCTCGCGGCGCTGCTCGCGCTCTGGCACTGCGGGCGCGTGGCGCTGGTGCCGCCGAGCCTGCAACCCGATGCGGTGGCGGCGCTCGCCTGCGCGGATGCGCCGGTGCTGCGCGACGAAGACGTCGAGCGGCCGGCGTCGCGCGCCGACGCCGCGGCGCTCGCCTTGCCCGCGGCGGCCCGCTGCCGCCTCGCGCTCTATACCTCGGGCAGCAGCGGCACGCCCAAGCGCATCGACAAGACGCTGGCCCAGCTCGACCGCGAGCTCGAAAACCTGCACGCGCTGTGGGGCGGCGTGCTCGCGTCGAGCGCGGTGCTCTCGACCGTGCCGCACTACCATATCTACGGCCTGCTGTTCCGCCTGCTGTGGCCGCTTGCCGCGCTGCGGCCGGCCGACGCATCGACCAGCGTCGATCCGGTCGAGCTGCGCCAGCTCGCCGCCGCGCGCGGGCGCTACGTGCTGGTGTCGACGCCCGCGCACCTCAGCCGCTTTCCCGAATTGCTGGCGCTCGCCGAGTGGCGCCGCCCCGAGCTCATCTTTTCCTCCGGCGGCCCGCTGTCCGCGGCGACCGCGGCGCAGTATCGCGAAGCGTTCGGCACTGCGCCGCTGGAAGTCTTCGGCAGCACCGAAACCGGCGGCGTCGCCTGGCGCAGCCGCGACGGCTCGCCCGCGGAGGAAGCCTGGACGCCTTTTCCCGGCATGGCGGTGCGGCTCGGCCACGACGATGCGCTGGTCATCGACTCGCCCTACCTCGAAGTGCGCGGCTGGCGCATGGACGACGCGGCGCAGATGCTGGGCGACGGCCGCTTCCTGCTGCGCGGCAGGCTCGACCGGGTGGTCAAGATCGAAGGCAAGCGGCTGTCGCTGCCCGAGCTCGAGCAGCGCCTGCAATCGCACGCGTGGGTCGAGTGCGCCTGCGCGGTGGCGCTGCCGGCGCCGGGCCGCCTCGGCGCCGTCATCGTCCCCACCGCGCCAGGCAAGGCAGCGCTGGAAAAACACGGCGCGCGCGCGGTCGGCGAGCAACTGCGCCGGCACCTCGCCCCGCTGTTCGATCGCACGCTGCTGCCGCGGCGCTTTCGCTTCGTCGCCGCGCTGCCGGTCAACGAGCGCGGCAAGGTCGCGGCACAAGCGCTGCAGCACCTGTTCGCGAGCCGCCCGTCATGATGCTGCCGCAGGTGCTCGCCGATACCCGCAGCGGCGACCGCGCCAGTTTCCGCCTGCGCGTGCCGGCGGCGCTCGAGCATTTCGCCGGCCACTTTCCGGGGTTTCCCATCCTGCCCGGCATCGTGCAGCTCGATTGGGCGGTGCGCCTCGCGCGGCGCCATTTCGAGGGCCTCGACGAAAGCTACGGCATCGACAACTTCAAGTGCCAGGCGCTGGTGCACCCGGAGGCCGAGCTGACCCTGGAGCTGCGCCGCGATGCCGGCGGCCTGCACTTCAAGTACCTCGAGCGGGGGCGCGTCTGCTCGAGCGGCAAGGTCCTGTTCGGCGCGCGGCCATGATGTCGGCCTGCGCCGTCATTCCCTGCTTCAATCACGGCGCCACCGCCGGCGCCGTCGCCGCGCGCGTGCGGGCGCACGGCCTGCCGGTGCTGATCGTCGACGACGGCTCGGACGCCGACTCGGCGCGCGCGCTCGATGCCATCGAAGGCGTGCGCGTATTGCGGCTGGAAAAAAACGGCGGCAAGGGCGCGGCGGTGATGCGCGGACTGCGCGAGGCGCAGCGGCTCGGCTACACGCACGCGTTGCAGATCGACGCCGACGGCCAGCACGCCACCGACGACGTGCCGCGGTTCCTCGAGAAAGGCCGCGCGCGGGACGACGCGGTGGTGTGCGGCGATCCGGTGTTCGACGCCAGCGCGCCCAAGTCGCGCCGCTACGGCCGGTGGATCACCCGCTTCTGGGTCTGGCTGGAAACGCGCGGCCGCGCCCGCGGCGACGCCCTGTGCGGGTTTCGCCTCTACCCGCTCGCGCGCACCGTGGCGCTGCTCGACCGCGCCAGGATCGCGACCGGCATGAGCTTCGACGTCGACATCCTGGTGCGCCTGGTGTGGGAGGGGCTGCCGGTGGAAAGCGTGCAGACGCGCGTCGTCTATCCGCCCGGCGGCCGCTCGCATTTCCGCCTGCTGCGCGACAATCTGCGCATCAGCGCGACCCACACCCGGCTGTTTTTCGCCAGCTTCGCTCCTCGCTCGGCCGCCGCGCATTGGTCGCGGCTCAGCGAGCGCGGCGCGCTGTGGGGCCTGCGCTTCCTCGTCGCGGCCTACCGCCTCGGCGGCCGGCCGCTGTTCCGCGCCTTCCTGTATCCGGTGATGCTGTATTTCTTCCTGTTCGGATCGGTGGCGCGCCGCGCCTCGCGCGATTTCCTGCGCCGCGCGCACCGCGCCGGCTCGCCCCGGCTGCCGTCGCCGCCGACCTGGCGCGACAGCTTCCGGCATTTCCTCGCCTTCGCCGATGCGACGCTCGACAAGGTCGGCGCCTGGCTCGACCGCGTGCCGTCGCGGGCGCTGGAACTGGTCGACGACCGGGCCTGGGCGCGCCTGCGCGCCAACGGCCGCGGCAGTCTGCTGATCGGCAGCCATCTGGGCAACCTCGAGGTGCCGCGCGCCTTCGCGCGGGGCGAGCGCGCCGGCGCCGCCGTCACCGCACTCGTCTTCACCCAGCATGCGCAGAATTTCAATAGGCTGTTGCGTGAACTCCAGCCGGAGGCGTCCTTCAACCTGGTGGAAGTGGGCAGCATCGGTCCCGACACGGCCATCGACCTGCGCGCGGTCATCGACCGCGGCGACCTGGTGGTGATCGTCGGCGATCGCACGCCGGTGCACAGCACCGGCCGCACCGCGCGCGTGCCCTTCCTCGGCGCCGATGCCGAGTTTTCGCTCGGGCCCTACATTCTCGGCCACCTGCTCGAATGCCCGGTGCACCTGCTGTTCTGCCTGCACGACGGCGAGCGCTACCGCGAATACCTGGAGCCATTCGCCGAGCGGATCAGCTGGACGCGCGCCACGCGCGACCGCGCGCTGCAGGAGTACGCGCGCCGCTACGCCGAGCGCTTGCAGCACTATGCGCTTCGTGCGCCCTTTCAATGGTTCAATTTCTTCGATTTCTGGCATGCACCCCTCCGCCGAAGCTGAACTGGAAATTCCGTTCTTCGACGTCGACCCGATGCTGATCGTCTGGCATGGGCACTACGTGAAGTACTTCGAGGTGGCGCGCTGCGCGCTGTTGCGCCAGATCGGCTACGACTATCCCGAGATGCAGGCCTCGGGCTACGTCTGGCCGGTGGTCGAGCTCTACCTGCGCTACGCGCTGCCGGCGCGCTACGGCCAGCGCGTGACGGCGACCGCGAGCCTGCTGGAATACGAGAACCGCCTCAAGATCGGCTATGTCATCGCCGACCGCGCCAATGGCGAGCGGCTGACCAAGGGCTGGTCGGTGCAGGTCGCCGTGCACGCGGCGACGCAGGAGCTGCAATTCGTCTCGCCGCAGGTGCTGCTCGACAAGCTGGCCAAGCGATGAAGCTGCTCGCCGGGCTGGCTCTCGCCTGGCCCTGCCTCGCCCTGGCGGCGGACAGCGACGAGCTGCTGTCGCGCGTCGTCGCGCGCCTCGCCGAGCACGCGGTGATCCGGGCGCAGTTCGTCCAGGAGCGCTTCGTCGCGGCCATGCCGGCGCCGAGCCTGAGCCGCGGCCGCCTGATCGTGTCGCGCAAGGACGGCGTGCTGTGGCAGATCGAAAGCCCGATTCACGCCTCGCTCGCCTTCACGCCGACGCAGATCATCGAGACCGGCAGCGACGGGGTGCGCCGCCTGCGCTCGCCGCGCGGCGGCGCGACCGATGCTGCGGTCGGCCGCCTGATGCGCGGCATCCTCGGCGCGGACGCCGACGAGCTGCGCGCCCAGTTCGAGGCCCGCGCCGTAGGCAGCCTCGGGCGCTGGAGCATCCGCCTCGCGCCGAAGGCGCGCGAGGTGGCGCGCTTCGTCAAGGCGATCCACCTGTCCGGCGGCCGCTTCCTCGACGCGATCGGCATCGAGGAAACCTCCGGCGACCGCACCGCGATCCGGATGCACGGCTTCGCCGTCGCGGCGGAACTCGAGCCCGACGAGCGCGAGCAGTTCACGGCGCCATGAGCGTGCGCCGGCGCGCCGCGCTGTTCCTCGGGGGCCTGCTGGTCGCGCTCGCCGCTGGCGCGACGCTGCTGGTACGCGGCGTGCCGCTGCAGACCAACCTGCTCGCCATGCTGCCGCCGACCGAGCGCGACCCGGTGGCCGAGCGGGTGGTGGCGTCGATCGGCGCGGCGGTCGCCGGCCGCGCCATCTTCGTCGTCTCGCATCCGCGCGAAGCGGCGGCGCTGGATGCGGCGGAGCGCTTCGCCGCCGAGGCGGCGCGCACCGGCGGTTTTCGCACGCTGGTCGCCAGGCTGCCCGAGCTCGATCCCGGCGTGCCGCTCGCGCTCTACGGCCGCAATCGCTTCGGCCTGCTGACCGAGGTCGACCGCGATGCGCTTGCCGCAGGAAAATTCATGCTGCGCGAAACCGTGCTGCAACAAGTCAATTCGCCGCTGGGGAACGGCGCGGGCCTGCCGCTGGCGCAGGATCCGTTCGGCTTCTACGCGCGCTGGATCGCCTCGCTCGAACCGCCGGCGGGGGCGATGCGGTTGGAGGACGGCTACCTTGTGTCGCGCGAGGCGGGTCGCAGCCGCGTGCTGGTGATCGGCGAGGTGGCGGGCGACGCCTACGACAACGCGGTGCAGGCCCGCGTGCTCGCCGCGGTGGAGCGCGCGGCCGCCGCGCTCGCCGCGGCCGATGCCGAAACCCGGATCCAGCGCACCGGCGCGGTGTTCTTCGCCGCCGCCGCGCGCACCGCTTCGATAGCGGACATGGACCGCATCGCCTTCGGTTCGCTTGCCGGCATCACGCTGCTGATGCTCGCCGCTTTCCGCTCGCTCGCACCGATCCTGCTCGGGCTGCTCTCCGCGCTCGCCGGCATCCTCGGCGCCGCGCTCGCGCTCGCGCTGATCGACGGCGAGATCCACCTCATCACGCTCGCCTTCGGCGCCAGCCTGATCGGCGAGGCGATCGACTACGCCATCCTGTTCTGCGCGGCGCGCGTCGCCGCCGGTGCCCGCTGGACGCCCGAGTCCGGCGTGGCGCAGGTGCGCCCCGGGCTAACCGTGGCGGTCGCCACCAGCCTGCTCGCCTATGCGCTGCTCGGCCTGCTGCCCTTCCCCGGCGTCGCGCAGATCGCGCGTTTCGCGCTGATCGGGCTCACCGTCTCCTACCTGAGCGTGCTGTGGCTGCTGCCCGGCCTGCTGGTGCGTCCGTCGACGCGCGACCCGGTCGCCGCCACGGCGTGGGCGGCGGCGCTGCTGCGCGCCTGGTCGGGCTTGCTGCACCGGCCGCGCGCGCTGATCGCCTGCCTGGTCCTTCTCGCGGCGTGCGTGCCGGGCTGGTTCGCGCTCAAGCCGAACGACGACGTCAGGTTGCTGGTACCGCGCCAGCCCGAACTGCTTGCGCAGGACGCGGCGATTCGCGCCCTGACCGGTTTCGACGCCGGCGGCCGCTTCTTCCTGGTGCGCGGCGCCGACCACGAGCAGGTGCTGGAGCGCGAGGCAGCGCTGGTGCGCCGGCTGCGCGGCCTCGAACGCGAGGGCGCCCTCGCCGGGCACCTGGCGGTGAGCGATTTCGTGCCGCCGCGCGCGGTGCAGGAATCGGATCGCGCGCTGGTCGGGAAAGCCTTGTTCGCGGATCGCGCCGCGCTGCTGCGGCAACTGGCCGAGATCGGCTTCCGCCCGGATGCGATCAAGGCGTTGCCCGGCGAATTCGAGGGCGCCCGCACGCCGGTGACGGTGCAGGACTGGCTCGCCTCGCCGTTGTCGGCGCCGTTTCGCCACCTGTGGGCGCCGGCCGGTGCGGCGGTGCCGGCCAGCGTCGTCACGCTGTACGGCGAGCGGGACGCCGAACGCCTGGCGCCAGCCCTGTCCGGGCTCGAAGGCGTCACCCTGGTCGACAAGGCCGGCAACGTTTCGGCGCTGCTCGGCGGGTACCGCGCGTGGGCGGCGCCGGGACTCGTCGCCACGGCCGCATTGATGCTGCTGGTGCTGGTGCTGCGCTACGGCTGGCGCGCCGCGCCGAGGGTCATGCTTCCCGTGGCGCTCGGCGAAGCGATTTCGCTCGCCGTATTCGGCTACGGCGGCGAGCCGGTGACGCTGTTCGCGGTGGCGGGCTGGGCGCTGACCCTCGGCATCGGCGTGAACTATTCGATCTTCCTGCGCGAAGGCATCGCACGCCCGGGCGCGACGACCATGGCGGTGGTGCTGTCGGCGTCGACGACCCTGCTCTCCTTCGGCCTGCTTTCGTTCAGCGACGTCGCGGCGCTCAGGCATTTCGGCCTTGCGCTGCTGACAGGCATCGCGGCATCACTGCTGTTCGCGCCCCTGGCGATCGCGGCCCCGCGGGCCGCTGCCGCATGAAGCACGCCGGCTGCTACATCCAGGCCGTCGGCATCGTCTCCGCGCTGGGCGAAGGTGTCGAGGCGACGCGACGGGCGCTGCTCAAGGGAGATGCCTCGGGCATGCGCGTCGAGCCGGGCTGGCTGCCGCAGGCGCCGGCCTGCGTCGGCCGCGTCAGCGCGCCGCTCGCCGATCTGCCGGCCGGAATGCAGGAGTACGACTGCCGCAACAACCGGCTGCTCGCCGCCGCCGCGGCGCAGATCCGGCCGCAGCTCGACGCGCTGGCCGATCGATACGGGCGGCGCCGCATCGCGGTCGTGATCGGCACCAGCACCTCGGGCATCGCCGCGGGCGAAACCGCGATGCTGGCCAGGTTGCACGATGGCGCCTACCCGGCGGGCTTCTTCTATCGCCAGCAGGAAATCGGCGCCACCGCGCCGTTTGCGGCGCGGCTGGTCGGCGCGCAGGGCCTCGCCTACACGGTTTCCACCGCCTGCACCTCCGGCGCGAAAGCCCTGATCGCCGCGCGGCGCCTGCTCGATCTCGGGCTGTGCGATGCGGCGCTCGCCGGCGGCGTCGATTCACTGTGCCGCCTCACCGTCGGCGGCTTCACGTCGCTCGAAGCGACGGCGCCGGAGCGCTGCAACCCGATGAGCCGAAACCGGCGCGGTATCAACGTCGGCGAAGGCGCGGCGCTGTTCGTGCTCGAGCGCACGCCGGCGGCGGTGGCACTGGTCGGCGCCGGCGAATCGAGCGACGCCTACCATCTTTCCGCGCCCGATCCCCAGGGCGTCGGCGTGGAGGCCGCCTTGCGCGCGGCGCTGCACGATGCCGGATGCCAGCCGGGCGACATCGCCTATATCAACCTGCACGCCACGGCCACGCGCAAGAACGACGAGATGGAAAGCCGCGTCATGGCGCGGCTATTTCCGTCGTCCACCGCGATGAGCGGCACCAAGCCGATGACGGGCCACACGCTGGGCGCCGCCGGCGCCATCGAGGCGGCATTCTGCTGGCTTGCGCTCACGGGGGACGGGCAGTTGCCGCCGCACCTGTGGGATGGCGACGCCGACCCGGCATTGCCGGCGCTCAACCTGGTATCGACGGGCGCGCGCCTGCCACGAAACAGCGCCCGTCTCGTCATGAGCAATTCGTTCGCCTTCGGTGGCAGCAACGCCAGTCTGATACTTTCCGGTTGACGACCGTGGACCTCGCCCAACCGCCCATCGAAGAGGTTTTGCCGCATCGCGGCAGCATGTTGCTACTCGACCGGGTGGTCGGCTGGGATTTCGAGCAGGTCGAGGTCGCGGCCACGCCGGGCGCCGACGCGTGGCATGCCGAGAATGGCGACATGCCTTCGTGGATCGGGGTCGAGCTGATGGCGCAGGCCATCGCGGCGCATGTCGGGCTGTATGCGCGCAGCAGGCGCGAGGCGCCGAAAAAAGGCGTGTTCCTCGGCGCTCGCTCGTATCGCGCCACGCAGGCGCGTTTTTCCGCCGGCGCCAACCTCACCATCCGGGCGCAGCGCGCCTTCCGGGACGACAGCGGCATGGGCGCCTACGACTGTTCGATCTCGCGCGACGCCGTCGAGATCGCGACGGCGCGCCTGATCGTCCTCGAGCCGCCGGATTTCGAGGCTTTCCTCGCGGCGCAGGCGGCTGCGCCGTCGTGAGGCGCGTCCTGGTCACGGGCTCGAGCCGGGGCATCGGCCGGGCCATCGCCGCGCGCCTCGCCCGCGCGGGCTTCGCGCTGACGCTGCACTGCCGCCAGAACCAGGCCGAAGCCGAGAGCGCCGCGGCGGAAATCCGCCGGGCCGGCGGGCAGGTCGCGACGCAGCTGCGCTTCGACGTGCGCGACCGCGACGCCGCGCGACAGGCGCTTGCCGGCGACATCGAGGCGCATGGGGCCTACTATGGCGTGGTGCTGAATGCCGGAATCGCGCGTGACAACACCTTTGCGGCGCTGTCGGACGAAGACTGGGACGACGTCGTCGACACCAGCCTCGACGGCTTCTTCAACGTGCTGCGCCCGCTGGTGATGCCGATGGTGCGGGCGAAACAGGGCGGCCGCGTGGTGGTGCTGAGCTCGGTCTCGGGCGTCACGGGCAACCGCGGGCAGGTCAACTACAGCGCCGCCAAGGCCGGCCTGATCGGCGCGGCGAAAGCGCTCGCCGTCGAGCTCGCCAGCCGCGCCATCACCGTCAATTGCATCGCGCCGGGACCGATCGCCACCGCGATGCTCGACGGCGCGCCGCTCGACGAAATCCTCAAGCGCGTGCCGATGCAGCGCGTCGGCAAGCCCGAGGAGGTCGCCGCCGCGGTGGCGTTTCTCTTTTCCGACGACGCCGGCTACATCACGCGCCAGGTGCTCGGCGTGAACGGCGGCATCGTCTGAGCGCCGCGCCGCGCGTCGTCATCACCGGCATGGGCGGCGTCACCGCGCTGGGGGAAACCTGGGCGGAGGTCGAGGCGCGCCTGCGCTCGCGCCGCAATGCCGTGCAGCGCATGGACGACTGGGACCGCTACGAGATGCTGCACACGCGCCTCGCCGCGCCGGTGCCCGACTTCAAGGCGCAGGCGCATTACCCGCGCAAGATGACGCGCTCGATGGGCCGCGTCTCGCTGTTCGCACTGCGCGCCACCGAGCTCGCCCTGACGCAGGCCGGCCTCGCCAAGGATCCGTGCATCAGCGACGGCCGCATGGGCATCGCCTACGGCTCCTCGGCCGGCAGCATCGAGCCGATCGGCGTGTTCGGCAACATGCTCAACACCGGCTCGATGAAGGGCGTTTCCGCGACCACCTACATCCAGATGATGCCGCATACGACGGCGGTGAATGTCGGCGTGTACTTCGGCCTGAAGGGCCGCGTCATCCCGACCTCCAGCGCCTGCACCTCCGGCAGCCAGGCGATCGGCTACGCCTACGAAACCATCCGCTCGGGGCGGCAGTCGCTGATGGTCGCCGGCGGTGCCGATGAACTCTCGGCGCCGGCCGCGGCGGTGTTCGACACGCTGTACGCCACCAGCACCAGGAACGACGCGCCGCAGAGCACGCCGCGCCCGTTCGACAAATCCCGCGACGGCCTGGTGGTGGGCGAAGGCGCCGCCACGCTGGTGCTCGAGGACCTGGAGCACGCGCGCGCGCGCGGCGCCCGGCCGATCGCCGAAGTCGTCGGCTTCGCCACCAATTCCGACGGCATCCACGTCACGCAGCCCGATTCGCAGCAGCAGGCGCGCGCGATGACGCTCGCGCTCACCGACGCCGGCCTGCCGCCGACGGCGATCGGCTACATCAGCGCGCACGGCACCGCCACCGACCGCGGCGACATCGCCGAGGCGCGCGCCACGCGCCAGGTGCTGGGCGAGGCGGTGCCGCTCAGCTCGATGAAGAGCTACATCGGCCACACGCTCGGCGCTTGCGGCGCGATCGAGGCCTGGTGGACGATCGAGATGATGCGCGGCAAGTGGTTCGCGCCGACCCTCAACCTCGAGCATCCGGATCCGGCGTGCGGCGACGTCAACCACATCTCTGGCGAAGGCCGGAAGCTGGACATAGAATTCGCGATGAAGAGCAACTTCGCGTTCGGCGGCGTCAATACCACTTTGATTTTCCGCCGGATGTAGGGATAAACATCGGGAGGACCCCATGCACCATCGTTTTGTCGTCAGCTTCGCACTGCTGAGCGCTCTCACCGTCATTGGCTGCGCCTCGCGCGTGCAGCCGATGCAAGGACCCGAGGAATTTCCGGTGACGACCGGCACCGGCAAGCCGATCGCCGTCGACAAGATGCGCGAAGCGATCACCGCGGCGGGCGTGCGTCGCGGCTGGGTGTTCAAGGACGGCGGGCCGGGCAAGCTGCTCGCCACCTACGGCCGGCGCGGCGACCAGGAGGCCACTGTCGAGATTGCGTACACGGCCGAGAAAGTTGCCATCCATTACGTCAGCAGCAACGGCTTGCGGGAAACCTCGGCCGACGGCCAGCAGGTGATCCACCGCAACTACAACCGCTGGGTGCGCAGCCTGAAGGACGACATCCGGGCCGAACTGAGCCGCTACTGAAGTTTTTTCGCCGGGCTTTTGGGCGTCATGGGGGAGTGACATGCTTGGAAGACAAGTCGCAAGAATCTTGCTGATCAGCCTGCTGGCGCTGTCGGTAATCGACTGTGGCGGCCGCCGCAACCGGGGCTCCGCCTGCTCGATTCCGGTGAACGGCGCCTGTCCGGCCTGCAGCATTTCCTGCCCGGTGGGGCAGGCGGCGCTGTGCACGCCGGGCGAGGCCGACGCCAGCGCGTGCAAGGCGCCGCCCTCCTGCACCTGCAGCCAGTAGCCGCAATCCCGTCGCCATGGCGCGGCAGGTCCGCGTAGCACTCGCCCGCATCGCGGATCTCGGCGCGGCCGCCTTCGCGGCGGCGAGGAAGAACCTCGGACCGCGCGACCGGCGCCGCCTCGCGGCGCTCTCCTCCGCCAGGCGGCGGCGCGAATTCCTCGCCGGGCGCTGGCTGCTCGGACATTCCAGCCGTGCCATGCGGACCCGGGTTCCTCTGCGCTTCGATGCCTCGCCGCACGGTGGCGTCGAGGCGAGCGCGCGGCACATCGCGGCGAGCGTGTCGCATTCCAGGGGCTGGGTAGCGTGTGCGCTCCTCGAGCGAGGCGCGGTCGGGGTGGACCTCGAACCGATGGTGCCACGCGACTTCACCGCTGCAGGCCAATGGGCCTTCGGCATCCCGACTGACTCGCCGCGCGACTTTTACGGGCGCTGGACGCGCTATGAAGCGCGCCTGAAGGCGCGCCGCGAGGCCGACGCCAGTTACTGGGACAGGACCTATTTCCTTGGCCGCATCGCGCTGTCGATTTGCGCGCCCCGCGGGGCGGCGGTCCGCCAACTGCGGCGCCTGGCGGCGATTCGGCGGTGAGGGCAGCTTGGCTTTGCCTGGCCGCGGCCTGCGCCGCATCGGCCGTGAGGGCCGAGGAGCTTGCCCAGTGGGAACTTGGCGCGGGGGCGATCGCCCTCAGCCTGCCCGACTACCGCGGCTCCGACGAGCGGCACGGCTATGTCTACCCGATCCCTTACGTCGTCTATCGCGACCAGCGCCTGCGCCTCGACCGTCAGGGGCTGCGCGCGGTGCTGTTCGAAGGCGCGCGCGTCGAGTTCAACCTGAGCGTCAGCGTCACGCCGCCGGTCGATAGCGACAAGAACCGCGCGCGCCAGGGCATGCCGCACCTCGACCCGACGGTGGAAATCGGCCCGCAGGCGAACGTGACGCTGTGGCGCGATAGCTCGACCGAGCAGCGCCTCGATTTCCGCCTGCCGCTGCGCGCCGTGATCGCCACCGACCTTTCCGACGCGCAGGGCACCGGATATGTCGTCCATCCCCACCTCTATTTCGGCACGCGGCCGCGGTTCCTGGGCGGCGCCTGGAATCTCGGCCTGCAGGCCGGGCCGCTATACGCAACGGACAAATACCATCAGTACTACTACGGCGTCGACGCGCGCTTCGCTACGCCGCAGCGCCCCGCTTACGACGCGCACGGCGGCTACTCGGGCGCGATGGCCCTCGCGGCGCTATCGCGCAAGGTCGACCGGATCTGGATTGGCGCCTTCCTGCGCTACGACACGCTGAGCGGCGCGACTTTCTCCAATAGTCCGCTGGTCAGGCGCGACCAAAGCGTGATGGTCGGCATCGGCATCGCCTATGTATTTGCGACATCGGATCAGAAAGTCGAAGCGACGGAGTAGACCACCCAAGCGTATTATTGGGCCGTACGGTTCGGAGGCGCACGCTACCCGGTATGAGATTGCTCGCTCCATTGCTCGTCGCGGCCGCTGCCGCGTGCGGTGTGTCTGGCGCCCATGCGCGAGACGACAAGGTGCATTTCGCGATCAAGGACGCTCTGGAGAAGGGCGCGTCCTTGCGGAACAACGTGAAGCCGGACATCGCCCTGTATTTCGGGAGCAAGAGTACGCGGGCGGTCGAGAGAAATCTCGGCGTCTACATCTCCAACAAGAAGACCAACAGCTCCAACAAGTCGGATGCGGAGGCCTGTGCCGTTGCCTTCATCAGCGCCGCCATCTCGCTGCAGGAGCGCGCGCGCCACCAGGGCGGCAATGCCGTCATCAACATCACGAGCGTCTATAAAGGCGCCAGCTTCGCCAGCGCCACGGAGTACCTGTGCGGAGCAGGTACCATCATGGCCGGCGTGGCCCTGCGCGGTACGGTGGTGACACTGAAGAAATAGCGACGGCGACGCTCTAACTGCGGGGAGCCATGAAGCAACGCGTAAGATTCCTCTTGTTGCTTGCGCTCGGCGTGTTGCCGGTGCTGCTGACAGCCTGCGCGAAACTCAGCATGATGGCGAGACAGGACCAGCCGCCGCAAGCGGGAGCAGGCGAAGCGCTGATCATCTTCGTCAGGGACACCGCTTCCACCGAAACGACGGAAGCCTCTGCTTCGCTCTACGACGTCACCGCTGCGGAAACGAAGTTCATCGGTATCATCAACCCTGGTACCAAGCTCGCCTACGCGGTGAAGCCCGGGCAACACACCTTCATGGTCCTCGCTTATTCCACCGACTTCCTGGAGGCTTCGGTCGCCGCCGGACCTTCGTACTATGCGCAGGTTTTTACGGCTACCGCCACCACGGGCTTCAGCTTGAAGCCGCGCACCATGTTTCGTGCCATCCGAAAATCCGAATTCGAAGACCGCAACTTTCGGAAAATGGACGAGAACGCGCAATTCGTCGGCAAAGCGCCCGGCGCTGACGCCTGGTATGCGCGAAGCGCGCCTGCCGTCGCCGCGCGACGGGCAAAGTTGCTTCCAGAGTGGCTGAATAAGCCTCGAGAACAGCGCACTTCACAGACGCTCAACGTCGCCGACGGTCGTTGACGCCGGCGCCAGCGGACGCCGGCCTTTGCTGATCTGGCGCGCCCGGCGGGATTCGAACCCACGACCCTTGGCTTCGGAGGCCAATACTCTGATCCGCTGAGCTACGGGCGCTTTTACAAGCTAAAATCATACCTTTATCGCTTACCGAGGCCAACGACCTTCATGTCAACCTCTGCCGACCACGACGAGCATTCGTCCTTCATCAAGACTCCGCAGCAGTTGATTGTCGTCATTCTGGCGTCGTTCCTGGTGCCGATCTTCGGCATCGTGCTGCTGGTGCAGCTGGTCCTGGGTCACCCGCACGCCGATCCGGGCGCGCTCACGGCCGATGCCATCGCCTCGCGCATCCAGCCGGTCGGGCGCGTGGAGTTCGGGCCGGTGATGTCGGGCGCGCCGGCCGCGCCGGCGAAGACTGCCGTGGCCAAGGCCGGCCCGGCCGACGGCAAGTCGATCTACAACAGCGTGTGCATGGCCTGCCACGCGAGCGGCGTCGCCAACGCGCCCAAGCTCGGCGACAAGGCGGCCTGGGCGCCACGCATCAAGACCGGCGCCGCCGCGTTGCTGCAGTCGGTGACCAAAGGCAAGGGCGCGATGCCGCCCAGGGCCGGCACTTCGCTCTCCGAGGCCGAGCTGCGCGCCGCGATCGACTTCATGACCTCGCAGAGCAAGTAGGCGCGCCTGGAGTTTCTTTTCGTCATCGACCCGCTCGGGTCGCTCAAGGCGTACAAGGACACGACCGTAGCCATGATGCGCGCCGCGCAGAAGCGCGGCCACGCGGTTTTTGTCTCTGAACAAGGCAATATTTTCTGGAAGGGCGAGGTTGCGGCGCGCGTCACCCGTCTCAGCCTTACCGATAACGACGAGGACTGGTATCGCCCGCACGAGACGGCGGAGCGGCCGCTCCAGGCCTTCGACGCGGTGCTGATGCGCAAGGACCCGGCGTTCGACATGGAGTACGTGGCGAGCACCTGGCTGCTGTCGGAAGCCGAGCGGCAGGGCGCGCGCGTGTTCAACCGGCCGGGCGCGATCCGCGATCACAACGAGAAGCTCGCCATCGCCGAATTCTCCAAATTCGCCGCGCCTTCGCTCGCCACGCGCGACATGGCCAAGCTGCAGCAGTTCATCGACGAGCAGCGTCACGTGGCGCTCAAGCGCTTGGACGGCATGGGCGGGCACGGCATCTTCATCGTCAAGCACGACGAGCCGAACCGCAATGTCATCGTCGAGACCATCACGGAGCTCGGCGAGCGCAGCGTGATGGCGCAGCGCTACATCCCCGAGATCCGCGACGGCGACAAGCGCGTGCTGCTGATCGATGGCCAGCCGGTGCCGCATTGTCTGGCGCGCATTCCCAAGGCGGGCGATTCGCGCGGCAACCTCGCCGCCGGCGCGCGCGGCGTGGCCCAGCCGCTGACCGCGCGGCACCGCGAGATCGCGGCGGCACTCGGCCCGTTGCTGGCCCAGCGCGGGCTGCTGCTGGTCGGCCTGGACATCATCGGCGACTGGCTCACCGAGGTGAACGTCACCAGCCCCACCTGCTTTCGCGAGATCCAGGACCAGGCCGGCTTCGACGTCGCCGGCATGTTCCTCGACGCGCTGCAAAGGAAGCTCGCATGATCGGCGTGCTGATCGTGACGCACGGCGAGATCGGCAAGAGCATCCTCGACAGCGCCGCGCAGATCCTCGGCGGCATGCCGAAGCAGGCGGCGACGCTCAGCGTCTGGCGGCAGGACGACCCGGACGACCTGGCGAACCGCGCGAGCGAGCTGCTCGTCACCATCGATACCGGCGACGGCGTGCTGGTGCTGACCGACCTGTTCGGCGCCACGCCGGGCAATGTCGTCTCGCGCCTGCTCGAGGACGGGCGCATCGAAGGCGTGGCGGGCGTTTCGCTGCCGATGCTGCTGCGCGTGCTGACCGGGCGCAACGGCTCGATCAAGGCGGCGGTCGAGCGCGCGCTTTCCGGTGGCGCCGAGGGCGTGGTGCACATGAATCGCGACAAGTGTTGCGATGCCTAGCAGCGCGGCGTCGATCGTCAACAAGCTCGGCCTGCACGCGCGCGCCGCGGCCAAGCTGACGCATGTGGCGAGCGCCTACCAGTGCGAGATCTGGCTGTCGCGTAGCGGCCGGCGCGTCAACGCCAAGAGCATCATGGGCGTGATGATGCTCGCCGCCGGCAAGGGCGCCGAGGTGCTGATCGAGGCCGAAGGCGCCGACGCGGAGGCCGCGCTCGCGGCGCTGACCGCGCTGATCGCCGACCGCTTCGGCGAGGGAGAATGAATTTCGCGCTGCACGGCCTGGCCGTGTCGAGCGGTATCACCGTCGGCCGTGCCCACCTGGTGTCCACCGCGCGCCTCGAGGTGGCGCACTACGAGGTCGCGGCGGACGCCGTCGACGCGGAGCTCGAGCGCTTCGACCGCGCCATGGCCGCCGCGCAGGAAGAGCTGGTCGCGCTTAAGGGCCACATCGCGGCCGACGCGCCGGCCGAGCTGGCGGCCTTCCTCGATCTGCACCGCATGATTCTCAACGACTCGACCCTCTCCAAGGTGCCGCGCGAAATGATCCGCACGCAGCGCACCAATGCCGAATGGGCGCTGGTGCAGCAGATGGAGCGGCTCGGCCGGCGCTTCGAGGAGATCGACGACCCCTACCTGCGCGAGCGGAAGAGCGACGTCGAGCAGGCGGTCGAGCGCGTGCTGAAGGCGCTGACGGGCGGCAAGACGCTCGCCGCGCCGGCGCAGGCCGAGGAGGAGAAGCTGATCGTGGTGGCGCACGACTTGTCGCCCGCCGACATGATCCTGTTCAAGCGCCACAGCTACGGCGGCTTCGTCACCGATGTCGGCGGCGTCACCTCGCACACCGCGATCGTGGCGCGCTCGCTCGGCATCCCGGCGGTGGTCGGCCTGCACCACGCGCACCGCACCATCTCGGAGGGCGAGCTGCTGATCGTCGACGGCGTGCAGGGCCTGCTGGTAGTCAACCCCGATCCGCTGGTGCTGGCCGAGTACCGCGAGCGCCAGTCCGAGATCAAGGCGCGCCGCCAGATGCTCATGCGTCTGAAGAAGACGCCGTCGGCGACGCGCGACGGCACGCCGATCGAGCTGTTCGCCAACATCGAGCTGCCGCAGGACATGGCCGCGGTGCTGGAGTCCGGCGCCGAGGGCGTCGGCCTGTTCCGCAGCGAATTCATGTTCCTCAACCGCGCCGAGCTGCCGGAAGAGGACGAGCAGTTCGAGGCCTACCGCCAGGTGGCGCAGGCGATGCAGGGCCGCCCGGTGGTGCTGCGCACGCTGGATGTCGGCGCCGACAAGGCGATGGGCGGCGAGGGCTCGCACAACATGCCCAACCCGGCGATGGGCCTGCGCGCCATCCGCTTCTGCCTGTCCGAGCCGCAGATGTTCCTCACCCAGCTGCGTGCCATCCTGCGCGCTTCCAAATTCGGCAAGGTGAGGATCCTGCTGCCGATGGTGGCGCACGCGCACGAGATCGACCAGACTTTCATCCTGCTGGCGCAGGCCAAGAGCCAGCTCGACGAGCGCGGCCAGGCCTACGACAAGGCGATCGAGGTCGGCGGCATGATCGAGATTCCGGCCGCGGCACTGTCGCTGCCGATGTTCCTCAAGCGCCTCGATTTCCTCTCCATCGGCACCAACGACCTGATCCAGTACACCCTCGCCATCGACCGCACCGACGACGCGGTGGCGCACCTCTACGACCCGCTGCACCCGGCGGTGCTGGCGCTGGTCGCCGGCACCATCCAGGCGGCGACGCGCGGCGGCACGCCGGTCGCCGTGTGCGGCGAGATGGCGGGCGACGTGCAGCTCACGCGCCTGCTGCTCGGGCTCGGCCTGCGCAATTTCTCCATGCATTCGTCGCAGCTGCTCTCGATCAAGGAGCGCATCCTGCAGACCGATCTCGCCGCCGTGCAGACCCTGGCGCAGCGCGTGCTGCGCGCCGCCGACCCGGTCAAGACGCGCGACCTGCTCGCCAAATTGAACGCTTAGGGGGTTCGATGCGATTTGCTTTTCTGCTTTTGCTCCTGGTTTCCGTCTCTTCTTTCCCTCAGAATTACCCCGCCAAACCCGTCAAGCTGCTGGTGCCTTTCCCCGCCGGCAGTGCGACCGACCAGGTGGCGCGGCTCACCGGCGCCCAGCTGCAGCAAGCGCTCGGCCAGCCCTTCGTGGTCGAAAACAAGGCCGGCGCGCAAGGCGCCATCGCCGCCGCCGAAGTGGCGAAGAGCGCCCCCGACGGCTACACGCTGCTGCTCACCACCAACACGCCGCAGGCGGCGAACGTCAGCCTGTTCAAGAAACTCAACTACGACCCGGTCAAGGACTTCGCCCCGGTGGCGCGCCTCGGCACCACGTCCTTCATGTTGATGGTGCGGCCGGATTTTCCCGCAAAGAATTTGAAGGAATTTTTATCTGTTTCCAAAAATAAGAACTTTTCTGCGGGCTACGGCTCCGCAGGCTCCCAGGTTTCGCTCGCCATGCTGAAGTCCATGGGCAAGCTCGACGTGGTGGAAGTCCCTTATAAAGGCATCCCGCAGGCGATCACCGACACCATGGGCGGCTCGCTCGCCTTCACCTTCGTCGACCTGGGCAACGCGCTCGCCCAAGCCAAGGGCGGGAAACTCAGGGGTTTGGCAGTCACCTCCAAAAATAGAACTCCCCTGGCGCCGGATCTCCCTGCCATCGCCGAGGAGCTGCGCGGCTACGAGCTGATCGCCTGGTTCGCCCTGATGGCGCCGGCGAAGACACCGGCCGAAGTGGTGCAGAAGCTCTACGCGCCGACCGTCGGCGGGCTGGCGAAAGCCGATGTGAAGGAGAAGTTCGCCACCATTGGCGTCGACGTCGCGCCGATGAACCCGGCCGAGCTCGGCAAGTTCATCCAGGCCGAAATCGCGCACTGGGCCAAGCTGGTGAAGCTCGCCGGAATCCAGCCGGAATAGCAATGGCAGGACCCTTGCATGGCGTCCGCGTCCTCGACCTGACGACCGTCGTGATGGGGCCGTACGCGACCCAGATCCTGGGCGATTTCGGCGCCGACGTGATCAAGATCGAGCCGCCCGGCGGCGACGTGATGCGCTCGGCCTGGCCGTATCGCAACCCGGGCATGGGCTCGATCTTCCTCAACACCAACCGCAACAAGCGCTCGGTGGTGCTCGACCTGAAGAAGCCCGCGGCGCTGGAAGCTTTTCTTCGTCTTGTAAAAACATCCGATGTCCTCGTCTACAACGTGCGCCCCCAGGCGATGGCTCGTCTCAATTTGTCTTACGAAAAAATTCGTTCCATCAATGAAAAGATCATCTATGTGGGGTGTTTCGGCTTCAGCCAGCGCGGGCCCTACGCCGCCAAGGCCGCCTACGACGACATGATCCAGGGCGCGGCCGGCATCCCGTGGCTGTCGCAGAAGCAGAGCGGAGCCGAGCCACGCTACGCGCCGATGATCGTCGCCGACCGCTCGGTCGGCCAGCAGGTGGCGAGCGCGGTGAGCGCGGCGCTGTACCACCGCGAAAAGACCGGCCAGGGGCAGCGCGTCGACGTGCCGATGTTCGAGCACCTGCTGCAGATGATCCTTGGCGATCACCTCGGCGGCTACACCTTCGAGCCGCCGCAGGGCGGGCCGGGCTACCACCGCGTCCTCGCCCCCGACCGCCGGCCGTACCAGACCAAGGACGGCTACGTGTGTGCGCTGATCTACAACGACAAGCAGTGGAAAGCCTTCTTCGACGTCATCGGCAGGCGGGAAATGTTCTTGAAAAAAGAATATTCCACTCAGGAAGCGAGAAGCAAAAACTACGGATCCGCCTATGCCATGGTCGCCGCGGAGCTGCGCAAGCGCAGCTCCGCCGAGTGGATCGAGGCGCTGGAGCGCGCCGACATCCCGGTGCAGCGCATGAACAGCCTCGACGACATCGTTGCCGACGCGCACCTCGCGGCGATCGGCTACCTCGATACCGTCGAGCACCCGAGCGAAGGGACGATCAAGTCGCTCGCCGTGCCCTCGGAGTGGTCGGCCTCGCCGCCCGAGTACCGGCGCCACGCGCCGCGCCTGGGCGAGCACACGCGCGAGGTGCTCCGTGAGGTCGGTCTCTCCGAAGCTGAGATCGACCGCCTGACGTGACGGAAGCACCATTGATTTTTCCGCTGGTGTGCATCCTGCTCGTCGGCCTGGGCATGCCGCTGTGGGTGGCGATGGTGCGGCCGAATCGTTTCTACGGCCTGCGCACGCCCGCCACGCTCGCCGACGAAGCGGTCTGGTATGCCGCGAACCGCGCCACCGGTCGCGACCTCGTCGCGGCTGGCACGCTGGCGCTGATTGCCTCGGTGCTCCTGCCGGAATTAGGGGTCGAAGGCCTGCCCTACGTCCTTCTCATGGGCTGCGCGATCGGAATCGGCGGCGCCTACGTCGCGCTGGTCGGCCTCGCCCGTATCCGGCATCTGCGATCGCCGCTATAATTCACGCGCGCCGATTTGAAGTCAGCTTGCGGGCGCCTAACAAATACCGCTAAAGAGACATGAACGTTGCAACTCACAATTCGCTTGGGCACGTCGTTGCGCAGAAGGCGCGCTTCGACCAGTCGATCCGCCTCAAAAGCGGCGCCGAGCTGCCTTCCTACGAGCTGAGCTACGAGACCTACGGCACGCTGAACGCCGCGCGCTCGAACGCGGTGCTGGTGTGCCACGCGTTGAACGCATCCCACCATGTGGCCGGCATTTATCAGGACGACAAGGACAATGTCGGCTGGTGGGACAACCTGGTCGGCCCGGGCAAGCCACTCGACACCAACCGCTTCTTCGTCGTCGGCTCTAATTACCTCGGCAGCTGCTTCGGCTCGACTGGCCCGGCCTCGATCAACCCGGCCAGCGGCAAGCCCTGGGGCGCGGATTTTCCCGTCGTCACGGTGGAGGACTGGGTCGAGGCGCAGGCGCGGCTCGCCGACCGCCTCGGCATCGAGCGCTTCGCCGCGGCG
>DASWEU010000054.1:0-23001 GCA_036394595.1 Burkholderiales bacterium | reverse complement strand
CCTTTTCCTGCAGTTCCCGCCACAGGATCTTGCCGGTGGCGGTCTTCGGCAGCGCGTCGACGAACTCGACGATGCGCGGCACCTTGAAGGCGGCCATCTTCTCCCGCGCCCAATTGACGATGTCCTGCGGCGCGACTTTTTCCGGAAGATTTTTTTTCAGAATGACGAAAGCTTTTACCGTTTCGCCCCGATAAGCGTCGCGCGCCCCGACCACGCAGGCCTCCTGGATCGCCGGGTGCGCGTAGAGCATCGCCTCCACTTCCGCCGGCCAGACCTTGAAGCCCGAGCAGTTGATCATGCGCTTCAAGCGGTCGGTGATGAAGAAATAGCCCTCCTCGTCGTAGTAGCCGAGATCGCCGGTGCGGAAAAAGCGCTTGCCGTCGTGCTCGATGAAAGCCTCCGCCGTCGCCTCGGGCTGCTTCCAGTAGCCGCGAAACACCTGGGGCCCGTGCACGATAATTTCTCCAATTTCATTTACCGAGAGTTCTTTCCTGGTTTCAACATCGATGATACGAGCATCCGTGTTGTAAAACGGGATGCCGCCGCACTGGCGCTTCGGCCGGTGCGGCGGATTGATGTGGCTCGGCGCCATGGTCTCCGAGAGGCCGTAGCCCTCGATATAGGGAAGGCCGATCACCTTCTCCAGCTGGCGCGCCATCGCTTCGGGCATGGCAGCGCCGCCGCCGCCCAGCACCTGCAGCGACGACAGGTCGTAGTCCTTGAGGCGCGGATTGGAGAGGAAATCCACCAGCATGGTGGTGATGGCCGACCAGTTCGTGACGCGCGCGCGGCCGATCTGGAGACCGGCGCAGTCGCGATCCCAGCGCGACAGGATCACCAGCGTCGCCCCGGCGTGGATCGGCGCGTTCATCCCGGCCTGCATGCCGGTGACGTGGAACATCGGCAGCGCCGCCAGCACCACGCTGCGCTCCTGGGCGCCGCGCCAGTGCAAATAGGGCACGGTGGTGGCCTGCACGCTGGCGTGCGTGTGCACGCAGCCCTTGGGCTTGCCGGTGGTGCCCGAGGTGTAGGGCATGACCGCAAGGTCGTCCGGTCCCGCCGTATGCGGTCCGGGCGCGAGTCCTGCGGCGAGCGCCTCGCGCCACGAGGCATCCTGCGCCGGCGCGCGCACGAAATCCGGCACGGGAAGGTCGGTATTCGGATCGAGGTAGTCCGAATAGGCCGCCACCAGCACGTGATCGAGTCCTTCCACCGGCTGCAGCTGCGGCGCCACGTCCTGCCCGGCGATCGCCACGCGGGCGTCCGAGTCCGCGACGTAGTGGCGCAGTTCCTCGGTACGGTTCATCGGGTTCACCGGCACCACCACCGCGTCGGCGCGTACGATGGCGTAGAACGCGATCACGAACTGGGGACTGTTCTGCACGTAAAGCAGGACCCGGTCGCCCTTCTTCACGCCCCAGCGCTTCTGCAGGAAGCCGGCGAGCGCATCGGCCTGGCGCTTGAGCTCGCGGTAGGAAATGCGGCGGCCGTAGTAGTCGATCGCCGCATAGTCGGGATCGCGCGCGGCGATCGCGGCGAGATTCGCGTAGACCGTCGTCTGCGGCAGCGCCAGGGTCTTGGGCTGCCCCGGCGGCCAGTACGGGTAGTGCCGCGTGAACATCAGGCGAGGTAGCGCCGGACCGCTTTCTCGTTCCACTGGATGCCGAGGCCGGGTCGCTCGGGAATGAGCACATGGCCGGCCTTCAGCTCGACCGGCTCCGCCAGCACCGGATTCGCCCAGTCCACGTACTCGAGCCAATGGCAGGTTGGCGTCACCGCCAGCAGGTGGCAGCTCGCCTCGGGAAACAGGTGGCTCGACATCTCCATGCCGGCGCCCTGCGCCAAAGCCGCGGCGCGCATCCAGCCGGTGACACCGCCGATGCGCTGCGCATCCGGCATGGCGTAGTCGCAGGCGCCGGCCGCGAGCGCCTGCGCCATCTGCTCCGGCCCCATGAAGTTCTCGCCGATCTGAATCGGGGTGCGCACTTCCTTTCTGACCTGATGACATCCTGAAAAATCATCCGCGCGTACCGGTTCCTCGATCCAGAGCACGCCGCCTTCCTCGTCGATCATGCGGCCGCGCCGGATCGCTTCGGCGACGCTCAACCCCTGGTTGAAATCCACCATCAGCGTGATGTCGCGGCCGATGGCTTTTTTCACCGCTCGCAAGGCTTCCAGATCGTCGCGTGCCCGCGGCCTGCCTAGGCGCAGCTTTACGGCGTTGAAGCCTTCCCCGACCAGCTCCCCGGCTTCGACGATCAATTCTTTTATCTTCAATAAACCCAGACCATTCGAGTTGTAGGCGGCAATCGGCCGCG
The DNA here is from genome assembly GCA_036394595.1 of Burkholderiales bacterium. Lineage (GTDB taxonomy): Bacteria > Pseudomonadota > Gammaproteobacteria > Burkholderiales > SG8-39 > SCGC-AG-212-J23. Next base: position 20,683 of record DASWEU010000054.1, on the reverse strand, counting down.
GCGCGCCGCCGAGCAGCCGCACCAGCGGCAGGCCGCGCGCCTGGCCGAGCGCATCCCACGCCGCCATGTCGATGCCCGACATGGCGAACAGCACGATGTTATGCACGCCGAGCAGCGCGTAGCGGGCGCGCAGCTTGCGCTCGATCTCGAAAGGCGCGACTTCATCGCCCTTCACCATTTCGCCCATCGCTTCGACCAGCTTCACGATCGGCGCGAGGTTGTGCTTACCCGGCGAAAACAGGTAGGCCCGCCCGGTGATGCCCGCATTCGTCTGCAGGTCGATCAGCACCAGCGGTGCCGCCGAGACGGTCGCAATGCTGGTGGCGACCGGCCGCTTCATCGGCACCACCGCCGTGCGCAGCCGCAGGCTGCGTATCGTCAGCGCTTTCATTTGCCGGTAAAGCGCGGCTTGCGCTTTTCCATGAACGCCCGCCTGCCCTCCTGGTAGTCGCTGCTTTTCGCAGCGCGTGCGATGGCCGCCGCCATCGTCCTCGCCTCCGGCTTGCCGGAGGATTTCACGTATTCCTCGATGATGGTTTTCGAATTGGCGATGGCAAGCGGAGCGTTGTTGGAAAGAATTTCCGTAATCTGAAGCACTTCCTTTTCCAGGGATGAATCCGGAAAGACCTGATGAACCAGGCCCATAGAAAGGGCCGCGCCCGCGTCGTAGCGCTTGCCGAGAAACATAATCTCCCGCGCCCGCGCGTGGCCGACGGTCTCGAGCAGGCGTTTGTGGCCCTCGACGTTATAGGCGAGGCCGAGCTTGGCCGCCGGGATGCCGAACTGCCCGGAGGCGCCGCTGTAACGCAGGTCGCAGGCCAACGCGATCTCGAGGCCGCCGCCGAGACAGAAACCGTGGATCATGGCGAGCGAGGGCTTGCGCGAGTCCTGGATGGAATGCAGCACCCGGTCGAGCAGCTTGTCGTAGCCGGCGACGGCGCTGCGCCGCGAGCGGATCTTCTCGAACTCGGAGATGTCGGCGCCGGCGGCGAAGGCCTCGACTCCCGCGCCGCGGAATGCGACGCAGCGCACGCCCGGGTCATCGTCGAAGCGGCCCATCGCCTCCGGAATGGCGCGCCACATGGCGTCGTTGATGGCGTTTTTCTTTTGCGGCTGGTTGAAGACGATCCAGCCCACCGCGCCGCGCTTCTCGACGACCAGGCTCATGGCCGCCCCGCCGGGCCGTAGATCGACGCCACGACGGCGCGCGCGTCGCGCGGCGTCCAGCGGCCGCTCTCCACCTGGTGAAAGAAATCTTCGAGCAGCCCGTTGAATAGCGCCGGCTCCTCGAGGTTGATGCCGTGGCCGCTCTTCGGCAGCACGGCGAGCACCGCGCCGGGCGCGCAGCGCTTGATCATCACGCTCGCCTCGACGCTCGGCTCGTCCTCGTCGCCCGTCATGACGAGCAGCGGCACGGCGAGACGCGCGATCTCCTTCGTCATCTCGTAGAAGGACGGGCGGCGCGCCTGCACGCCAAGCAGCGTGTTGATCGACCCGGCCGCCGAGTGCCCTGCGAGCTGTTCGCTGTACTCGGCGAAGCCGCGCGGATCCTTGTTCTGGAATTGCACCCGCGTCGGACCGTGGCCGTAGGTCGCAGCGAATCTCGCCATGCCCTCACGGCGGATGAATTCGGCATTGGCGCGGGAATCGTCCTGGAACCGGGCATGCGTGGCCGGGTGCGAGCCGTAGCCGCCGCCGGCGAAGGTCAGTGAAAGCGCTCGCTGGGGATAGGTGAGGCCGAAGTGCAGCGTCGCGTTGGCGCCCATCGATAGACCGACGATGTGCGCGCGCTCGATGCGTAGCGCATCAAGCGTCGCGCGGATGTCGTCGCGCGCGCGTGCCTGGGAATAACGCTCGAAGTCCTCCGGGACATCGGAAGGCGGATAGCCGCGCGCGTTGTAGGCGATGCAGCGGTAGCGACGCGAGAAATGGCGAACCTGCGGTTCCCAGCTGCGGTGATCGCCGGCAAACTCGTGCACGAACACGACCGGCGTACCGCTGCCGGCCTCTTCGTAGTGAAGCCGGACGCCGTCGTCGGTGGTGAGCATGGGCATAATGTGGAGACTATATGGACTTAAACCTCAAAGGGAAGCGTGTCCTCGTTACCGGCGGCTCGAAGGGCATTGGCCGCGCGTGTGCCGAGGCCTTTGCCGCCGAAGGCGCACTGGTCAAGATCGCATCGCGAAATCCCCCCGCCGGGCCTGCGGCGAAGGCGGTGGATCTTTCGCAAAAGGGGGCGGCCGAGGCGCTCGCCGACTGGGCCGGCGACCTCGACATCCTCGTCAACAACGCCGGCGCCATCCCCGGCGGCGACCTGCTCAAGGTGGCAGAGGACACCTGGCGCAAGGCCTGGGACCTGAAGCTCTTCGGCTACATCAACCTCTCGCGCCAGATCTACGGCCGGATGAAGAAGAAAAAACGCGGCGTGATCGTCAACATCATCGGCTCCGCGGGCGAGAAGATGGATGCCGCCTACATCGCCGGCAGCACCGCCAATGCCGGCCTGATGGCCTTCACCCGTGCCCTGGGCGGCGCCTCGCACGCCGACGGCGTCCGCGTCGTGGGAATCAATCCCGGCCCGATCGCCACCGACCGGCTGCTGACGCTCTACCAGCAGCGCGCCGAGACGCTGCTGGGCGACGGCGCGCGCTACCAGGAACTGTTCGCCGAGATGTCCTTCGGCCGGCCGGGCCGCGCCGACGAGATTGCCGCGGCCGTGCTGTTCCTCGCCTCCGAGCGCTCCTCCTATACCAGCGGCTGCATCCTCACCATCGACGGCGGCCTCTCCGCGCGCTCCGGCAAGTGAAGGCCGTCGTCTGCCGCGAGTACGGCCCGCCGGATTCGCTGGTGGTTGAAGAGCTGCCCTCGCCCGAGGCCGGCCCGGGCGAGGTGGTGGTCACGATGAAGGCGGCGAGCGTCAATTTTCCCGACGTCCTCATCATCCAGAACAAGTACCAGTTCAAGCCGCCGCTGCCTTTCTCGCCGGGCAGCGAGCTCGCGGGCGTGGTGAAGCAGGTCGGCAGCGGCGTCACCGGCTGGAAGCCGGGCGACAAGGTGATCGCCTTCACCACCTACGGCGCGTTCGCCGAAGAAGTGAAGACCGAGGCCTCCCGGCTGGTGGCGCTGCCCAAGGACATGTCCTTCGAGTCCGGCGCGGCTTTCCTTCTCACATACGCCACCTCCGACCACGCGCTGCGCGATCGCGGCGCGCTGCGCGCCGGCGAGACGCTGCTGGTGCTCGGCGCCGCTGGCGGCGTCGGCCTGGCGGCGATCGAGATCGGCAAGGCGCTCGGCGCGCGCGTCATTGCCTGCGCCTCGAGCGACGACAAGCTCGCCGTGTGCCGCGAGCACGGCGCGGACGCGACAATCAACTACGCTACCCAGGATCTGCGCGAGCAGGTGAAGAGCCTCACCGGCGGGAAAGGCGCGGACGTGATCTACGACCCGGTCGGCGGGCCCTACAGCGAGCCGGCGTTCCGCTCCATCGCGTGGCGCGGCCGCTTGCTGGTGGTGGGCTTCGCTGCCGGCGACATTCCCCGCCTGCCGCTCAATCTCGCGCTTCTCAAGGGCGCAGCGGTGGTCGGCGTGTTCTGGGGCGACTTCGCGCGCCGCGAGCCGCACGAATTCGCGCGCAGCATCCAGCAGCTCGGGCAGTGGTACCGCGACGGCAAGCTTCGTCCCCATGTGTCGCAGACCTTCCCGCTGGCGCAGGCCGCCGCAGCGCTCGAGCAGATGGCGGCGCGCCAGGTGAAAGGCAAGGTTGTCCTAACGGCCGGTTAGCTTCTTCAGCACCGCTGCCGGGTCGCCGGGTGCCTGCATGGCGGTCCAGCCGACGAACTGATCGGGACGTACCAGCGCCAGGCGGGCCTCGTAGGCGGCGCAGCCGTCGCGGCCGCTGTCGCGAATGACCTTCAGTGGAACCTGCAGCGAGCGCGCTGCCGCCTCGAACCCCTTCAATTCCATCTCTTCAATCTCAACAGCAAGCAAATTGAAGCTCGAGTTGGAAATTTCCTCGTAGACGTTGCGGCCCGACGCGAGCCGCTGGGGGGCGAGATGGTGCCCGGCGCGAGCCGTGAATAGATGCTGCCCGTGCGCGCCGCATTTGCCGCCCGCCGGTCCGGCGACGACGGGCGAGCCCTCGTAATTCGGCTCATAGTCCAGCAAGCGCGTGCCGATGTCGGATTCGCGCCCCTTCCAGGCGCGCTCGAATCCGGCGCGGTCGCGCGCCGGATCGTGCCGGGCGAAGAACTCCGCATCGCCGCGGATGCGCGCGGCGATGAAGTCCTCGCCGATTTCCCTGAATACCGGGCGCCGTTCCGCGTCGTACGAAGCAAGCAGCCCCTCGCCGCCCCAGCCCTTGAGCGCAGCCTCGAGCTTCCAGCCCAGATTGACCGCATCCTCGAGGCCGTTGTTGAGGCCGAATGCGCCGTAGGGCGGGTGGCTGTGCGCCGCGTCGCCGGCGACAAATACACGCCGTTCGCGGTAGCGCTCGGCGATGGCGACGCGCAGGTCCCAGGACCCGACGTAGTCGAATTCGCAGCGCACCGGGGCGCCCACCGCCTCCTGGATCAGGCCAGCGACGTCGAATCGCTCCGGCTGCGCGCCTTGCGGCAGCGGCGCATGGAAAAACCAGCCTTCGCCCACGTCGACGCGGCCAAAAAACATCCAGTAGCCGTCGAGCCCCGGGCGCATGACGCGGTAGGTGGAGCGCTCGGGAAAGCGCTTGAGCCTCTCGTGCAGCTCGCGGGAGCGGAACACCGCCAGCACCATGGGCTGGCGGAAATCCGTCCCCTCGCGTCCGATGCCCGCCTGCTCGCGCACCACGGAGCGCGCGCCATCGCAGCCGACGACGTAGTCGGCTTCGAGCACTTCGCGCCCCGGCCCACCGTCCTGTTCGATCGAGACGCGCGCGCCGCTGCCGTCCTGTTCGATGGCGCGGGCCGTCCAGCCGAGGCGCGCGTCGATCCCGGCGAGCGTGGCGAGCTTCCGCCGCAATACGGCTTCCGTGCAATATTGCGGCAGCCTCTCGTAGTCCTGGAAAAAGTAGGGGCGGACGAGCTCGCGTCCGGCGGGCGCCTGCCAGTACTCGCTCATCAGGCTGCCGTAGGCGGTGATTTCGCCGATCGGATAACCGGCCGGCATGAGACGCGCCTGCCGCAACTCGCCGGCGATTCCCCAGAAATGGAAATGCTCGAGGGTGCGATGCGCCAGCATCTGCCCTTTGGGAATGCGGTGCACGCCGGCGCGGCTCTCGATCAGCGCGCAGGCGACGCCACGCATGCCGAGGTCCACGGCGAGCGCCGCGCCGACCGGACCGGCGCCGACGATGACGACCGGGTAGCGGCGGCTCAAGCTAGGGCGGGCTGGCGTCGCCCCGGCCCAGGGGCCGCTGCATCAGCACGCTGTCGACCCAGCGGCCGAGCTTGAAGCCCGACGAGCGCAGCAGGCCGGCGCGCAGGAAGCCGTGGCTCGCGTGCAGGTTGATCGAAGCGGCATTCGCGCTGTCGCCGATCACCGCGATCATCTGCCGGTAGCCGAGCGCCTCGCAGCGCGCGATCAGCTCGCGCAGCAGCGCGCTGCCCACGCCCTTGCCCTGCGCATCCGGCCGCACGTAGACCGAGTCCTCTAGCGAATAGCGGTAGGCGGAGCGCGAGCGGTAAGGCGAGCAATAGCCATAGCCGGCGACGCTGGCGCCGATATCGGCCACCAGCCAGGGCAGGCTGGCCGCCGCGCAATCGGCGTGGCGCCGGCGCATCTCCTCGAGCGCCGGCGGCACTTCCTCGAACGAAGCGAGGCCGTGGATGACGTGGTGCGAGTAGATCGCCTGGATCGCCGGAAAATCCGCGGCCGCCGCCGGCCGCAGCTGCAGCGCGCTAGCCAGAATAGCCCGGCTCCTCGCGCTCGAGGATGCGCTTGAGGGCGTCGAAATGCGCCCCGGCGTACTTGGGCGCGTCCGTGCGCATCTGCTCGCAGGCCGCGCGCACCACCTCCGGCCGCACCGGACGCAACCTGCCGCCGGTATTCGCCAGCATCGAGCGCGCCAGCACCTGCAGGCGGCAGGCGCGCTCGAGGTAGTAGAGCGCATCGAAAGCCTCCGCGACCGAAGCGCCGACCACGATCACGCCGTGGTTGGCGAGGAACAGCACGCGTTTCGCGCCGAGCGCGCGCGCCAGTCGGTCGCCTTCCGCCTCGTCCACCACCAGGCCGTTGTAGGTGTCGTCGTAGGCGATATCGTCGTCAAAGCGCAGCGCGTTCTGCTCGACCATCTCCAGCCGGCCGTTCTCCAGCAGCGTGAGCGACGTCGCGTAGGGCATATGCGTGTGCAGCACGCAGGCGGCGCGCGGATGCGCGAGATGGATGCGCGAATGGATATAGAAGGCGGTTTTCTCGTATTCGCCTTCGCCTTCCAGTACCCGCCCGCCAGCGTCGAGCGCGAGCAGATTCAAGGCGGTCACCTCGCTCCAGTGCAGGCCGTAGCGATTGAGCAGGAAGCGCCGTCCATCCAGCATTGCGCTGAAGTGGTTGCAGACCCCCTCGTGCAGGTCGAGACGCACGGCGAGCCGGAAGGCGGCGGCAAGATCGACGCGCATCGCCCGGTCGGCGGCGGCGTTGGTCCTCAGCTCGCGCAGGTCTCCCATGACTCGATTATAGTGTCGCCTGAATGGCCGCCGCCCGCCTCATCGACCAGCTGCTGATCCCGTTCCTGATGCTGTTCGTGCTGGTTGGCAGCCTCGGCGGGCTCGCGCTGGGCTGCGCGCTGCTGCTGCGCACAGCGGCGGCGATCGGGTTCATCAACTCGATGAATCGGTGGATTTCCACGCGCCGCGCAACGCGCGAGCTGGAAGTGCCGCGCGAGGGCTTGCGGCCGTCCAGACTGCTGGGTCTGTTCCTGGTCGCCGGCGGGGCCATCGCCGGCTATTTCCTGGTCATACGGGTACAGGTGCCGCGCGCCGCGCTGTCGCTTGCCGACCCGAGATTCGTCACTGCCCTGGGGGTCGAGAGCGCGCGGTGGCTGCTGGTCGCCGGTTGCGCAGTCTCGGTTGCGCTTGGACTGATGGCGATATTCCGGCCGAACGCCCTGGCCACGCTGCAGGAACGGATGAACCGCTGGGTCTCCACCCGTACCTTGGTGCCGGCCGACAGCGAGCGGATGAGGACGCCGCTCGATCTCCTGGTCGAAACCCACCCGCGCGTCGCCGGCTGGATCATCGCCGCCTCGTCGCTGGCGGTCGCGATCGCCATGGGCCTGCTGATCGCCGGCCGCTGGCTGCGCTAGTCCGCTACCGCCACCGTCCGCCGGGGTAGCCTGCTGCCGCCAGCCGCTGGGCGGCGGCGAGAGCGATCTGCCGCCCCCACTTGAATTCCTTGTAGAGCAGGAGGAAGTTCCAGATATCGCGCACGACCAGGATGCGCTCGCGCCAGGAAAGCTGCATCAGCGCTGCCGGGAAATCGGCCTCGTGCGGCTTGCCGAACATGATCCTCAGCGGGTTCCACTGGTCGGTGGTGCGCCGCACTTCAGAGGCCACCATGCGCCGGTAGACCTCCTGCACCGGACGGTCGCGCTGGCGCGCCTCGACCACCGCCTCGCCGGCGAGTGCGCCCGAGTGCAGCGTGCAGCTCATGCCTTCGCCGATCATGTTGAGAAAGCCCGAGGCCTGGCCGGTGATCAGCACATTGCCCTTGCCGAACACGTAGCGGTTGATCAGCGAGGGGCCGAAGTTCTCGGCGCAGCCCTCGTGGCGGGTATGTTCCGAGAGCTGCACGCCGTGCTTTTCCCGCAGGTAGCGCGCCACGTTGCGGTGGCGCTCATCGAAATTGTCGCCGCGCTTGAAGCCGACGCCGACGATTTGCTGGCCGTCGCGCGCATGGCTCCAGGTGTAGTGGCCGAGCCCGGGGTGGAACCAGAAATGGAAATACTGCGGATCGAGCGGGCAATCGACGATATCGTGGAACTTCTGGCCGACGAAGAACCATGGGATTCTCTTCGGGTAGTCCGGGTAGATCGAGCGGATGACGAGCGAGCTCGGCCCGTCGGCGCCAATCACCGTTTTTGCCTTGTAAAGAAAATCTTTTCCTTCCCGCCTCGCCTGCACGACCACATGATCGCCCTTGTCCTCCAGCCCCGCGAACGAGGTCTGGTCATGCACCTCGGCGCCGCTTTGCTTGATCGCCCAGTGGTCCGAAAACTTGCGATGCAGGTGGGGCGTGGTGCCGCCGAAGAAATCCATGCTCATCGACACCATGCTGGGGAAGTGGAAGGTGACGCCGCGGCACGACGTCGGCTCGTGCAGCGCCTCGCGCGGCAGCGGCCCGAAGTTCTCGAGCAGGAAGCGGTGCCCGCGCGGCGAGAGGATGCCGCTGCAGATCTTGTGGCGCGGCAGTTCGAGACGCTCGAGGATCACCGTCTCGAGCCCGGCATCCACCAGGCGCTTGGCCGCTGCGGCCGCGGACAGGCTCGCGCCGACGATGACGACGTCGGCGGTCCTCACGCGAGCTCCGCAAGATGCAACACCGGCTTCCCGGCAAACGCGAACGCCGCACGCTCGCCCAGGTCCTCCACCACGATGCGCTCGACCGCGCGCCCCTCGAGGATCCAGCGCGCCTGTCCGGCGGCGGGCAGCGCGATGCGCTGCAGGTCGAGATTCATGTGGCAGCCCGAGGCGGCGCGCAGCGCGTCATAGCGCCCCACCAGGCGGGACTGGTCGAGGTTGAACGCCCGCGATTCGATGACGTAGAGGTCGCCCGCTCGAAGCTTGCCGCCGATCGCCGGGAGCAAGGCCTCGCCGAGCCCCGAGAGGGACGCGCCGGGAAGCCAACGCCGCAGCGCCCGCAGCAGGATCCCCTCGGCGACCACCAGCCGCCGCGCCCTGCGCAGCGGTGCGAGGAAAGACTCGAGTCGCACATCAGAGAGCCCGGTTCCGGCCTCGATGGCAGCGACGACGTCGGGGCCATCGTCTTCAACCAGTTGATGACCCTCGAGCAAGGCGAGCGTCCGTGCGCGCCGGTCCGGGTCTGCGTTCAATGCACGGCCTGCCAGCAGCAGCAGCTTTCCGGTTCTGAAGAAAAAAGGCTTGCGTGAAAGAGGGAAAGCCTCCCCCCTCTTCAGCTCCATCACCATGTCGACCAGCGGAAGTTCCACCGGGCAGGCTGGCTCGCAAGCGCCGCACAGGGTGCAGCCGGCCACCGACGCCGCAAGCTCGGCCCGGCCCGCGCCGTGCTGGATCGCCTTGGCGCGGCCCTTGGGCGCAAGGCGCACGTCGCGCGTTTCGTGCCAGACGGGGCAGACCAGCAGGCACAGTCCGCAGCCGCTGCAATCGTGGTGGCCCATGGAACTCAAAATATCACATCGCGGTTGAGGATCATCGCCGGGTCGGCCGCGCGCTTCATCGCCAGGTGGCGCTCGACCAGCGCGTCGCCGAAGACGCGGCGGATGTAGCCCTTCATCATGCCGCCGAAGCGGTAATAGCTCGCGCCGAGCTCGACGCCGATGTCGTAGATCTCGTTCTTGAACGACTGCAGCCTGTCGCGGCTGTAGAGCGCGTCGCCGAGCACCGGCTCGAACTCGCAGCCGTAGGCCCGGCCGCTCGCGTCCGGCGGAATGCACGACAGCTCATAATGTGGTCGGTGCTCTTCGCGCAGCCGGATGCCGACGCAGTAGAGCGTGTAATAGGGGAAATATTTACGGCATACGGCGTTGCCACGCTCCACCGCGGCCGCGAACTTCGCTGCCGAGGTGGCGAGGTCAGGGATCACCATCTGCCGGCCGCCCCAGTGCTTCCAGACGGCGCGCGAGAACACCACCGTGCGGTCGAGCATCCTCCCGTCGCGATGGAATTCCGGGCGATGAAACTCGGGAAACAGGCGGTTTTTTCGCTTCCACAAAAATATCGCTTCTCCTAGCCGCCAGGGCCGCAGCGCGTAGTAGAGCCCCATGCGGAGGGCGAAGACTGTTTCTTTTTGTCCTTTGATTTTCTTTAAGAACTTTTCTTCAAAATTCCTTTCCCGTTCATCCGTATCAAATGCCGCGAGCAGGGTGATCGCCTTGTCCATCATCGTCAGGATGCCGGAATAGTCCGACGCCTCGCCCGCGTCAAGCATCTGCAGGTCCTCGATGGCGGCGCGCAGCGACGTGTAGTAGTAGTAGCGCATGCGTAGCGGCGTGTAGCGGCGCACGCGCAAGGTCGCCTCGGTGATGACGCCGAACTGCCCGTAGCCGAGGATCGCGCGCTGGAACAGCTCCGCATTCTGCGCGTCCGAGCATTCGACGATCTCGCCCGTCGGCGTCACCACCTGCAGGGCGAGCGCCTGGTCGGCGCTGCAGCCGAGTTGCGGCGAGTTGACGTCGATGCCACCGACGCCGAGCGTGCCGCCGACCGATGACGTGAGATTGAGCGGTGCCGAAAGATAGTCGAGCCCTGAGCGGCGCAAATGCTCGGCCAGGGCGGCCCAGAAAATCCCGGCCTCGGTCCGGACTTCCAGTTTTTGCTCATCGACGGATACGACGCGGCTCATCCCCGTCATGTCGAGCAGCACGCCGCCGTAGGCCACCGACTCGCCCTCGGTGGTCAGTCCGCCGCCGCGCACCGTCACCGGTACTCGATGGTGCTGGGCGGCTTTCAACAACAGGGATATCTGTCCGGCGCTGCGGGCGATGACCACCCCGTGCGGCATGCCATGGGCGGTGCCGCCGGCGTCGGTGGCAAAAATGCCGCGCGTCGAGGGTTCCTCGAGCAATTCGACGCCTTGTGCAGCGAGCGCGTCGCGGAACCGCGGCCAGCCCTCGCCTGCCCAGCGACCAGCGTTGGTCTGCTGGCGCCGGACGCCGATCAGAGAATCGGGCGCGACGAAGTCGGGCCCGATCATGTCGGCGCGACGCTACCTCAGGATCCCCCCGCCGTAGCCTCGGCTTGCGGCGCCGGTTCGGCCGGCGCAGCAGGCGCGATTTCCGCCAGCACCGGCTCGGCCGCCTGGGCCTTGCGGATGTTGTGATAGGCGAGGCCGGTGCCCGCCGGGATGAGGCGCCCGACGATCACGTTTTCCTTCAGCCCGCGCAGGTCGTCGCGCTTGCCCATGATGGCGGCTTCGGTCAGCACGCGGGTGGTCTCCTGGAACGAGGCCGCCGAGATGAACGAATCGGTCGACAGCGACGCCTTGGTGATGCCGAGCAGGATGTTGCGGTAGGTGGCGGGCTTCTTGCCCGCCTTCTCCGCCTTCTCGTTCTCCTCGAACAGCTCCGCGCGCTCGACCTGCTCGCCCTGGATGAACGGCGTGTCGCCCGGTTCGTCCGTCTCCACGCGGCGCAGCATCTGGCGCACGATCACCTCGATGTGCTTGTCGTTGATTTTCACGCCCTGCAGGCGGTAGACGTCCTGCACCTCGTCGATGATGTAGCGCGCCAGCTCCTCGATGCCGAGCAGGCGCAGCAGGTCGTGCGGGTCGACCGGGCCGTCGACGATCATCTCGCCCTTGTTGACCACCTGGCCGTCGTGCACCAGCAGGTGCTTGTCCTTGGCGATCAGGTATTCGTGCTCCTGCTTGTCCATGTCGGTGATCACCAGGCGCTGCTTGCCCTTGGTGTCCTTGCCGAAACTCACCGTGCCGGTGACTTCCGCCAGGATGCCGGCGTCCTTGGGCGAGCGCGCCTCGAACAGCTCCGCCACCCGCGGCAGGCCGCCGGTGATGTCGCGCGTCTTCGAGACTTCCTGCGGAATGCGCGCCAGCACCTCGCCGACCTGCACCTGCTGCCCGTCGCGCACGGCGATGACCGCGCCCACCGGGAAGCTGATGTTGACCGCGTGGTCGGTGCCGGCGATGCGCACTTCGTCGCCCGCCTCGTTGATCAGCTTGACCGACGGGCGCACGCCCTTGCCGGTCGCCGCGGTGCGGCGCTTGGCGTCGATCACCACCAGGGTGGAGAGGCCCGTGACGTCGTCGATCTGCTTGGCGACCGTGGCGCCATCCTCGACGTTCTCGAACTTCACCGTGCCCGCGTACTCGGTGATGATCGGGCGATGGTGCGGGTCCCAGTTGGTGAGGGACTTGCCCGCGCGCACCGTGTCGCCGTCGGCCACCAGCAGCAGCGCGCCGTACGGCACCTTGTGGCGCTCGCGCTCGCGGCCGTTGTCGTCGACGATGGTCACCTCGCCGGAGCGCGAGATCACGACCTTGTCGCCCTTGGCGTTGGAGACGTAGCGCATGGTGGCGGTGAAGCGCACCGTGCCGGCCGACTTGGCCTCGACGTTGCTCTGCACCGCGGTCCGCGAAGCCGCGCCGCCGATGTGGAAGGTCCGCATGGTGAGCTGCGTGCCGGGCTCGCCAATCGACTGCGCGGCGATCACGCCGATCGCTTCGCCAACGTTCACCGGCGAACCGCGGCCGAGGTCGCGCCCGTAGCATTTCGAGCACACGCCCCAGCGCGTATCGCAGGAGAGCGCGGTGCGAACTTTGACCTCGTCGATGCCGACGTTGTCGATGGCATCGACGCCCTCTTCGTCGATCAGGGTGCCCGCCGAATACAGCACGTCCTGCGTCTCCGGATGGATCAGGTCGATCGACAGCGTGCGGCCGAGGATGCGCTCCCGGAGAGCCTCGACCACTTCGCCGCCCTCGACCAGCGCCTTCATGGACACGCCGTTGGTCGTGCCGCAATCGTCCTCGGTCACCACCAGGTCCTGGGTAACGTCGACCAGGCGCCGCGTCAGGTAGCCCGAATTGGCCGTCTTCAGCGCCGTGTCCGCCAGGCCCTTGCGGGCGCCGTGGGTGGAGATGAAGTACTGCAGCACGTTGAGGCCTTCGCGGAAGTTGGCCGTGATCGGCGTCTCGATGATCGAGCCGTCGGGCTTGGCCATCAGGCCGCGCATGCCGGCGAGCTGCCGGATCTGCGCCGCCGAGCCGCGCGCGCCGGAGTCGGCCATCATGTAGATGGAGTTGAATGCCTCCTGCTTGACCGTCTTGCCATGGCGGTTCTCGACCGTTTCCGAGCCGAGCTGCTCCATCATCACCTTGCCGACCTGGTCGCCGCAGCGCGACCAGATGTCGACCACCTTGTTGTAGCGCTCGCCGGCGGTCACCAGGCCCGAGGTGTACTGGTTCTCGATTTCCTTCACCTCGGCCTCCGAGGCGCGGATCAGCTCCTGCTTCTGCGCCGGGATCGTCATGTCGTGCACGCCGAACGAGATGCCCGCCCGGGTGGCGATGGTGAAGCCCTGCTGCATCAGCTTGTCGGCGAAGATCACCGTCTCGCGCAGCCCGCAGCGCCGGAAGCCGACGTTGATCAGGCGCGAGATCTCCTTCTTCTTCAGCGCCTTGTTCAGCAGCGAGAACGGCAGCCCGGCGGGCAGGATCTCCGAGAGGAGCGCGCGGCCGATGGTGGTCTCGTAGCGCGTGATCTTTTCGCTGACGTCGCCGTTCTCGGCGAGCTCCTTCTCCTTGATGCGCACCCAGACCCGGGCGTGCAGGTCCACCTGCCGCGAGTCGTACGCGCGGTGAACCTCGGCGAGGTCCGCGAAGCTCATCCCCTCGCCCTTGGCGTTGATCTGCTCGCGCGTGGCGTAGTACAGGCCGAGCACGATATCCTGCGAGGGCACGATGATCGGCTCGCCATTCGCCGGGGAAAGCACGTTGTTCGAGGCGAGCATCAGGGTGCGCGCCTCCATCTGCGCTTCCAGCGACAGCGGCACGTGTACAGCCATCTGGTCGCCGTCGAAGTCGGCGTTGAACGCCGCGCACACCAGCGGATGCAGCTGGATCGCCTTGCCCTCGATCAGCACCGGCTCGAAGGCCTGGATGCCGAGGCGGTGCAAAGTCGGCGCGCGGTTGAGCATTACCGGGTGCTCGCGGATCACTTCCTCGAGGATGTCCCAGACCTCGGGCACTTCCTGCTCCACCAGGCGCTTGGCGGCCTTGATGGTGGTGGCGAGGCCGAGCAGCTCGAGCTTGTTGAAGATGAACGGCTTGAACAGCTCGAGCGCCATTTTCTTCGGCAGGCCGCACTGGTGCAGCTTCAGCTGCGGACCGACCACGATCACCGAGCGGCCGGAGTAGTCGACGCGCTTGCCGAGCAGGTTCTGGCGGAAGCGGCCGCCCTTGCCCTTGATCATGTCGGCGAGCGATTTGAGCGGGCGCTTGTTGGCGCCGGTCATCGCCTTGCCGCGGCGGCCGTTGTCGAGCAGCGAATCCACCGCTTCCTGCAGCATGCGCTTCTCGTTGCGCACGATGATCTCGGGCGCCTTGAGTTCCAGCAGCCGCTTCAAGCGGTTGTTGCGGTTGATGACCCGGCGATACAGGTCATTCAGGTCTGAAGTCGCGAAGCGGCCGCCGTCCAGCGGCACCAGAGGGCGCAGCTCCGGCGGCAGCACCGGCAGCACCTCCATGATCATCCAGTCGGGCTTGATGTTGGAGGCCTTGAAGCCCTCCAGCACTTTCAGCCGCTTGGCGTACTTCTTGATCTTGGCGTCGGAGGAGGTCGCCTCGAGCTCCTTCCTCAGGTTGTCGAGCTCCTTGTTGAGATCGATGGCGCGCAGCAGCGCGCGGATGCCTTCGGCCCCCATCGAGGCGGAGAAGTCGTCGCCGAACTCCTCGACCTTGGCGAGGTAGTCATCCTCGGTCAGGAGCTGGCAGCGCTTGAGCGGCGTGAGGCCCGGGTCGGTGACGACGTAGGCCTCGAAGTACAGCACGCGCTCGATGTCCCGGAGGGTCATATCCAAAACCAAGCCCAGCCTGGAAGGGAGAGATTTCAGGAACCAGATATGGGCCACGGGCGAAGCGAGTTCGATGTGACCCATGCGCTCGCGGCGCACCTTGGCGAGCGTCACTTCGACGCCGCACTTTTCGCAGATCACGCCGCGGTGCTTGAGGCGCTTGTACTTTCCGCAAAGGCACTCGTAGTCCTTGATCGGCCCGAAGATCTTGGCGCAGAACAGGCCATCGCGTTCCGGCTTGAAGGTCCGGTAGTTGATGGTCTCCGGTTTCTTTACCTCGCCGTAGGACCACGAGCGGATCTTCTCGGGCGAGGCCAGCCCGATCTTGATCGCGTCGAACTCCTCGTCCTGTTGGACCTGCTTGAAAAGCTCAAGAAGGGCTTTCATTAGTACCTCTCCAGGTCGATGTCGATGCCGAGCGAGCGGATTTCCTTGACCAGCACGTTGAACGACTCGGGCATGCCGGCGTCGATCTTGTGGTCACCCTTGACGATGTTCTCGTACACCTTGGTGCGGCCGGTGATGTCGTCGGATTTCACCGTCAGCATCTCCTGCAGCGTGTACGCGGCGCCGTAAGCTTCCAGCGCCCACACTTCCATTTCGCCAAAGCGCTGCCCGCCGAACTGCGCCTTGCCGCCGAGCGGCTGCTGCGTCACCAGGCTGTACGGCCCAGTCGAGCGCGCATGCATCTTGTCGTCGACCAGGTGGTGCAGCTTGAGCATGTGCATGTAGCCCACCGTCACCGGGCGGTCGAAGCCCTCGCCGGTGCGCCCGTCGAACAGATTCACCTGCCCGGACTGCGGCAAGCCCGCCATCTCGAGCATGGTGATGATCTCGGCCTCCGAGGCGCCGTCGAACACCGGGGTGGCGAACGGCACGCCAGCCTTGAGGTTGAAGGCGAGTTGCAGCACTTCCTCGTCGGTCATGCGCGCCACGTCCTCGTCCCGGCTGGTGCCGCCGTAGATGCGCTCGAGCAGCTTGCGGATCTCGGCGAGCTTCTGCTGCGCCTTGAGCAGCTCGCCGAGCTTGAGGCCGAGGCCCTTGGCCGCCCAGCCGAGGTGCGTCTCGAGAATCTGCCCGACGTTCATGCGCGAGGGCACGCCGAGCGGATTGAGCACGATGTCGAGCGCCGTGCCGTCGGCCATGTGCGGCATGTCCTCCACCGGCACGATCTTCGAGATCACGCCCTTGTTGCCGTGGCGGCCGGCCATCTTGTCGCCGGGCTGCAGGCGGCGCTTCACCGCCACGTACACCTTGACCATCTTCAGCACGCCCGGCGGCAGCTCGTCGCCCTGCGTGAGCTTCTTCCGCTTGGCCTCGAACATGGCGTCGAACTCGCGCCGCTTCTGCGCGATCGATTCCTTCAGCGCCTCGACCTGCGCCGCGGCCTCCTCGTTGGCGAGGCGGATGTCGAACCAGTCGTAGCGTTCGACTGTCTCGAGGTAGCTCTTGCCGATCTTGGTGCCTTTGGCGAGCTTCTTCGGTCCGCCGTTGGCGGTCTTGCCCGTCAGCAGGCGCTCGAGGCGCTCGAAGGTGTCGCTTTCCACGATCCGCATCTGGTCGGCGAGGTCGGTTTTATAGTGCTTGAGCTCTTCCTCGATGATCGACTGGCTGCGCTTGTCGCGCTCGATGCCTTCGCGCGTGAACACCTGCACGTCGATGACGCAGCCCGAGATGCCCGAGGGCACCCGCAGGCTGGTGTCCTTCACGTCGGAAGCCTTCTCGCCGAAGATGGCGCGCAGCAGCTTCTCTTCCGGCGTGAGCTGGGTCTCGCCCTTGGGCGTCACCTTGCCGACCAGCACGTCGCCCGCCTCGACTTCGGCGCCGATGTAGACGATGCCCGACTCGTCCAGGCGCGCCAGCTGCGCCTCGGACAGATTCGAGATGTCGCGCGTGATTTCCTCGGGCCCGAGCTTGGTGTCGCGGGCGACCACCGTCAGCTCCTCGATGTGGATCGAGGTGAAGCGGTCTTCGGCCACTACGCGCTCCGAGATCAGGATCGAGTCCTCGAAGTTGAAGCCGTTCCACGGCATGAACGCCACCATCATGTTCTGGCCGAGCGCGAGCTCGCCCAGGTCGGACGAGGCGCCGTCGGCCACCACGTCACCCTTGGCGATCTTTTCGCCCTGCTTCACGATCGGGCGCTGGTTGATGTTGGTGTTCTGGTTGGAGCGCGTGTACTTGGTCAGCTTGTAGATATCGACGCCGACGTCGCCGGCGAGCGTCTCGTCGTCGTTGACGCGCACCACGATGCGGTTGGCGTCGACGTAGTCGACCGCGCCGCCGCGCAATGCGATGACGCAGGTGCCGGAATCGACCGCCGCCGTGCGCTCGACGCCGGTGCCGACCAGCGGCTTCTCCGGCCGCAGGCAGGGCACCGCCTGGCGCTGCATGTTGGAGCCCATCAGCGCGCGGTTGGCGTCATCGTGCTCGAGGAACGGGATGAGCGAGGCCGCCACCGAGACGATCTGCGAAGGCGCCACGTCCATGTATTGCACTTCCTCGGGCGACTTGAGCTCGAACTCGTTCTTGAATCGGCACGACACCAGGGTGTCGGTCAATTTGAGCGACTTGTCGAGCGAGGCGTTGGCCTGCGCGATGACGTAGTTGCCCTCTTCGATCGCCGAGAGGTAGTTGATCTCGCTGGTCGCCTTGCTGTCCTTCACCTTGCGGTACGGCGTCTCGAGGAAGCCGTACCGGTTGGTGCGCGCGAAGAGCGCGAGCGAGTTGATCAGGCCGATGTTCGGGCCTTCCGGCGTCTCGATCGGGCAGACCCGCCCGTAGTGCGTCGGATGCACGTCGCGCACTTCGAATCCCGCTCGTTCCCGGGTCAGGCCACCCGGTCCAAGCGCCGAGACGCGCCGCTTGTGCGTGATCTCGGACAGCGGGTTGGTCTGGTCCATGAACTGCGACAGCTGGCTCGAGCCGAAGAACTCCTTGATCGCGGCCGAGATCGGCTTGGCGTTGATCAGGTCGTGCGGCATCAGGTTTTCCGACTCCGCCTGCGACAGGCGCTCCTTGACGGCGCGCTCGACGCGCACCAGGCCGGCGCGGAACTGATTCTCCGCCAGCTCGCCCACCGAGCGCACGCGCCGGTTGCCGAGGTGGTCGATGTCGTCGATTTCGCCGCGGCCGTTACGCAACTCGACCAGGATGCGGATCACCTCGACGATGTCCTTGGGGCTGAGCGTGAGGCGGTTCTCGATCTTGGTCTCGAGCTTCTGCTTGTCGATGCCCTTCGATTTGAGGTCGTGGAACATCTTGTCGACGATCGCCTGCGCTTCGGCTTCGGCAGCGATGTTCTCCAGGCTCACCTTGTTGACCGAGAGCTCCGGCACCTGCTTGAAGTAGGCGCGCAGGTCTTCTTCGGCCTCCTTGGGCAGGCCCATGCCGCGCAGGCGCAGCTGCCAGCTCGATTCGCTCGGCGCGCCGATGCGGCGGTTGAATTTCATGCGGCCGACCGCGGACAGGTCGTAGCGCTCCTCGGCGAAAAACAGGCCGTTGAACAGCGTTTCGACCGCGTCTTCCGTCGGCGGCTCGCCGGGGCGCATCATGCGGTAGATGGCGACGCGCGCCGCGTTCATGTCGGTGGTCTCGTCCGCGCGCAGCGTCTGCGAAATATAGGGGCCCTGGTCAAGGTCGTTGGTGAACAGGGTCTGCAGCTTGCCGACCTTGGCCTCGCGCAGCTTGCCGAGCAGCTCCTCGGTGATTTCGTCGTTGGCATTGGCGATGATCTCGCCGGTGTCGCTGTTCACCACGTTGTGCGCGAGCGTGCGGCCGAGGAAGAATTCGTCGGGCGCCGCGATGCGCTTGAGGCCGGCGGTCTCCATGTCGCGGATGTGCTTGACCGTGATGCGCTTGTCCTTGGCGACCAGCGTCTTGCCGGATTTGTCGTTGATGTCGAAGCGCGCCACTTCGCCGCGCAGGCGCTCGGGCACCACCTCGAACAGCACGTGGTCCTTCTCGACGTGAAAGGCGTCGAAGGCGAAGAATTCCTTGAGAATGCGCTCCGGCGTGTAGCCGAGCGCCTTCAGCAGGATGGTGACCGGCATCTTGCGGCGCCGGTCGACGCGGAAGAACACGATGTCCTTCGGGTCGAACTCGAAGTCGAGCCACGAGCCGCGGTAGGGAATGACACGCGCCGAGAACAGCAGCTTGCCGGACGAATGCGTCTTGCCGCGGTCGTGCTCGAAGAACACGCCGGGCGAGCGGTGCAGCTGCGAGACGATGACGCGCTCGGTACCGTTGATGACGAACGAGCCGGTGGTGGTCATGAGCGGAATCTCGCCCATGTAGACCTCCTGCTCCTTGACTTCCTTGGTGGTCGGCTTGGGCGCGTCCTTGTCCATGATCACCAGGCGCACCTTGGCGCGCAGCGGGCTGGCGTAGGTGAGGCCGCGCTGCTGGCATTCCTTGACGTCGAACGGCGGCTCGCCGAGCGAGAAGCTGACGAACTCGAGGCGCGCATTGCCGGAGTGGCTGACGATGGGGAAGATCGAGGTGAACGCCGCCTGCAGGCCCTCGTTACGCCGGCTCTCGGGCGCCATGTGCGCCTGGAGGAAGCCGGTGTAGGACTCGAGCTGCGTGGCGATGAGGAACGGCACCTTTTGCACGATCGCCCGCTTCGCGAAGCTTTTGCGGATGCGTTTGCGCTCGGTCAAGGAATAGGTCATTTAGGCTCCTAAGTACTTCAGACTAAAAGCTTCTACTTTTGCGCAGCGAAACCCGGGGAGGGTCTCTAGACCCTCGCCCGGTTCCGAAGTTCCCTACGAATTTCGATCGCTCACTACTTGATTTCCACCTTCGCGCCGGCGTCCAACAGCTTTTTCGCGACCGCGTCGGCGTCGGCCTTCGAGGCGCCTTCCTTCACGGGCTTGGGCGCGCCATCGACCAGGTCCTTCGCCTCCTTCAGGCCGAGGCTCGTGACTTCGCGCACCGCCTTGATGACGTTGACCTTGTTGTCGCCGGCGGCGAGCAGCATCACCGTGAACTCGGTCTTTTCTTCCGCCTTGGCGGTGGCGCCACCGGCGGCGGCAGGCGCGGCGACGGCGACCGCGGCGGCGGCCGATACGCCGAACTTCTCTTCCATGTCCTTGATGAGCTGCGAGAGCTCGAGGACGGTCAGCTTCGAGATAGCTTCCAGTATTTGCGTGCGTTCCATTGTCTTCTCCGACTTAGTAATAGGTTCCTGAGGGATTAGGCGGCAGCCTTTTGCTTCGCGTCGTGCACCGCGGCGAGCGTACGGACAAACTTGCCCGGCAGCTCGTTCATGGTGCGCACCAGCTTCACGATCGGCGCCTGCAGCGTGCCGACGAGCATCGCCAGCAACTCCTCGCGGCCCGGCAGCAACGCGAGCGCCTTGACGTCCTGGTCGGACATCATGGCGTTCGGCATGGCGCCGCCGCGAATGACGAACAGCTCGTTTTCCTTGGCGAACTCGGACAGCACCTTGGCGCCGGCGACCGGATCCGCGGCGATGCCGTAGATCAGCGGACCGACCATCTTCTCGGCCAGCTTCTCGAACGGCGTGCCCTGGACTGCCTTGCGCGCGAGCGTGTTCTTCAACACCCGCAGGTACATGCCCGACTTTCTCGCCTTGGCGCGCAGCTGCGTCACCCGCTCGACGTCCAGGCCGCGATACTCCGCGACGATGACCGCCTGTGCGGATGCCAGCCGGGCCGCGACTGCCGCGACCACCGCCTGCTTCTGCTCCAGATTAAGACCCAAGGTCTGCCTCCTTCACTACGGTTGCAAAAACCGGCGACCCCGAATCCTCAGGAACGCCGTCTGCGCAGGGCAACTGCGGATTAAGCTCGAGGCTCTTTTTCACCCCTCACCCCTGCGGTCTTTGACAGCCACTGCCACCAAAGTCATTGCTGGGCCGAGAACGAGGCGGGATCGACCTTGACCCCGACGCCCATCGTGCTCGACACCGAAAGTTTTTTCAGAAAAATCCCCTTGATCGCGGCCGGTTTCGCCTTGTT
>DASWEU010000053.1:0-2427 GCA_036394595.1 Burkholderiales bacterium | reverse complement strand
TCCGGCGCCGTCCCGGTATCGAACTGCAGCTTGACGATCGTGTACGAGGCCTGTGCAGTCTCGAGCGTTTGCCGCGTCACCGCAAGCTGCTCATCGAACGCGAGCGTCGTCAGGTACTGGTCGGCGACCTGGGACACAAGCAGGATCTCGGCGGCCTGGCGGGCATAGGCGGTAGCGAAGTACTGCTCGAGCGCGGCGTCGGAGAGGCTGCGCAGCCGGCCGAACAAGTCGAGCTCCCACGCGGCGGAAACGCCCGTCTCGTAGGCGTGGGTCACGAGCGGCGTGCCGCTCTTCGACAGGCTGCCCGGGGTGCGCGAATGCGATCCATCGGCGAACCCGGACACCTGCGGCGCGAGCGCGGCGCGCTGTATCCGGTATTGCGCCTGGACCTGGGCCACGTTCAGCATCGCCACGCGCAGGTCGCGGTTGTTCGCGAGCGTGATCTCGACCAGCCGCCGCAGACGAGGATCGCTCAGAAAATCGCGCCAGCCGATCTCCGCGGCCGGGCTGCCGCCGGCAGGCGTGTCCTTGTACGCCGCTCCGGCCGGGAACTCGCCGGCGACAGGCGCCGCCGGCCGTTCGTATGCCGGCTGCATTGTCGAGCAAGCGGCGAGGGTTATCACTGAAGTAACCAGAAAGAATCTCTTCATGAGGCGGCTGGTACGGGGTTGGCCTTCGGCTTGCGCCCGAGCTTGTCGGTGACGAGGACGAAGAACATCGGGATCATGAACGTGGCCAGGAAGGTCGCGGCCAGCATTCCGCCCAGCACGCCGATGCCGATCGCGTTCTGGCTGTGCGAGCCCGCGCCGTTGGCGAGCGCGAGGGGCAGCACGCCCAGCCCGAAGGCCATGGAGGTCATGACGATCGGGCGCATCCGCATGCGGGCGGCGTGGACCGCGGCGTCGAGAGCGCTCTTGCCCTCGGCCTGCAGCTCGCGCGCGAACTCGACGATCAGGATGGCGTTCTTCGCCGACAGGCCGATTGTCGTGAGCAGGCCCACCATGAAGTACACGTCGTTCGGCATGTGGAAGGTGGTCGCCGCGGCGAGCGCGCCCAGCACGCCGAAGGGCACCCCCATGATCACCGAGATGGGGATCGACCAGCTTTCGTAGAGCGCCGCGAGGCTCAAGAACACCACCAGGATCGAAAGCGCATAGAGCAGCGGCGCCTGTCCTCCGGAGAGCTGCTGCTGCAGCGAGATGCCGGTCCATTCGTATCCGATTCCAGCGGGCAGCTTTTTCGCCAGCGCCTCCATCGAGGCCATCGCCTGCCCGGTGCTGCGGCCCGCCGCCGCCTGCCCCTGAATCTCCATCGAAGCCACGCCGTTGTAGCGCTCGAGCTTGGGCGGTCCGAAGGCCCATTGGCCGGTGGCGAAGGACGAGAAGGGCACCATGGCACCCTTGTTGTTGCGCACATAGAGCAGGTTCAGGTCCTCCGGGTTCATGCGGTAAGGGGCATCGGCCTGCACGTACACCCGCTTGATGCGGTTGTCGGTATCGAGGAAGTTGTTGACGAAGCGCGAGCCCCAGGCGATCGAGAACGTCTGGTCGATGTCGGAGAGGGCGACGCCGAGCGCCGCCGCCTTCTCGCGGTCGACGTTGATCTTGAACGTCGGGTTGTCGTCCTGGCCGTTGGCGCGCACCTGCGCGAGGCCCGGGTCCTGCGCCGCCATCCGGAGCAGCTGGTTGCGCGCCTGCATGAGCTTGTCGTGGCCGAGGCCGCCGCGGTCCTCGAGCTGGAAGTCGAAGCCCGACGACGTGCCGAGGCCGCGGATCGGCGGTGGATTGACCGGCGTGATGGTCGCATCCTTGTACGAGCCGAAGCGCTGCGAGATCCGGCCGGTCAGCGCCTGCACGGAAAGGTCATTCGAAGTGCGCTGGCTCCAGTCCTTGAGCTGCACGAATATCTGGCCCTGGTTCTGGCCGCGGCCGGCGAAATTGTTCCCGTTCACGATGAACGTGGCGGCGACCGTGCTGCTCTCTTCCTTGAGCAGGTAGTTGCTGACGTCGTCGAGCGCGATTCCGGTGCGCTCCTGCGTTGCGCCGGGCGGCGTCTGCACCTGCACGAAAAGATATCCCTGGTCTTCGTTCGGCAGGAACGAGGTGGGCAGGTGGACGAACAGCCATCCCACCGCCGCGATCACCACCGCATAGACGGCGAGGAAGCGGCCCGTGCGCGCAACCACGCCCCGCACGCCGCCGACATACCGGTCGCGGGCGCCGTCGAAGCGGCGGTTGAACCAGCCGAAGAACCCCCTTTTTTCATCATGTTTTCTTGTACTGGGCCTGAGAATGGTGGCGCACAAGGCCGGCGTCAGCGTGAGCGCGACGAACACGGAGAGCAGCATCGCCGAGACGATGGTGAGAGAGAATTCCCGGTAGATGGCGCCCACCGTGCCGCTCGAGAACGCGACCGGCACGAACACGG